>CAZOHW010000252.1:0-6580 GCA_964579525.1 uncultured Nitrospira sp. | reverse complement strand
GACTTATAGAGCGGAAGGTTTAGGCCGTCAACTATTTTGAGATAGGTTCTAATCTCAAGAGGGTGACTGGAAGCATGAGGACAACAGTTGAGTGGAGGCCGGTCGGCTTTAGGGGACTCGAATATAGGCTCGTCCTTACCGTTTCATTGATCGTACTGTTCGGTTGCGCCGTTCAAGCAGGCGCGACGGACTCCACCTCCTCCCTGAACAAAGACGCATCGCCAAGTCTTCTTGCCGATGTGTCCCACCAAACGACCCCATCAGCCATGTCGGCGCGCGACGCGTCTCCTGAGGAACTGCTCGATCCCTTTGCCAAATCCGGTGAGGAAACAGTTGAGGAGTATGACCCGTGGGAATCGCTCAACTCCAAGGTCTTCGACTTCAACTGGAACCTTGATCGATGGATCCTGAAGCCGGTCGCGAAGGGATACAACTACGTCGTGCCGAACATCGTCCAGGTCGGCGTCAGCAACATCTTTTACAATAGTCGGGTCACTCCGCGATTCCTGAACAATGTGTTTCAGGGAAAATTCAAAGGCGCTGGGATTGAAGTCGGGCGCTTTCTCGTCAATACGACGGTTGGGATCGGGGGATTTTTCGATGTGGCCCAACGCTACTTCAAGCTGACGACGCCGGAAGAAGACCTTGGACAGACGCTCGGATTTTATGGAGTTCCACCCGGCCCCTATCTCATGGTGCCACTGCTAGGGCCGTACACCGTTCGGGATCTTGCAGGGTATGTCGGAGACACCGTCCTCAATCCGATTTACTGGCTGATCCTACCGGTCTGGCACAATAGCGAGGCCATTCCGACTGTGGTCTCTGTACATGAGCAGGCGGCCACATACGCCATATCGATTGGTGCGCGTGCGACTGAGGTCGTCAATGAGCGTTCTCTCAACCTTGAAAAGTTTCAGGGTGTGGAAGAGTCTACGTTGGATCTCTACGCCGCAGTTCGCAATGCCTATCTGCAAAAGCGGGCGAAGGCGATTCGAGAATAGTTGATCGTAACCAGATCTGGCTCTGGCTCAGCGCCCTACTCTTGAAAGAGAAGGACCGAACTAAGTGGGCCGTCCAGTGTGGTGTGGAATCAACCAGACAGACCACCCACCCTGAGCTCACCATTCGTCAGAGCTCGAGAGACAGACCGCTCCTGCCACCCTCACACGAGAGATTCCTCATCCATCAAGGCAGAGGGCTTCCTTGCATGACAAACGAAAGCCGTCCTGACCGGCAGGAAGGTTTACTCGTATTCCTGTCCCTACAAACGGGAACCCTCGCTTGAGTTAGACGCTCTTCTTGTAGATAACGATGCCGCCGATGAAGATCACCAGCATGACGACCAAAAACATTAAGAAGGTACTATCCATGGCGACTCCTTTCGTTTAGACCCGTTGAGGACAAACAACAGAAGTTGGACACCACAGCACGCTTCCCAAGATTTGAGACCGGCAGACATCCTTTCCCCTGGGCAAAACCGGTACGAATGACACCACCAGGCGTTGATGTCAACCCACGATGTGGCCCCACGGCTCTTTGGGACTTTGAACGGCCCAAATTTATTCCCCGTGAATGCCACTGTCAAGTGGGTTGATTCAGCCGTTGACCCGAGCCTCGTTCGACCAGATTCAATGGGCCCTATGGGTAGGGGAAACCGCACGATAATAGTTAGTATTCAAGACTTATCTCGTAATCGCGCGTAAGTCGCTGATGACTTTGCGTAGTCAGGCAAATAGAGATTCGAAATATACTCACATGCCAGAGGTGGCAACCACGACGCTGGAAACAGCGTAGAGGGCGGGGCCTTTCTTTGTCAGTCGAACCAATCCTTCCCGGCTCAACAGATCGAGCTCGCTGAACACCTGGTTCCACGTCAGATCGGGACAATGTTGCACGATGTCTTCAAACACACACCCAGGCGACCGAACCACCACCTCCATAATTTTTTCTCTTGTCTGGTTCATGGCCTCGTCTCCTTTTGCAAGCAGGAAGATAATGGTACAGCGACAATGCCACCTACCATTCAACAGAATGCGAGATCCGTCAAACGGATTCCACATTTATGTCATTAGGAGATGTCTCGGCATTCACCGGGGCAGAGGGAGATTTCGGGCAATTGACATGAGACTTGTTTGTCGAACACCGCCATCACACGAAGCATCCACAGTATACGAGTACATGTCAGACAAAACCGTTGAGTATAGTGTTTGTCATCTCAAAAAGGTTCACGGTGAAGCGAGGCAACCTGACATGTCCACGGGAGAACTCTATATTGGAATCTCATCGAGCGGCTCACAGGTCATCTCAGCCCAAGTGTGATAGTCTTTCAGCAGCAACATTGAGATATCGGTTCCATGAAGGAGGATACTATGTTCGGCCCGATCACTGTGCCCTTCGGCGCGAAGATGCTCTTCAATACCGTGATGCTCAAACCCGGGGTCAGTTTTGACGACGTGGAGGTAGTCGTTGGGGAACTCTGCATGGTCGTGAAAGAGACCTACGGTGGGGAGAAGGGAGGGTTTCTGGGGGGCCAGGTGTTCAAGTTCTCGGGATTCATCTCCGATCAGGGATCGGTCACAGACTCCCAAACCACCAACGCCCATTATGTCATCGTCACATACTGGCATTCGTTCGAGGCGCACGAACGGTCGCATGCCAACGCACTCTTCACGGAGAAATTTTCGAATTTAGCGAAGCTCTGTTCCGACACCAAGGAACTGGGCTACGAAATGCTCTGGCAGGGCGCGCCAAATCTACCGCAATAGGCTCGCTGACGGAATGGTCGCTCAGTGGGGATCAGTACTCATGGACAACCGATCATTCCCGGAATAACCGCACAACCACTTTTTGCCCTTTGATCCTGGTCCGCCCAAGCACGTCGATGATCTTTGATGCCATCGCCTCCGGCACTTCGACGAGGGAAAACCGATCAAGAACTTCGATACCACCGAGGACCTTGGAGTTCATTTTTGCTTCGTTGGCAATGGCACCGACCAAATCGCCGGGCTTGATGCCGGCGGACAATCCAGCTCCGATATAGATTCGCGCCATTCCCGCCATCCGCCCACCGCGACCAGGCCTTCCCACCGGTGGTCGGCTCCCCGGTCTCGGAAGCGTATCACGGTCACCTGGCCGTCCTCCCGACCTCGGAAGAGATCGATAAGACTCTGGTTGCCTCACTGGCACAGATGGGATGTCTTGCTCCGTGCGCTCCCCACCCTGGGCACGAAAGATCAGCTTCATGGCGGCAGTGGCGATCGTGATTGGATCGCTCGACCTCGCCATCGTTTCGACCATGCCTCGAAATCCGTCGAGATCTTCCGCCTGCATTGCTTCTTGCACTGTGGCTCTTGTGCGCTCAAGACGTTTGGCCAGCAGATCAGCCACCGACGGAACAGGCGCCACCGTCACCTTCGCTTTGGTAAGCTGTTCTATACTTCGTAACAACCGTTCCTCGCGCGGGTCCAGAATCGTGATGGCCGACCCCTCTCGCCCGGCTCGTCCTGTTCTCCCAATACGATGGACATAGACCTCTGCGGAAGAAGGCAACTCGAAATTGATGACATGCGACACACTGGGAATATCCAACCCGCGGGCGGCCACATCCGTGGCCACGAGTAACTCAGTCTGCCCGGTACGGAAGGCCTGCATGACGCGATCGCGTTGGGGTTGACTCATCCCGCCGTGAATCGCCTCAGCGCGATAGCCTCGGCCGTTCAGCATGGACGTGACTTCGTCCACCTCCACTCGCGTTCGGCAAAACACAAGGGTGGATTTCGCGCCGGCCATGTCCAACACACGGGCAAGGGCGGCGCCTCGATAGGGCCTGGCCACGACATAGGCCGTCTGCTGAACACGTGGGGCAGTCCCGGCTTTGACCGGTTCTTTCGCGATGGTGATTTCGACCGGATGCTTGAGATGCCGATGCGCGATCGACTTGATGCGCGGCGGCATGGTCGCGGAAAAGAGCGCCGTCTGTTTCGTCGCCGGTGTCTGTTCCAAAATGGCGTCGAGATCCTCGGCGAACCCCATATCGAGCATCTCGTCGGCTTCGTCTAACACGACGACCTGAACCTGTGCGAGCTTCAAGGTCTGCCGGCGAATATGATCAAGGGCGCGTCCCGGCGTGGCGACCACGACATCCACCCCACGCTTCAGTGCCTGGAACTGAGGACCCATGGCTTGCCCACCATAGACCGCCAAGACGCTCGTGCGCAGTTCCTTCCCATAGCGCTGCACCGCCGTTCCGACTTGAATCGCGAGCTCACGAGTAGGCACGAGAATCAGCGCAGCGGGGTGGGCTTTGGGCCCCTGCGCTAACCGTTGCAACAACGGCAAGGTAAACGCGGCGGTCTTTCCGGTGCCGGTCGCAGCTTGCCCCAGTACGTCCTTCCCTGCCAGCAACGGTGGAATGGCTTCTCGCTGGATGGGCGTCGGCTCCTCATAGCCCAGTTGATCCAACGTCGCGAGTAACCGCGCTTCCAAACCCAGCGTAGCAAAGCCTGGAGAAAACCCATGAACTGAGGGGGCGACGGATGATGACGGTGTATCGTGTTTCATAGCAGACGGTCGTGCCTTGGTCGACGGTTATAGGTCATGGTGAGGAACGGACCACATTCTACGTGGTTGCCGTCACCTAGGTCTATCCCTATTGCATCTGAGCGTGTCCAGCGCGACAGTTGCGCACTTTTTCCCCAGTTCCGTATATCCGATCTGTAGCAGAGTTCCTCAGTCCTACACATTGTTCTGTTTCGCATCTCTCATAATGCCTGAGATATCGCTGAAATACCAAGCGGCGTCATCCAACGTGGTCTGGCCTGGACCTTGCGGTCATCTATTCACTTAATTGAGTAACGATCAACCACGCCTCGAGCCTGAGCTCTTGGCAGGAAAGGAGAATACCCATGTCTGTGGCCAAAATCATCGAGATCAGTGCCGAATCATCCGTGAGTTTTGAAGATGCCGTCGTCCAAGGAATCGCCAAAGCATCCAAGACAATTCATGGTATCAAGTCAGCCTGGGTGAAGGAGCAACATGTCGTGGTTGAAAACAACAAGGTTTCCGTCTATCGCGTGGATCTGAAAGTCACGTTTGTCTTGAATTGACGACTTGCAGAGGGGGCAGCTCACATTCTGGTTCCGAGGTAAGTAGACACATCGTCCTCTGTGCGCCCTGCTCATTCTGTCCAGGTACGGTCATTATGACGGTCGGGCGAGAAGGTCGCGATGAACCGAGGAGCTGTGCGCGAGCATGATTGAGTCAACGCACGACCTATCGTGTGAGTGCAATGAACCCCTATTGAGCCACAGAGGTGTGTGCAGGGCAGCTGAGACGTTCGTACGTATTTTGCAATTCGACATTGATGCACGCTTAGCAAATTCGAGGGAGTTGTTCGCCCGACAAGAGGTCGAGTACACGGTGCGTGCCCATGATCGTCTGCAGGACAACCATGGGAGGATCGCGATCCGTGACGATGCCGATGTGGGCAGCCTGACATGCGGTCTTGTGCCGCTTCATCACGGCGAGCGCCGTCTCAGCCTGCGACGCGGGGACGATCGCGACGAAACGTCCTTCGTTTGCCACATATAGTGGATCGAGTCCCAGTAGCTCGCAGGCTCCACGCACCGGTTCATTCACAGGAATGGCAGACTCCTCTACCATTATACCGACCTTCGCCGCCATGGCCAGTTCATTCAGCACGCTGGCCATGCCGCCGCGAGTGAGATCACGTAGGCAATGCAATTCGATACCGCTCTCGATCAGATCGGCGACGATGTGATGCAACGGCGCTGAGTCGCTTTCGACGCTGCCATCGAACGTCAGACCTTCCCGCACACTGAGCACGGCCACACCGTGAGATCCGAGGTCGCCACTGACCAGGATTGCATCGCCCGGTCGGATCAACGTCGGCAACACACGAACCCCATTCGGCACCAGACCGACGCCGGACGTATTGATGAAAATACCATCCCCCTTGCCCCGGTCCACGACTTTCGTATCGCCCGTGACGATCGAGACTCCGGCTGCCTGCGCTGCTTTGGCCATCGAATTCACGACTTGATGAAGTACGTCCAAACTCAACCCTTCTTCCAGAATGAATCCTGCACTGAGATACAGCGGTTTGGCGCCGCACATGGCGAGATCGTTGATCGTGCCATGGATCGCTAAACTTCCAATATCACCGCCCGGGAAAAATAGTGGCCTTACCACGTAGGAATCAGTTGTGAAGGCGAGTGTGCCTTTTTCTACAGGCCAGGCGGCACCGTCGTGCAGGGGGCCCAGCAAGGGATTATGAAAGGCTCGCACGAAGACGGTTTGAATAAGTTCCTGCATGAGCCGACCACCGCCACCGTGCGCCAGCTGTACTGTCTTCGCAGAGATTGGCAAGGGGCAACTCTGATCGAATGGCTTCTTGCTGCTCATCGTTGGTATCTCGTTGTTCGTATCTCGTGAAATGTCGCTATACGCGACGAGTTTTGAGTTCTTAGTTGTGAATGTTGAGTTCGAACTCAACACTAAACACTCACAACTTACGACTTTAAGCCGATGTTGTATGGCCTCGATAACGATAGTATGCCGC
>CAZOHW010000251.1:0-6591 GCA_964579525.1 uncultured Nitrospira sp. | reverse complement strand
GTCATGCAAGGTACAAGATCTGACCCCAATTATCTTGCATGACCCCAATTATCTTGCAGTAACCTGAAAGTCTGGGGTCGCACCAAGGGCATTTTGCTATCCCGCCTAACAGCTTGAATAGGGGAGTCACGAGCCAAAGGGAGCGGCGCGACTCAGTGTGGATGCAATTCTGGCTATAGCCTTACCGAGGAGGAAAGCCAGAATGTCGGCACCAGCGACAACGAGCAGATGTATACGCTAGTCGAGACGAATTTATTTTGCAACAACTAGCTGAAGGAAATTGTTATGGCTGATACTAAGAGTGAACCCCAGAAACCACAAAGTTTTGCTGAAGGCGCGAAGAGGAAGAGGATAAGCTGCTCTATGAACTCAGCTATAAATTTCCCGTAACCTTCTTTCTGAGTTAGAAAATCTGCGAGGAGATATGTGCGATCATGTCCATGCTTCTGACGTGGATCCCACCAGAAGCAATGATCGATATGACGCCTTCGATCCTCGCATCGCCGTCATTCTGATGGCGGCCACTAATGGGTCTGAAATACTGGACCACGCCCTCTTGCGGGCAGGCCGATTCGGTTGTCAGGGGGATGGCGTCTCTCAGGCACTTCGACTGTGCCGTGGGAATGAGGCTCGGCCTCTCTCATTTCAGGCTTCTCGGCTTGTCCCTGGTTTAGAACCATATTCTTCGTCAGGACGTCTTGGGCTAGAGCTTCCGCAGTCGGGAGTTCATTGGCATAGACATCTGTCTCATATTCCGGCGTGGACGGCGTCGCGAACGACGACCAGACGGACTGACCGGTCTCGGCAATATTGATGTGCGTAGTGGTCGATAACCCTGGCCGGATGGGATGTTCTCGAAGCTCGTCTGCCGGCAACGCGATACGTACCGGAACGCGCTCGACGATGTGAATAAAGTTCCCGGTGGAATTATCCGGCGGGAGCAAGGCAAACGGACTTCCGCTGCCAGGCACTAAACCCTCGACACTGCCATGAAAGATGTGCTTCGATCCGTAGAGATTGACATTAACCAACGCAAGTTGCCCAGGCCGTACATGTTCAAGCTCCGTTTCCCTCAGGTTCGCCTCGACCCACAGATGATCCAGTGGAACGATAGTCATGAGCGGAGTGCCGGGATGTACGCGATCCCCGACCTGTCCTCTTCGCTTGGCCACGTACCCGGACACCGGGGCTCGAATCTGTTGGCGCGCATACTCCAAGTGTGCTTCGATGAGTTGGTATTTTGCCAGATCAACGGCAGGATGCGCCTTGACCGTGGTTCCTCCGATCTGCGCATCGAGCGTATCGAGTTCAGCCTGCGTCTCACGGACCTCCGCAGTCAAAGCAAGAACTTTATCCATTGTATTCTGGACAATCTGCTTGGAAATTGCTCCGCTTGGCGATGCAGCCAGATAACGGCCCATGTCGTGCCGCGCAAGATCCAAACGGGCATTTCGCGACGTCAATTTTTCCGCCAACTGCGTTCGCGTCATAAACAGGGCCGCGATGCGTCGCACCTCTTCTCCAAGCCGTCCCTTGGCGCGGCCTAATGCGGCATAGGCTTGATGTTCATCTAGACGGATCAAGAGGTCGCCGCTGTTCACGAACTGCGTCTCCTCGACCAGGACCTGTGTGATGATGCCTGACGCTTGGGCCGTGACAGGAACCAGATTACCGGTCACATAGGCGTTATCGGTCCGGACCCAAAATCGGTCGTATGTCATCCAGTAGAGGAAATAACCGATGAAGGTGAGCAGGACCAGAACGGCGACAATGAACAACCGACGATTCCGGCGCGCACGAATAGCCTGGCGGTGCATTTTCGGCGAGCCTGCAGCAGATGGTGGACTTGGTGACGCCGAGGTCGTGGTAGTAGCCATACGTATTAACTCCGGTTTCACTTCGGTCGTTGTTCAAGAAGATCCGGGTTGTGATAGCCCCCGCCCAGCGATTCGATGAGATCGATCGCCGCAACCAGTTGATCGCTTTCGAGCGCCCGTAATGCATACTCCTGCTCAAGCACCGGATGCCGATGAAGCAAGACCTCGCGATCGTCGTCGAGGCCGTTAACGACTCGGATCTTCGCCAGACGCCAGTCTTCGCCCAATGAGGCCAGTCGCCGCTTATGCGATGCCATTATCTCGTTGGTCGTTTGCCAGGCGCTCAAACTGTCGGCTACTTCTCGCATGGCGTTCAACAAGGTGTCGTTATATAATTCCACGGCCGCATCATATTGCGCCCGTTGAGCACCCAATTCTCCTCGCAGTCGACCACCTTCGAACAACGGCACGCGCAGACCCGGAACCAGTCCATACGAGAAGCTTTGGCCGCTGAACAGGAAATTGGCCAGTTTGTCTGCACCCTTCGACAACGTCAGCGCGTTGAATCCCACGAACCCCACCAAATCAATCGTAGGATAAAATTGTGTCTTAGCGACCTTGACCATCCGCGATGCGGCGTGGGCTCGATAGAGAGCAGCGGCCATGTCGGGCCGATGAACCAGTAGCCCGATTGAAAGATGATCAGGTGCTGTAATTCGATCGGGAATGACCACTACCGCTTTCGCAAACAGGGAGAGTGATTCATCAGGTCCCTTTCCCGTCAACCGCGCGAGCAAATGACGCTGCACTTCCAGCTGATCACGGACGGCGGCTTGTCTTTTGAAGGCTGCCTCATACTCAGCCACGGCGATTTTCACCGGTTGATCATTATCCAATCCGAGGCGATACCGGGTCTCCGCAAGCTTCTGCAGACCACGGCGGATACTGACAATGGTTTTCACGATAGTGAGCTGCTGCTGGAGCGCCTGCCCTCGGAAGTATGCGCGCGCGATGCCGGTCGTTAGCCGGAGACGCACCTCAGCTCGTTCTGCTTCCTCAGCGGCCGCATGTCCTAAGGATGCTTCGAGCATGGCTCGGTTCTTTCCCCAGAAATCGAATTCATACCGAAAGCTCAATGGGTTGATCATCCCTATCATCACCCTGGCCCCCGCGACTTCATTATTCAGCGTGGCAAACAACCCGCGCTGCGAGATACGTTCATGGGTAAGCGATGCGTCTGCTTCCAAGAACGGCAGGAGCCGCGCGCCTTCGACCTTCACAAGTGCTTCCGCTTGATGCAGTCGTGCAGTGGCCTGCTTCAGTCCCGGATGATCCTTGAGCGCCGTTTCCATCAACTCATTCAGCTCTTGATTATCGAATTGTTCCCACCACCGATCCTCGGGCCACTGCTGGAGACGACTCGTCACCTCGACCAGGGTCTCTGTCATTTCCGGTGCCTCGAGATACTCGGCCGGTGGATCGCCTTTCGGAATCCAGGCACAACCCGCGAAGAAGAGCAGGAGGATGATTGCGAGCTCGGACGGCAACCGCTGTATCATGAGGAGATGAAATGTCACGGTACCTTCTCCCTCATTTCCTTCCCGAGCATTTCCGGTAACTCTTCTTGCGCAGTTGATTGCAAGGGGAGATGGGTGGGATTGGCCAGCCATACGAGTCCCGCGAGTCCCATAAACGTATAACTGGCCATAAGAAACGCATCGTTCATTCCCAGAATGGCAGCCGATTGTTTGATCGTCGCTGCAAGCTTACCCATGACCATGGCAGGATCAAGGCCCGCGCCTCCCAACTTGGCGGAGAGTTGCTCCAGCCCATTGAACGACACGGACGCTCGGCCCCCAAAATGATCGGCCAAGTGAAGTTGATGGAAGTGGATGCGTCGAAAGAGCACAATTCCTTGAATGCTGATCCCGATGGCCCCGGCCGCGATGCGCAGCAGCGCTGCCAATTCAGCGGCCCGCCCCTTCAGCGCTCCCGACAACCCATGCATGGTCAGGACAGTCAACGACGTGAAAAATGAACCGAGGAATAGTCCCTCGAGCATCATGGGCCAGAAGATCTGGTCATAGGAGTGCCGGTCATCAAACAAACCGATCCAATAGAAGGTGCTGGCGAACCCAAGACAGTTGAGACAGGCGAGCAGCCGTGCATCTACTCGTTTGCATAGCTCATGCATGACCATGGCCGCGGGTACGCCCAACAGGAGCATAGGCAGAAACACCATGCCCGCCAGAAAGGACGAATAGCCCATCAAGAGCTGAAGCTGGACAACGAACAAGGCGAGCAGCCCCTGGATCGAGAGGAAGCCGACTGTCAGGCAAATCACTCCGATCGCGAAATTACGGTGTGCAAACAGCCGGAGGTTCACCGCAGGATGACGAGTACCTAACTCCCACACCACAAAGCTGATCAGCGCTACCACCACTACGACTAGGACGCTACGGAGAAACGGCGAGTCGAGCCAGTCAAAATCATTACCCATATTCAACAACGTCTGGATCCCCCCGAGAATCAGGGCCAGGAGGGCAAACCCGACGAAGTCAAAACGGATACGGCGATGCTCGAATCCCCGACCATACAGCAATGCTCCGGTGACACCGGCGATAGCCAGTGCAAACGGGATATTCAAAGAAAACAGATATCGCCATCCGAGTTCGTCGGCGATCCATCCCCCTGCAGCCATACCAATGGCGAACGGCATGATCGTGATCAGCCCCCACCCCCCCAACCCCAACGATTTAAGTCGATCAGGGTATTCGTTCAGCCACAGGGCCTGCCCAAGAGGGAGCGTGATACCACCGACCAGCCCGAGCAGCACGCGCGCCGGTAAAAACAACCAGAGCGTCTGGCTGATGGCGCAGAGATACGACACTCCCGCAAACGCGACAAAGGCGACGACAAACAGGCGATAATCACCGGCCCGAAATGCCAGCCACCGGCCGATGGGAAACCCTAGGGCCAACGCGATCATGAAATCGGTTTGGGCCCAGGCCCCGAAGCTCGGCGAGACTCCTCCGAGGTCGCTGGCAGCATGAGGCAATAGCGCGACATAGGACCCGGCATTGAACAGCACCACCATGTGCCCCATACCGAGCACGAGATTCAGCAGGAGAAAGCGCCATCCGCGCAGACGCCGGGGGAATTGGAGAAACATCCTGGACATAGGACATCCACTATTAATAAATGAGGGGGCTTCCTTTTGGATTCGAAGAGTGAAGCATAGTCGGGAAGTCGCGCCGTTCGTTCTGCCGGACCAGCAGGTCCAAGCAAACCGCAGGTGACGAGCCCTCCACAGCTGTGACTCCTGCATGGATGCTGTGTTTCATGAGCACAGACTATCCGATTGTTCCATAAAGGCTCGATAGTGAAGCGAGGGTGTTCCTATAAAGAATGTATAAATCATCATGTGAGAGGCGGGATGGACGTGCAGAGGATGTGATGGCCTTGTAGCAGACCGATGCTTACAAGGTTAGTGGATTCGGCATCGGCCAGACCACACTCGCGGCTAGGACTAGGTGAAATTGTCGCATTTTTGTGAGGTCAGATTGGTAGCAGACGCTTTCTGCTGTTGGTTTATCGTTCTGATGTTGTGGTTGCCGCCGGCAACGCCGCGCCGGCGACGAGCATCGGTTATACGGGTTTCATCAATTCGTCCACCGGTGGAAGCGGTGTACGTGACCGCGTCGTTCGAAAGTGGACCAGATCCTTTGAAAATAATACATCCAGGGTCCAGTTCAATGCGACGAGCACTTTTTTTTCAAAACGAGGCAGTTTGAACAAGTAAATCGTCCGCCACAATCACCAGGCAATGAAGCCTGAAAAGTTCACGCCAAGAACGTTGGCGACGCCTGTCCGCTTCCCGATGGGAGCCAAGAGTCCGAGCATTGAGTAGACGAACGGTTTCATTCGGTCACCTTGTATGGTGGCAAGGATATTCCGTGCCGCCACCCGTCCTTCACGCAGCGCGTGTTGTGCGGTCGGAGGGTGGAATTCTCCAGTCTTGGGATCCGGTACGAGCGCACAATCACCCAAGGCCCATAGACCTGGCCACCCCGATACTTCCAGGTACTGGTTGACGAGGATCCGACCTTTCGTTTTTGGGCAGGGCAACGTATCTAAGAGTACATGCGGGCTGATCCCAGCGGTCCAGACCAGCGTATTCGTCGGCACCTTTGTCCCATCGCTGAGCGTGACGTCGTTGTCAGTGACAGCGATGACTTTACAGTTGGAATGGACCTCTACCTGCTGCTCCGTGAGTTTTCGTTGAGCGTAGGTACCGAGCTTCTCTCCGAGTTCCGGCAAAATGACCGTCCCGAACTGACCAGAATAACCCGCAGCATGTCGCTCCGAAGATGCGGAAAGAATCGCACCGCCTCCCGGAGAAAGTCATTCATGGCTGGCGATGGTTTCGACTCCCGCGAAACCGCCGCCGGCCACGACGAAATTCAGTAATGGTGCACGAAGAGATGCGCCACACTCAAAGTCGGCTTCCTCAAGATTCGCAATGAGATGGTTGCGCAGTACAATTGCGTCATTCAGTGATTTCATGGTGAGCGCGCGGTCGGCCAACCCGGGAATGCCGAAGAAATTCGTGGTGGATCCAATGGCTGTAGTGCTCCCCATTTATCAAGCGGCCACGAACTGAGTGCTGTGGCTGAGATGTTGTTGTTCGACTTGACAGGGCGTCCGATACCCGAGCGTCGAATGCAAATAGCTTGTATTGTACCAGTCGACCCACGCCGCCAGGGCGCGTTCC
>CAZOHW010000250.1:0-6595 GCA_964579525.1 uncultured Nitrospira sp. | reverse complement strand
TTTGGGGATGACGCTCGTGATGGAACCCGGGAGGGGGATCGTCGGCAACGCCGGCATCCTCGTCACAAAGGCGTCCTATGGGAAGGCCGGTGAGAGGAAGCACTTCGGCATCGTCGACGCCGCCATGAATGATCTGATTCGACCAAGTCTCTATGGCGCGTACCACGAGATCCGTCCAGTGGCTGAAGCGGCCGGACAGCGCACCAAGCAAACGATGGATATTGTGGGACCGGTCTGTGAATCAGGTGACTTTCTCGCCAAGGATCGATCGTTGCCCGGTGTCAAACCGGGTGAGTTGTTGGCCGTCATGAGTGCCGGCGCCTATGGGTTTGTCATGGCGTCGAATTACAACTCGCGTCCTCGTGTTCCGGAAGTGCTCGTCACTGGTGGAGAGTTCCACGTCATTCGTGAGCGTGAGACATACGATGATCTCATAAAAGGTGAGACCATCCCTGCATTCTTGAACAAATAGGAGTGAGTATGTTTACCGGTTCCCTTGTCGCCATCGTCACGCCGTTTCGAAAAGGGAAAGTCGACGAGCGAGCGTTCGCCGACCTCATCGAATGGCAGATTGCCAACGGCACAAACGGGATTGTCCCTTGCGGAACGACCGGGGAATCGGCCACGCTTTCCCATGAGGAACATAATCGAGTCATCGAATTGACGGTGGAAGTAGTTCGTCGACGCGTACCGGTCATCGCGGGAACCGGCTCGAACAGCACCGATGAAGCCATCGCGCTCACGAAACATGCCAAACAAGCCGGTGCTGATGGGGCTTTGTTGATTACACCCTACTACAACAAACCCACCCAAGAAGGGCTCTATCGACATTACAAAGCAATCGCCGATGCCGTAGATCTTCCATTGGTACTCTATAACATCCCGGGCCGCACCGGGGTCAATATGTTGCCCGTGACGATCGCTCGACTTTCAGTAATCCAGACCGTCGTTGGAGTCAAAGAAGGAAGCGGATCGGTCCAGCAAGCATCGGATATCGTCCAGATGTGCGGTGATCGATTAACTATGCTGGCTGGGGATGATTCCCTCACCCTCCCGATGATGGCCGTTGGGGGCAAAGGCGTGATTACTGTGACGGCTAACATTGTTCCTGCTGACATGGCTGCACTCGTGAATTCTTTCATCAAAGGAAACGTCGCGGAGGCCCAACGAATTCATTTTAAACTCTCCCCACTCTTCGCGGCATTGTTCTACGAAACAAATCCGATTCCCGTCAAAGAAGCCCTGGGCATGATGCATAAAATCGATCCGGAACTTCGTTTGCCGCTCTGTCCAATGGCGCAAGACACGCGTGAGAAATTGTCCCGCGTCTTGAAAGAGATGCAGTTGATCTGACCTTCTCGATACACAAGGTGGACGATACAATGATCAAAGTTATTGTGGCCGGTGCAGCAGGTCGAATGGGTTGCCGCCTCGTGTCTCTGATCAAAGACTCCACGGCTTTAATGTTGGCAGGGGCAATCGAGGGGAAGGATAACCCTGCGTTGGGAGAGGATGCCGGTGAGATTGCAGGCTCAGGGCATGCCGGGATTCCCATCACGGACGATCTCTCCACACTCATGGAACGAGGCGAGGTGGTGATCGATTTCTCCGCCCCTGAAGCTACTCTGGCGCATATGCACACGGCCGTGAAATATCGCCGTGCCATGGTGATCGGAACGACCGGGTTTTCAGCGTCCGCGCTCGAAGAGCTCAAAGCATTGGCTAAACAGATTCCTTGTGTGTTTTCTCCCAATATGAGCGTCGGAGTCAATTTGCTGTATAAGGTGGTGGGAGAAATGGCCAAAACTCTCGGTGAAGATTATGACATCGAGATCATTGAGGCCCATCACAGGCTGAAGAAAGATGCGCCCAGCGGTACCGCTCTTAGAATTGCCGAAGTTCTCGCCCGTTCGGTCAATCGCGACTTGAATCACGTTGGGGTATATGCCCGCAAGGGGCTCATCGGGGAACGGACAAAAGGAGAGATCGGCATCCAGACGATCCGAGCCGGCGATATTGTCGGCGACCACACCGTCTTATTTGGAGGCATGGGGGAACGGATTGAGGTGACCCACCGAGCTAGTAGCAGAGACACGTTTGCGCGAGGTGCCTTACGGGCAGCCAGGTGGATCGTTCGTCAACCACCTGGATTGTATGACATGATGGATGTCCTAAGTCTTCATTGACCATTCTCTGACCGCGTCCATACAAACCTCTATCACTCCGTATTGGTGAATAGTATCATGTGATGATGCATCCCAAAGCTTCGCCTATGAGGATGTTCCAGCAGAAAAGCTCAATACGAGCTCAATGTATCGGTATCGTCGACCAGAAAAGAGCCGAACAGTCCACAAACAAGTAATTACATTTCAATTGCTTGTATTGCATTTCTGGGAATACTGTAGCGCTGGCTGAAGATAGGGCAATACTGTTACCATTGCCCCTCTAGCAATACGTAAAATGGGAAAGTAAAATTGAGGGGGAGGCACCAGCGGTAACCTCCCACACGTCATAAAGGCGATTTCACGTAGGCTAGTGTCGCGCAGTAATAGGACGAGGTTCTTGATCAGCTGCTTTCCGGCGACCACAGTTCAAACAAGCAAACACTGTGATCGCCAATCCAGCATCTAAGTCCACCGCCCGCTCCGGCAACATCGTCCCACGGCATTTATCACAAGTCTTCATGGCGGCAATGTAGCACTCCTAAAAACCGAAACCAATCCTCCTGAAGTACTGGATGGCACTGACAATAGTCCCAATGGTTCTACCAGACATGGGCTATTTGGGTCTATCATAAATATTGCTCGAATATTATCCCCCATCGATACGCCTTACCTGGTTCAACCTTGACAGACAATCACTTCTCCCATAGGATTGTGGACCTTGATGGTGGATGCCACTATGTATAGATTGATTCTCGTTCTCCTCCTTC
This sequence comes from uncultured Nitrospira sp., assembly GCA_964579525.1. Classification (GTDB taxonomy): domain Bacteria; phylum Nitrospirota; class Nitrospiria; order Nitrospirales; family Nitrospiraceae; genus Nitrospira_D. The sequence goes on along the minus strand of CAZOHW010000250.1, from coordinate 3,663 downwards.
TTACCGTCCTCTATTTTCTGCTGAGGCAAATGTTTCGTGGGTTCAAGAAGCAAGTCGTAGGGAGTACGACCGAGTCATCTGGTCCAGATCTGGACCAGATGATAGAGGACCCTGTATGCCATACATTTGTCCCTAGGCAAATTGCCGTCATTGAACACGTGGGGGGACGCGACTATTCGTTCTGCAGCAAGGAATGCGCGGCTACTTTTAGAAGTAGAAGTCAGTGGGCAGGTTAGCATCCAGAGTAGGAATAATCCGACAACTTTTCTTCTTTATCGAACTTGAGTGTGATCTGGCACTGGTTTGGTGAAAAATTGAAAAATGGTGGGCCTGATTTCCCCCCAGCAATGCGATAGTAGGTCCAGGTTTCTCCTCCAAAAAAGCGAGATGCCTTGCCATCTGGAGTGCCCCAATTTTTCTCAAACCAACTCTTGTCTTTCCCCTGGAGCTCTGCGGGCTTAAGCGACGCCTCCAGGTATGGATTATTCCCCCCACATGCTGCCAGCATGACCGCCGTCATTAGTACCCATGCCGATCGTTGCATCTTGTAAGCCTCCTCATAGACGCGCATGAACGACTATGCTTCACAAACCCCGGCGGGATTTTAGCGTTCAGTCCAAAACCTGTCAAACTTTCGCGTCGACTTGTTGCAGCAAAGTTGAGTTCTTCATACAATGACCTATACTGATACTACGATCTCTTCACAACGAAAGGGACAATCCATGAAAATTTATCTCGATACAGCCAACGTGAAGGAAATCCAAGAAGCAGCCAACATGGGGTTACTCGATGGAGTCACAACAAACCCATCGCTGGTCGTCAAAGAAGGGCGAAGCTTCCGGGAAATGTTACAAGAGGTCTGTAAGATCGTCGACGGGCCGATCAGCGCCGAAGTGGTGAGCGTCGAAGCGGACGCCATGGTGAAAGAAGGTCGGGAGCTCGCCAAGATCCACAAGAACATCGTGGTCAAGTGTCCGCTGATCCCGGAAGGTCTGAAAGCCACGAAGCGGTTGGCAACGGAAGGAATCCGGGTGAATGTGACCCTTTGTTTCTCGCCCACGCAAGCATTACTCGCAGCCAAGGCCGGTGCCTGGTGTGTTTCACCTTTTATTGGACGACTCGACGATATCAGTTCGAGCGGTATGGAACTCATCCGACAAATTCTGACGATCTATACGAATTACGACTACAAGACCCTGGTATTAGTGGCCAGCGTCCGGCACCCTCAGCACGTCGTCGAGGCCGCCTTGGCTGGTGGTCATATTTGTACGATGCCCTACAGCATATTCCAATCACTCTTCAAGCACCCGCTGACTGATGCCGGGCTCAAGAAGTTCTTAGACGATTGGAAGGCGAAGGGCCAAGAATAGCAGTCGATCGATATAGGGGCGTGGCAAGAGGTCGACTCGGAACCTCAAAACGAATCGATCTCTTTCCTCGCTCTCCGAAACACCGAGTGGAACATTGGGCGAGTGAGCGTTCCCGTAAACGTATTCTGCTGGCTCGGGTGATACGAACCCAATAACCAAACACCCCAAGGGAGCCGAGAGAAGACCGCATGGCCGAATTTAGGAACAGGCGCAGGAATCATGAGGCCCAGGGCCTTACAAGTCTTGAGATAATGATCAAAGGCCACCTTGCCCAAGGCAATCACGACGCGATGGTTTTTGAGCAGGCCGATTTCTTCTCGTAGGAATCGACTGCACTGTTCGAATTCATCCTTCTCCGGCTTATTTCCCGGCGGTGCGCATCGAATGGTTGCTCCGATATAGCAATCCGTGAGGCAGAGGCCGTCTTCCTGATGGGTCGACTCAGCTTGGTTGGCAAATCCGTACTGAAAGAGAGCACGATATAACCAATCTCCACTTCGATCACCGGTAAACACCCGCCCGGTCCGATTCCCTCCATGCGCTGCTGGAGCTAACCCCAGCACATAGAGACGAGCGTTCGGATCGCCGAAGCCGGGTACCGGCCGGCCCCAATAGGCCCAGTTGCGATACTGTTTTCGTTTATATTGGGCAATCGCTTGTCGGTAGGTCACGAGTCTCGGACAGGCAGTGCAATTGACTATCGTTTCGTTCAACACAGACAGGGTACGCATAAAGCTCGGTAGTGTACCATGAACAAGAACTCTATTCTGCTTGCCCGTGCTCTGGCGAGCTGCTAGCATGACTTCGCATTTCGGAACAGCTGCTTCCCGGAACACAATAGAGGAGTGTGTGAATGAGCGATGGTCATAAACAGCCCATCTTATCCATGATCGGAATCGGTTTCTGTATGCTTTTGACCTGTACGTCAGCCCAGGCCGCGTCGGATCCACCAGCGATGAACAGCCAAAAGCCTGAGAGTGAGAAAGATCTTGGCCTTTTGGATTCGACAGATGCGCAGTCCGACCAAGACGACCGGCTGGTCATTTTGCCGGAAATCAAACGTGAAGGGGAGCGCTTCTTCCTGAGCTCCTTCAAGCTCCCGGACAAAATTACCTTCGCGGGAGTGCCGGTTCCTTTAGACAATTGGCAGGTCAGAGAACGAATCGAGTACGAGTTTTACCAATTCCTGGAAGATCAGGGCGAAAGCATCATCCTCGCCAAGCGCACCGGGCGTTGTTTCCCGCCTGCAGAAAAGCAGTTGGCCGAAACCGGTTTGCCGGACGATCTCAAGTACATGTTGCTGGTCGAAAGTAAATGCATTTCCGCCGCCTACTCGAAAGCCAAGGCGTCCGGCCCCTGGCAATTTATCCCCTCGACTGGACGTCGGTACCGGCTGAAGAGCGACGCCGTCCGAGATGAGCGTCGAAATCTTGAAATGTCGACCGAAGCGGCCGTCAAGTACCTCAAGTACCTCAAAGACTACCAGGAGAATGACTGGTTTTTGGCGATGGCCTCCTACAATGCCGGAGAAGATCGCGTCCGTAAGCTCCTGAAGGAGCAGAAGATTACCGACTATTGGAAGATGCACGGCCCACGCGAGACCATGCGATACGTCCCTCGCATCATCGCCGCAAAGGAGATTTATTCGCAGCCGGAGAAATATCTTGGGCTGACCAAGAAAGATCTCTACATGCCGCTCGAGACCGAAACCATTACAGTGAATGTGAAGGACTCCCAACGTGCCTTGACGTCCATTGCCGAAGAGTTTGGCACCTATCTGCTTGAGCTCAAGATGTTGAATCCCGAATTCAAGAAAGATGTGCTCCCTCACGGGACATACCAGATCCGAGTCCCACGCCAAACTTGCCCCAATCGTTGTTTCAAGCAAGACAAGACCCCCTAGCGATTCTTTCGATGCCGCTTCGCTTGCCTGCCTCCCCTGCGCGATCGCTTCTTCAGAAGCTGATCACGGCAGGGTTGAATGCGGCGGACCCGTTCCAGGCCCTCCTCAACAAGGTCTCGCTCACTGGACATGCATTGCGCGTGGGCCGTCGACAGTACGACCTGGCACGGATTGATCGGGTGGTCGCCGTCGGTGCAGGCAAAGCCTCGGCAAGGATGGCGCAGGCACTTGAACAAGTGCTTGGCGGAAGACTTGAAGGAGGGCTCGTCGTCGTCAAGACCGGCCATACCCTCCCGACCAAGCGCATCACCATCCTCGAAGCAGGTCATCCGATTCCAGACCAGGCAGGCATGATAGCAACTCAACGCCTGCTCACGTTAATTCATAGCC
>CAZOHW010000249.1:0-6597 GCA_964579525.1 uncultured Nitrospira sp. | reverse complement strand
GGCCCCTTGGACACTGGATTTTTCCCAGGACCGGATTGTTAAATTTTCACATTGAGGATAATCCCCATGTTCTTTACTGATAGCAGTTGCAGCTATTGCGACCTTTCCACCAAGAATTCGTATCAGGCCTTCTTCATTAGGCTCTCGCCCGGCAGCAAGTATTTGATTATTTGCGACCGCTGTCTCGCTCGGGAAAGACGCTATCTGGAGGCAGAGGACCCGGCCCTGGAAGGTATGTGTTCTTCGACTTCACTGGGCGAGGAACCTTTGCAGCGAGTGACCGGTTCGATGCGGAAGGCGCTCCTTGCGGCCACTCATCACTGGATCGAGAACTTTTCCTTACCAAAGATCCATGATTTGCCGATCATCTCCACGTTGTTTCGCTCCTACAAACGCTTTTCCTGACCCTTTTGGTTCCACCACGACGCTCGCTCACTATCGGACCAATTGTGTCACAGCCCAGAGAAGATAGAGTCCATACACAAACCCGAAAAACCAGGGGAAGCTGATGGCTCGATGGGCCCACCACTGCCGGTGCTGGCGAAACGCCCAATTCGGTGTAAAGATCGTTGGCTCATTGTGCTGATTCTCAATCGGTTGTCGCATTTCACGGAGCTTATAGAGCCCCGTGAAGAGTTTATCCCTCTTCCACTCCGAGCTTTGTTCGATTCCCCTTAGCTGCCACTCCCACAGCGCATTCTGTCCTGAGAACCGGCCGAGGATAATCGCCATCTGAAAACAGAGCAAGATCCCAAAGATACAGAGCAATACGATCAGTACCGTAAAGGTGAACGCCAGTGACTCCCGGGAAATGAGCAAGCCGATGACCGCCACGAAAATGGAGTTGGCCGTTAGGTAATCGGAGAGCATCGTATGATAGTCCCGAACGCCGGAGGTCCAGAGCGTGATGAGATGATTATAGGTCTCGTTCAGGGTGTCTTCTTGTTCCATCGTCATGGAGTTGCCACTTTCAGGAATGCACCGGTGACATTCAGTTAACCCATTTCCACGAAATTCTTCGCCCAATCGCCGATCACATGCGTGATCGCCACAACGAACAAGGCGATGAGGAGATGCTCGCCGATAACCTGCCACGGAGCGATGGCCTGTGCCCGTGCGACGAAAAAACTCAGGATGGTGAGCAAGAGAAGCCCCCAGGCGACACTGAGGACAATGGCTTGCTCCAACGGACCGACTGCTACCGGCAGGAGAAAGGTCGCCGCAATCAGGAATTTCGAGACGAAGGTCGCCAGCGTGGCTTCCCAGACATGCCGAGTAGGACCGCTGTTCTTCGACTCTTCGGACACATGAATGCCCAGCGCATCGGACATGGCATCGGCAATTGCAATCGTCAAAATGCCGCTGATCACGATAGCGCGAGAATGCGTCCCAGAGTGTAGGCCTACGATCAAGCCGAGTGTCGTAATGACCCCCGAGGTTAATCCGAAACTGATCCCCGTTTTCCACGATGCCTTCATACGGTCTCATCAGCCTCAATCAATGTGGAAAGGTCTGAATATAGGCAAGAAGGTCTTGGATGGCTTCGTCTGAGAGTGTCGATGTCCAAGCATCCATGGCGGTGTTCGGTCGGCCTTCATGGATACTCTTCAATAGACGGGAATTCGACTTCAACAGCACATCGCTCGATGTCAGATCCGCCACAGGCGGGTTGAATTGAACCGAGCCGTTTCCTCGACCCTGAGGACCATGGCAGGCCAGACAATACTTCACATAGAGTGTGTTGCCTCGCGACAGATTCCGTTCACTGGCCACGATACTGGTTGTGAACGCCGTGAATCCATAGACCGTCGTCAGCATGCACAAGAATATGAGGCCTGTACGGTTCACGACGTGCCCTCACTCCAACTTCATCACCGACCGCATTCCGACGAAGGCTGGAGGCATTGTCGAAGCCATGAGCCGAGTTGCTCGAGCAACCCGGCTACCGCTCGGTTGGCCGCCTGTACACCTCCATAGGGGTTGTCACTTGTGGCGTTCTCCGCAACTTCAAACACCCGTGAGCTCAGGATCGTCGATGCGTTCATGTCGACCAACTGAGTCCGAACCATCACCTTCACGCGGCTAGGCTGTTGAAAAAATTCCTGCTGGATGAGGAACCCATAGGTATCAAGCCGATAGTCCCCGTGGACGGAGGTGGGCACCGGAACGACGGCGCGCCATGTCCCGCTCTGATTGAGAGCTTGGACCATCAACGGCGTGAACATCTGCACCGGCGTATCGGCCCATTGATTCACGGCATAATACTCCAGTTCGTACGGCCGTTTGACATACACCATGCGCGACGTCTCGAACCCGGGCTCGGCTTGGGGCTGGCTCACTAGCAACACCGGACCGTCGAACTTCCTGGGTCTGCTCTCGCTGGACCAACCATCTAGACTCAACTGATAGGTACGGATCTTTGAGGAATCCGTGCGGGGCGATAGACAACCAACTGCCGTCAGCATCAACAGCGCACAAGCAACAACGATGAACCGAAATTTCATCTCGCGTCTCTCTTATTTCCGATCTTCCAGACTCCGAACATTGTGTGTCTCGCGTTGAATTAAGACGGAAACTCACAACTCAACATTCACAATTCAACATGTTTCAAACCTTATTCCCCCGGCCCTCGTGAAGGAGCTTTCCGCCCAAACACCAGTGAGCTAGGCTCTCGTTCCAGTTCACGCGCCACACGCGTCAAAGACGCCGTGAGCTGCCTGAGTTCTGTCACTAATTGGCCCGCCTCGGGCAACGTCCGTTTGGTGAACTGCTGAAGCTCGGGTCTGGCCTCATTCACGACGGTTCCGACGGTCTTGCTCGTACGAGCCAGTTCGTCCGTCGCCGAGCCCAGCGCCGCGACGCTCTTGTTGATGCCTTCAAGCAACGGGGGAACCTGTGCATTCAACGTCGCCGTCAATTTGACAAGGTTGTCGGCACTCTTGGCTGCGCCGTTCAAGCTCTGCTCAATCTGAGACTTGTGGGCAGCAATGGTTTGGGCCACGTCCGAGAGATCCTTAATGGTCTTCTTCAGCACCGTGCGATTGTCTTCATCCAGAGTATTCGCCAGTCCTTTAGCCGCCAGATCGAGGTCCGTCAACAATTTCGCCAAACCCTCTTCCGAAAGAATCCGAGAGGCCGCTTCATCAAACCGGGAAAATAAGGAGGGGCCGGTCTTGATGATCGGATAGGGCCGTCCCGCTTGGGTCTGCAATGGAGGAGCGTCCCGACTTCCCCCGGTCAAGTTAATGGTGGCAAGGCCGGTGAGTCCCTGAGTCTCGAGCATTGCAATCGTATCGGTCTTGATCGGTGTCCCACGCAGGATGTCGAGGGTCAGCAGCACCTCCTCCGGATTATCCTGACTCAAGGCAATGGCCCTGACCCGGCCCACGTCGACACCACGATATTTGACGGTGGAGTCGACGCTGAGTCCCGCGACCGACTCCTTCATATAGGCCTCATAGCGGTCGTACGAGCCGCGGTAGTCGGTCTTTCCCAACCATAAAACACCCACCAGGATGGCGGCTCCGAGCAGGGCCACGAACGAGCCCACAAGAAGATAGTTAACCTTGGGTTCCATTTTGTTGTGCCTTCAGACGCTCATCCTTCGCAAGCTTCTGACTATTAATTGATTCTGAACTCAACATTACAACACTCACAATTCAAAACTGCGTGGAACATGCTTCACGCCTCATGTCTTTGGATGTTCCGCGCTGCTTGTTCGCGTGCAGCACGCCCACGAGGACCGTGAAAATAATCACGGACAATCGGATCATCAGATCGAGACAACTCCTGCATGGTACCGATACCCAACACTGTTCCACGACCGAGTACTGCCACACGCGTGGCGATTCCCCAGAGCGAATCAAGATCGTGTGTAACCATGACCACGGTCAGTCCCAAGAGACTCTTCAATGAGAGCACGAGATCGTCGAATCCCGCTGCAATGATCGGATCGAGCCCGGCGGTCGGTTCGTCGAGAAACAACAGTTCCGGATCCATGACGATCGCGCGGGCGAGCGCAGCCCGCCTCCGCATGCCGCCGCTGAGTTCATTGGGATACTTCAGGGCACTATCTGCAGGTAAGTCCACCATCGCAATTTTGGCCGCGACGATCTCGCGGATCAACCCGGCACTCAATGTCGTATGCTCGCGCAAGGGCACGGCGACATTTTCAGCCAGTGTGAAGGAGCTGAACAGCGCCCCATGCTGGAACATTACCCCAAAGCGACGGTGAATCGGATGACCATCACCCATCTCCAGCTCGCGGCTATCAATTCCGAACAGCCTGATCGTTCCCGCCGAGGGTGTAATCAGACCGATGATTTCACGCAACAGCGTGGTCTTCCCACACCCATTGCCCCCCGCGATCGCAAAAATTTCTCCCTTGTGGATAGACAGGCTGACATCCTCATGCACGACCGCCTGGTCGAACCTCGTCGCAATGTGACTGACTTCAATCACGGGCGTTTCGATATGTATGGTTGACGGCATCGCGAACCTATCCTCACACCGAGAACGGTTTAGGCTCAGGTTAAGGCTGAGCGAAATCAGGAGTTCCCTTAACCTCGACCTTAATCTTCATGTGCCCATTAGCTATAGGTCCCACCAATTCAGTAGGATACTGCAGATCGCATCGAAAACGATGACGAGAAAAATCCCCTGCACGACACTGATGGTGGTATGCCGACCGACATCGTCCACCCCACCTCTGATCTGAAACCCTTGATAACAACCGACCAAGGCAATGATCGCTGCGAAGAACGGCGCCTTCCCCAATCCGATCAGAAGGTGTCGCACCGGCACGGCCTCTTCAAATCGAGCGACAAACTCGACGAAGCTGACATTGAGCTCACCCAGACCAATCAACATGCCGCCGAATACACCTACGACATCTGCATACACGGTGAGCAGAGGAAGGGCAATCACCAAGGCCAACGCTCTCGGCAATACCAGCAGATTCATAGGTGAGATACCAAGCGTGCGAACCGCGTCCAATTCCTCCGTCACCTTCATGGTCCCGATTTCTGCGGTGTATGCCGATCCTGAACGGCCTGCAACGAGGATCGCGACGATTAAGGGGGCAATCTCTCGCAACAGCGAGATGCCGACCAGATCCACGATGAAAATGTTCGTCCCGAACTTGCGGAGCTGTTCGGCCCCCTGATAGGCAATCACAACCCCGACCAGAAACGTCAGCAGACCGGTGATCGGTAAGGCTCGTACGCCGTCCTGTTCTACGATCCGCAAGAACGACCGCCATCGAATGGAACGCGGCTTGAGCAATGCACGACCAAACGCAACGATGCTTTCTCCGACAAAGGTGAGCGCGCGGATGGTAGACGCCTGCCGAGCCTGTACCACACGCGTGAGACGTTCCATCCAGCTCGCTTCGTGAATTGCGGCCTCTCGCCCAGGCCCCGTCCATTGATCCTCGACCTTCCTGAGCAGTTCGGCAAATTCAGGCTTGAGCCCTTGGAGCAACGTCTGTTTGCCCTTGCATCGCACACCGTCGATCCAGCGCTGCAGCAGGAGTGCGCCGCCGGTATCCATCGCCGTCACGTCACCTGCGTCGTAAAGAACGGTCGAGGCATCCGGCCATTGAAGCGCGCTGCCTCCCCGTTCCAATTGGGACAAGTTCTGAAGCGTCCATGCCCCACGGCAGTGGATGACATTATCTTCAACAGCGATGGTTGCCTGCTCCACGCGGTTCACCCTCGGTTACCCCATGCTGCACATGACCGAGTAGCCCGTCCATCCTCATCTCCGACGATTGCCGGGAGGTCGTCGGATTCCGGTCACGTCGCCTCCAAGATGGCTCTGAGGTCAGCCCCAGTAATTACCTCTCGTTCCAGCAGAAGCTGAGCCCCTTGTTGCAACGCCGTTTTCCGCTCTTCCAACAATCGGCGGACCCGCGCATACTGTTCGTCAACGATCCGCCGCACTTCGCAATCGATTTCCCGAGCGGTCTCTTCGGAATAATCACCCTTTTCGGACGAGATCGGAAGCTGAAGAAACTGCGGCTGTCGTTCTCGCTCTAAGGTAATGGTGCCGAGTTTTTCACTCATGCCGTAGGCCTTCACCATACTCTTCGCGATGTCGGTGGCCTTGACGAGATCGTTCTGCGCTCCGGTTGAAGCCTCGCCGAAGATGGTTTCTTCAGCAATCCGTCCACCGAGTAACACCGCAACTTTATTTTCCAATTCCGATTTCGTCATGAGAAACCGGTCTTCCGTCGGAAGCTGTAACGTATAGCCGAGCGCCGCGACTCCACGGGGAATGATGGAGATTTTCTGCACCTGATCAGAACCCGGGATGGAAAGAGCCACGAGGGCATGGCCCGTTTCATGAAACGCGACCCGCTCTTTCTCCATTTTATTCAGGACACGATTTTTCTTTTCCAATCCGGCAATGACCCGCTCTACGGCCTCCTGCAATTCAGGGAGACCCACTTGGTCTTTGCTACGGCGGACGGCCAACAACGCCGCTTCATTGATCACGTTCGCCAGGTCGGCACCGGAAAATCCCGGGGTCATTGCGGCGATCTGTTCCAGGTCGGCATCTGGACTTAGCGCCACCTTTTGGGCATGGACCTTGAGC
>CAZOHW010000248.1:0-6622 GCA_964579525.1 uncultured Nitrospira sp. | reverse complement strand
TTCGTGTGTCTGGAGAATTTGATAGTTCTGTCGCCAATCGGGGCGCAGACGACCGAGGCGCAAGAAAACGTGGACATCGGGATCGCCGAACAACTGGTCGATTATTTTCCCATGGGCTGCGCGAAGGGAGCTGTCAACATTCCTTTGGTCGCGCCGGAGTTATTGCCGCGTCTTCAGCCGTTCTTGACCTTGTGTGAAAAAATCGGCTCACTTCAAAGTCAGATCTCACAAGGCGGGATTCATGCGGTCACGGTCGAATACAGCGGGGATGTGGCTTCACTCTCGATTGCGCCGTTGACCATTGCTGTGCTGAAGGGATTGCTCAGCCCGATTATGGAGCACCCGGTCAACTATGTGAATGCGCCGATCGTGGCGAAGGAGCGTGGGATCGAGGTCAAGGAAGTCAAAAGCACCGATGCTGGAGACTTTACCAGCTTGATTCGGGTGCGTGTCGATACAGGAAAGACTTCACACCTCGTAGCCGGGACTCTGTACCATAAGAAAGATGCGCGGATTACCGAGATCGATCAGTTCAAAGTCGAGGTGGTGCCGGAAGGGCATATGTTACTGATTCATAATGTCGATCGTCCTGGTGTGATTGGAATGGTGGGCAAAGTGTTGGGTGACAACAACATCAATATCGTCCGTATGCAGTGCGCATTAGAGCAACGTGGCGGCGACGCTTTGTTGATCATTGGGTCCGACACAGAGTTTCCCGCTGGTTGTCTTGAGCAAATCAAGTCCAGCTCGAACATCCGTTCGGTGAATGTTGCAACGCTGTCGTGACAGGCTCTCACCCTAGTTGATATGGCCGCTGCTCCTCGGACGCACAAAGTTTCTACGGGGCAGAACCACCTCCCGCGGGAACAGTCGCTGGTTCCTGTCGGGATGGCGACCATCCTCCCGGAAGCCGCCCATCGTGTCCGCAACCTCGAATCTGAGCTCCTCGGCTATATTCATCGCTGGGGGTACGACGAAATCATCCTGCCCACGTTTGAGTATCTGGATGTCTTAGCGCCAGGCCTTGAGTCCCAGCTGATAGAAAATTGCTACAAAATCGTCGATCGGTCGACCGGGCGGATGCTGTTATTGCGGCCTGATGCGACGGCACAAATTGCGCGGACCGTTGCCATGGGCATGCTGGGCGAGCGGGTGCCGCTGCGTCTGTCCTACCGTGCGACCGTATTTCGCTATGAGCCGGAACATGCCGGGCGTGATCGGGAAATTTTACAGGTCGGGGCTGAGCTCATCGGAGCCGATGATGCGAGTGCCGACTGCGAGATCATTGCCCTCCTCATTGACTGTCTGCTGAAAGCTGGGTTACAGGGGTTTAAGGTGTCACTCGGACATGTCGGGTTTTTTAAAGGCCTGCTCATCCGTGCCGGATTGTCGCCAGAAGGGCAAAAGCGGGCGGAGCATGCGGCAGCGAGGAAAGACTTGCCGCATCTTGAAGAGATTCTGTCAGCCGAGCGGGTTCATAAGACCTCTGCGAAAGCCATCTTAACAGCACCTGAACTCTGCGGCCATGCAGATATCTTGGCAGTAGGGCGTAAGTTAGCCGGGGATGACATGTCGTTGGTGCAAGCGCTGGATCGACTCACGAACGTCTATCAACTCCTCTGCTCGGCTGGCTACCAAGAGAGGTTGCTGCTGGACTTGGGGGAATTTCGAGGATTCGATTATTACGACGGGATTGTCTTCGATGTGTTTGCCGAAGGAATTGGGGCGGAACTCGGCGGGGGCGGCCGCTATGATCATTTGATTGGACGATTTGGTCGAAATATTCCCTCCACGGGGTTTGCGCTGAATGTGGACCGATTGTTTCGAGGGGTGAATCGGTCAAGAGCTGCAACTCCTGCACAATCAGTCGTGTTGGTGGTTGCATCATCTCGGGTCATGGAGCCACTCATGACCATCACTGCCGAACTCCGGCAGTCGGGAGTACGGGTGGTGCAACACATTATCTCTGCGTCTGAAAAAGACATGATCGATAGAGCTGCAGAGGCCGGTGTGGCGGCGGGAGCGAAGCTCATCGTGGTTATCGGTTCAGAAAAGAGAGAGCCAAGCCGTGGCATGGTGTTTCAGCGAGACGAGTTGGCACGATCCGGTAACATCACCGCTCGAGCTCAGATGCGTCAATCCTCACTTTCAATTTCAGAATTGGTAGCCGAAGTGCACCGGAGAACTCGACAAGCGGAGGATCTGTGACAAAATCGGCTGCCGCAATTGATATTTCACAACCGAAGCTTCCGCCCCAAAACATTGAGGCAGAACAATCGGTGCTGGGCGCCATCCTTCTCGATAATGCCGCCATGCCGAAAGCCATGGAGCTGTTGGTGGAGGAAGATTTCTACCGGACTGCGCATAAGAAAATCTATCAAGCCATGCTCGAACTGTCGGATACGGGAGAAGTGATCGATCACATCACCTTGACCGAACGATTGAAAGGGCGCGGGGAACTGGAAGCCGTCGGTGGGGCTGCCTATTTGGCTGAATTAGTCCAGCTGGTCCCTAGTTCGGCCAATATCCGCTATCACTGCAAGATCGTCCGAGACAAAGCGGTGGCTCGTCAGCTGATCAGCACCTCGACGGAAGTGTTGACTCGCGGCTATGAAGGGACCGCATCGATCGACGATCTTCTCGATTTTGCCGAACGGTCGGTCTTCAGCATTGCCCAAGGAAAACTCGAGCGAGCGTTTAGCCCGATCAACCAGATTATCAAGGAAAGTTTGGACGTGATCGACAAGCTGTCGAAGCGGAAAGAGCACGTCACAGGCGTGCCGACTGGCTATTACGATCTGGATGATATCACGGCTGGCCTGCAAGCCTCAGATTTGGTAGTCGTGGCAGGTCGGCCCAGCATGGGCAAAACAAGCCTGGCCTTGGGGTTTGCGACCCATGCGGCAACACATGCGAACTCCGTCGTCGGGATTTTCAGTTTGGAAATGTCGAAGCCACAGATCGTGCTGCGTATGTTGAGCTCCGAGGCACGGGTCGATTCCCATGCATTGAGAACCGGAAAATTGCAGAAGGAAGATTGGTGGCGATTGGCGGAAGCCGCCGGCCGACTTGAGCAGGCGCCGATCTATATCGACGATGCCGGCGGTATCACGGTGCAGCAGATGCGCGGAAAGGCACGTCGATTGAAGGCCGAAAAAGGCTTGGACCTTCTGATTGTCGACTACCTCCAGCTCATGCAAGGTCGGAGTGATGCAGAGTCTCGGCAGCAGGAGATTTCCGATATCTCCCGATCGTTGAAGGCCTTGGCCAAGGAACTCAATGTGCCCGTGGTTGCGTTGTCCCAGTTGAGTCGAGCGGTGGAAGCACGCAAACCCCCGATTCCCATGTTGGCCGACCTGCGGGAAAGCGGCGCGATCGAGCAGGATGCCGATGTGGTGATGTTTATTTATCGTGAAGATGTCTATGACCAGAATTCAGAGCGCAAGGGCATTGCGGATATCATCATCAGTAAGCATCGGAACGGTCCCATCGGGAAGAAAGAACTGTTCTTTCAGGATCGATACGCGAAGTTTGAAAGTCTGGATCTTCGAGAATCGTAAGGTCGTTTGCGCAGAATCCTGCCCCCCGGTATAATCTCACAGACAAAATTATCTTTCACCGATCTGAACGGAACACCATGCCAAGATACCATCGATTCCCCCAAGGGGCTCCAATTTTCCTGAGAAGGAATGTCGGCGTTGTGGTTGTGATGTCCCTCGCGATCGTGGCCTGCGCGGGGTCGCCGCATGCCCATGAGACTCAGAAGCAGGAGGCTACCCGCAACCAAGTGAATCCCCCTGCGCCGGATTCTGATTCCACCTACCATTTTATGATGGGGTACCAAGCGGAACTCGCTCAGGATGTGGAAACGGCGGTGAAAGAGTATCGTGCCGCATTAGCGGTAGATCCTGGGTCACGAGATGTCAAGGCACGGTTGGCGACGCTGTATTTCGGCATGGGGGATCTCACGCAGGCTGTGCAGTTTGCTGAAGAAGTCAGCGAAGGGACAGGGCAAGAGTCTCAATTGTTGACCCAAATGGCCGGAATCTTGGCCAGCGCAGGAAAACAGGACCGCGCGCTCCATCTGTTGGATAAGGCGATCACCCAAGAACCGGAAAAGGGAGAAGCCTATTTCCCTAAAGGGCTGATCCTCTTGAACCAAAAGCGGGTAGCAGAGGCTGAGCAAGCGATCAAGAAAGGGTTGCAATACACCGCCGATTCACCCATCGGCTACTACTATTTGGGCCGCGTGTCGATTGAGGCAGGCAATGTCGAACAGGCTGTGTCGAATTTCGAACGAGCCGCGACGGTGAATCCCTTATTTGAGCCGGCCTATCTGGCCCTGGCTTCGCTGCATGAATCTCGACAGGAGAAAGAGAAAGCCATTGCCGTGCTCAAACGTTACCTGTCTCAGGTCAATCCTCGGAATAGGGACGTTCGCCAACACCTCATTCAGCTGTATATCACGACCAAAGACTATGCAGGAGGCATGGCGGAGCTTGAAAAAATCCTGGAGGAGAGCCCCGGAGACCTCGATGCCCAGCTGCGCATGGCCTTAATCTATGGGGAAATGAAAGAATTCCCCAAAGCCATCAACCTCCTCACCGATATCTTGAAAGCCAAACCGGCCGAACTCAAAGTAAGGGATTATCTTGGCTATCTGTACGAAGAGGCGAAGGATTTTCCCAAAGCGATGGAGACCTATCGGTATAATCTTTACCTCGATCCGAAGTTCGCCGACAGTCATATTCATCTCGGGGTGCTGCTCTATCGTCTTAAACAATTTCCCGATGCCGTCACGCATCTGAATGAGGCCGTCCGGCTGACACCGAAACAGCCTGAGCCGCATTTGGTGTTGGGATTGGCCCTTCTCCAGAGCGATCAATTTGAAAAGGCTTCTCAGGCGTTTGAAGAGGGGATTCGGCACAATCCCAGGAGCGCGGATCTGCACTTTAACCTTGGGACGGCCTACGACAAACTGAACCGGTTTGACGATGTCGTGCATGCGATGGAAACCGCGCTCTCCCTGGATCCCCATCATGCCGACGCGTTGAACTATCTGGGGTACAGTTATGCGGATCGGGGAATCAAGATCGACGAAGCACTCTCACTGACGAAACGAGCCGTGGCGCTCAAACCGGAAAATGGATACTACGTCGATAGTCTGGCCTGGGCATTCTACAAATCCGGCAAACTGGCTGAGGCGCTGGTTGAACTCAAGCGGGCTGTGGCGTTGGTCGGAGATGATCCGGTCATCTATGAGCATCTCGGTGAAATTTATATGAAGCAACAGAATATTACGGACGCAAAAGACGCCTGGCTGCACTCGCTTGAGCTGGATCCTTCGAATGAGAAATTACTACAGCGGTTCCGAGAGTCCGGGATGGCGAATCAAGCCAATGAAGACCGTATCCAGCAGGCGAAGCGACGTGTCTCAGAAAAGGTACAATCCCAGCCGGTTGCTCCATAGCCCTATTACGACTGCCGATACAGGACTTCTGCGAGACGGACGGGAAGAGCAGGACTAGTGGGCTGGTTGGAAGGGGGAGTCGTGCTCTTCGCGCATGTCCCGCCGGTGACCGCCACTCCCCAAAAGTGCCAATTCTTGGCCCTCCGAAGCAGATTACGGAAATAATTCTGGTTGAGAAAGGCTCTTGCTTAAGGGGTTTTTTTTGTAAGTTGTTGCATAGTCAGAGATTAATGGTAGGCTATCGCTTGTCACTGACCGGCATCGAACCTGCTATACACACCGGTAGGCGGCAACATATGCGCCGCGACTGTTGAACCGGGCCGTCAGTGAACCATTAACAAGGAGGCAGTACGATGTTGAAGTCGCTCCGTAAACAAGAGGGGTTCACCCTCATTGAGTTGATGATCGTCGTAGCGATCATCGGTATCCTGGCGGCCATCGCCATTCCGAACTTCTTGCAGTATCAGATGAAGTCGAGGCAATCCGAAGCCAAGACGAATTTGATGGCCATTAAGACATCCGAAGTCTCGTGGCAGGGAGAACGTGGTTGCTTCCTTACTGTAGCTCGTTGGCCAGTGGCGGCAGTACCGGCTCCTCCGGCTAAGTCCTCACCGGTTACTTGGTTCCCAGGTGGTGCAGGCCCGCTTGTCACTGGAGCAGCTGCTGGCGGATGGTGTTCCGTTGCTGGTGTAGGTGGTTCGGTCGGGACCTTCGCTGATATTGGCTTCCAGCCAACCGGGAATGTCTACTATGCGTATTCCACCGGCACGTATGCTGTGTCATATACATCATGCTTGGGCCCTGCTTTAGCGCCAGCGGCCAACGCTACGTTCGAAGCAGGAACTCTTGATGCCGGTATTACCGCTGCTGGATTCAGAGCGTCTGCATCATCGAATCTCGATGGTGATGCTACGGCTTCTGTATGGGCCTCAGCAGATGGTACCGGGGCGCAAGACTGCACTCCTGGTGTATTCTAGCGCTATCTTGATCTGGTAGGTATACAAGGTCCCGCCGCTTATATAAGCGACGGGACCTTGTTGTTTGGGAATGTATGTGGCCATTTCATGAGAGCAATGTCCTTTCCATCTGAGCCTGGATCTAATAAGCATAGTTTCTATACGAAATTTACGGGTATAGGGACAGCATTGGTCC
>CAZOHW010000247.1:0-6626 GCA_964579525.1 uncultured Nitrospira sp. | reverse complement strand
GCATTCCAGAGACTTCGCCATGTCAGAACCCACCATTATCTGTCCAAGCTGCAAGACCGAGGTCAGACTGACAGAATCCCTTGCCGCTCCCTTGATAGAGTCAGTTCGCCGCGACTATGAGAAGCGGCTTGCACTCAAAGACACAGACATAGCGAAGAAAGAAGCGGCGTTGCGCGAGCGAGAGGAAGCCATCTCAAAAGCCAAACAGGCCATCGATGAACAAGTTGCCGCAAAGCTCGCAGAAGAACGGGCGAAGATTGTCAGCGAGGAATCCAAGAAGGCGAAACTTGTCCTGCAATCGGATATTGATCAAAAGGCTCGCCAGCTGGCCGAACTTCAGGACCTCCTCACCCAACGTGAGGTCAAACTCGCAGAAGCTCAGAAAGCACAGGCCGATCTCATCCGGCAAAAACGTGAACTGGACGATGCCAAGCGGGAGCTAGAGCTCACGGTCGAGAAGCGCGTTCAGGACAGCCTGTCTATCACCCGCGAGCACGCCAAGAAAGAAGCCGAGGAAGGACTCAAACTCAAGGTGATAGAAAAGGAGCAAACCATCGCCTCCATGCAAACCCAGATCGAGGAACTCAAGCGGAGGGCCGACCAGGGTTCACAGCAGCTCCGGGGCGAAGTTCAGGAACTCGAGCTGGAAGCTGTGCTGAGAACGAAGTTCCCGCGGGACACGATCGAGCCAGTCCCCAAAGGCGAATTCGGCGGCGATGCACTCCAGCGAGTTATCGGCCATCTGGGGCAAGTTTGTGGAACCATCTTATGGGAGTCCAAGCGAACCAAGAATTGGAGTGACGGTTGGCTGGTTAAACTCCGCGATGATCAACGAATGGCCAAAGCAGACATTGCCATCATCGTCAGTCAGATTCTCCCCAAAGGGGTAGAGTCTTTTGATCTGGTCGATGGCATTTGGGTCACGAACACCAAGTCCGTGTTTTCCCTGGCAGTCGCACTCCGCCATTCCTTGATCGAAGTTGCCTCAGCTCGCCAAGCATTAGATGGCCAACAGACCAAGACCGAATTGGTCTATCAGTATCTCACCGGTCCACGCTTCCGCCATCGGGTCGAAGCCATCGTCGAGGCATTTTCTTCGATGCAGGAGGATCTGGACCGAGAAAAGAAGGCCATCACGAAGCAATGGGCCAAGCGAGAAGAACAGATTGAACGGGTCATGCAGGCGACTGCTGGGATGTACGGAGATCTGCAAGGAATTGCTGGGAAGTCGCTCCAAGAAATCGAGGGGCTCGAGCTAACGGCACTGGAATCGAAGAACCCAACACAACAATTGCTCCCTGAGTAAAGCTGATGTATTCAAAGAATACAGCTTATTCATTAGGCATTCAAACAGAGGTTCTTAAGCTAGTTATTTACATCCTCCTAAAGGAACAGAACCAAGAGGAAATAGCGTGACCATTCTTGATGAAATCATTTCACAACCAACAGGTTCACGCTTTTTCCGCGCTGATCTCCACATTCACTCCGCTGATGGGTCTCATGACGTTGAAGATGACACTATGACTGCAACGGCAATTGTTGCAACTGCAGAACGCGAGAGGCTCGCCTTTGTTGCGATCACAGATCACAACGAGATTGCAGGAGTAGAGCCAGCTATAAATGCATCCCTATTTTCAGATGTATGCATTATTCCAGGGATTGAGCTTTCCACCTCACAAGGACATCTACTTTGCTACTTGCCAACTCTAAAAGCATTACAACGATTCCACGGGCAACTATCAATTGTAGACCGAGGCCATCCAACATCACGTTGCCAACAATCGATCTTAGAGTGCCTAAACTTACTTCCACCACTTGGTGGGTTTGGAATTCTTGCCCATGTGGATCCGCCCGCTGGTTACGAGGTGGAAACACCTGGAGCATCCCCACATAAACTTGATGTTATCTGCCATCCGGCCTTGCTGGGAATTGAGCTGAAACAGGCGACTTCCAAGATCTCGTATTTCGAGGGGGACCCTGATCCTGAGCGTGCCAGGATGGGACGTGAGCGAATAAGCCGATTAAAGCTAGGAGCAAAGCAAGGTCTAGCTCGCGTTCTCAATTCGGACGCTCACGCCCTAGACGCACTTGGTCGTAACGCCGCAAGCGCTAGAAAAGTTACGCGCTACAAGATGGACTCACCTTCGTTCGATGGACTTCGCGTAGCACTTGAGGACTCGGACGCTCGTGTTCGCATAGAGGACCAGGTTCCTCAGGCAGTGCCCAAAATTCTTGGCATACACATTGACGGAGGATTCTTATCAGGCCAGGTCATACAGTTCAGCCCCAATCTTAATTGCATCATAGGTGGACGCGGAACAGGTAAATCGACGGCCTTTGAAGCAGTTCGTTGTATAGCTGCTGACCGTAGCGATAGCACAGTCATCGACTCTGAGGCATGGCCCGATGGACTGTATATTGTCTGGGAGGATCAAGCTGGCCAACGGCACGCGCTATTTCGTCCCAAAGATGCTGAGATCCAAAATCTCGCTAACCCCGAGTTCGGGCCATGCGAGTTTGAAATCGACTGCTTTGGGCAAGGTGAAGCAGCGCGAATAAGTCTTGAGGCAAAGACGGACCCGCTCGCACTCCTTAACTACTTGGACAAGTTTGTAGACTTGGAAAACGCAATTGCAGCAGAGGAGCAGGTCCGTAGTCGGCTACTCACCCTTCAAACCGAAATAGAAAAGGCCGAACTGAATGTTTCACAAATCCCGCAATACCAAAGTTTATTGGCTACCACACAACAACAGCTCGCAGCTCTAAAGAAACCCGAGGTCAAGGAGCTAATCGAACTACAGCAACAGCTAGCTGCCGAGCGGGAACTTCGCGATCAAATCATAGCAAAGTTGCGACAAGCCAAAGCCGATGTAGTGCAAGGTTCACCGAAGGCAATCATTGAAGAAATTCGAGCGCTTGCAGACCCTGCACGTCTATCTGTCGGAGCAACAGAATTCCAATCTATTTTGGAAGGTGCAGCGAATTTTGAAGTGGCTATAGGCACAGCTGAATCCCAGATCAAGACTGGCCTGCTTGGATTCGAGAAGATTGTTTCCACTCAGGTCGCAAATTGGAAGGCGAAAGAAGCTGAAGCTCAGAAGAAAGTTGATGCCAAAAGAAAAGAACTCGAGGCATTAAAGGTCAAATTTGACATGTCATACATCACCAAACTCGCCAAAGATGAAGCGAGTCATCAGCAAAACGTCAAGAACCTACAAACATGGGAACCGCACCTTAAAGAACAGAAGCGGTTACGAGCAGCGGCACTCAAGGAAAGGTGGGCCGCCCGTGAGCGCATCGCCCAACTCCGCGATGCATATGGGCGACAGGCAACAAAAGCATTACGTGAAGCGCTCTCAGATCTTCAAGTAAGTCTGAAATACACGCCTAACGCGTATTCACCAGAGGCGAGGGACAGAATCATAGAAGTGATGGGATGGAGAACAAATCAACATGCAAAAGCCGACTCGCTCATCAATAAATTAACCCTCCCTGCATTGCTCGAATGCATACAGACAAGTGACCCTGCACCGATTTTGGGGCTTAAGACGATTGAAGGCGCTAGCATCTTCAAGACAGATGAAACACAAGAGATTATTAAACGGCTTTCAGAACCAACAGTTCGCTTCATGCTTGAACGTGCACCCATACATGATTTACCTCGCTTGCAAGTGTCCCGGGCGATTCCAGACGGAGATGGCGGCACTGAACATATCACGCGTGACTTTGCGAAGTTGTCACTAGGCCAACAGCAGTCCGTCTTGCTCGCACTCATCCTATCCTCAGATGCCAACCGCCCGCTCGTTATTGATCAGCCGGAGGACAATCTAGATGGCGAATTCATTTACGCTACGCTGGTTCCAGTGCTACGTCGTGCAAAAGAACGGCGGCAGATCATCATAGTGACTCACAATCCTAACGTTGCTGTCCTCGGCGATGCCGAGCTGATCGTGGTGATGAAAGCTCTGAATAATCAGGGGAAGATCGTCGCCCGTGGTTCAATTGATCATTCAGAGACACGGGACGCTGTCTGCGCCATCCTAGAAGGTGCGCGCGAAGCGTTTTTGCGCCGTGCGAAAATGTATGGCATCCAGATCCGCTAAAATCTATTAAGAGTAAAGATTGTCAGGTCTTGTAATCCAACATTGCTAGGCATGATGTCGCACTGACAAGAACATACCGGACCACGCATAGTGTATGAGTGATGTTTACAACCTCCACCGTTTCCTCACCGCCCAAGAGCCCGTCTATGACACAGTCCTTGCCGAACTCCGCGCCGGGAGAAAGTCCAGCCACTGGATCTGGTTTATCTTTCCACAGATCGCCGGTCTTGGTCACAGCGAAATGGCGCAGCAATTCGCCATTACCTCACTCGAAGAGGCGAAGGCCTATCTGCAACACCCGGTCTTAGGTCAGAGACTCCGAGAATGTACGCAGCTTGTTCTCGACGTGAACGGGCGTAGCGCTGACGAGATCTTCCCCTACCCGGACAACTTGAAATTCCGATCCTGCATGACCTTGTTTCTGACCGCCAGCACTGACAATACTCTCTTCAAGAACGCCCTGCACAAGTACTTCAACGGCATGTCTGACCAAATGACCCTCGACATCCTGGCACAGCAATCGTCTGAGAGCAGATAAAGGCGGCAGGAACACCGACACCCCTGCTGGGACCGGACTATAAACCAGACACTCCTACTTGGGCGTGACCGGTAGGACCGATTCTCTTGCACCAACAGGTGACTGTCAGTTAGGCTAGGCGCATGGCGCTCGATCGGATACAGATTGATCCACGTGTCTGCAGCGGAAAAGCCACGGTGCGAGGCCTTCGCATCACCGTCGATTTTGTGCTGAAACTGTTGGGTGATGGCTATACAGCCACAGATATCGTGCGGGAGTATCCGGAACTTGAGGTGGATGATGTGTACCAGGCAGCGAAGTATGGGGCCTGGCTTGCCAGTGAACGCACCTCCGCGGCTTCATGAGGCTACTGGCCGATCTTCATATCGCTCCTCGAACAGTTGAATTCCTCCGGACACTCGGCCACGACGTGTGTCGGGTGACCGATCTCCTTCCTGCGAATGCATCAGACGAAGCGATCGTTGAACGGGCTGCACAAGAACGTCGAACCATTCTGACCCAAGACCTCGATTTTTCCTCGATCATTGCGCTCTCTGGTCGACCAGTGCCGTCACTCCTTTCCCTCCGCCTAACTTCCTCAAAGGTTGAGCTGGTCAACTCCGTTCTCCAGCGCATGCTGCCCATTCTCGAATCTGACCTTGAGCAAGGTTCGATCGTGACGGTCGAAGACCAGCGCATTCGCCTGCGTCGGTTGCCGATCGATCCATCAACCTGACTTAGCGACCGGCTTACCACCGAGGTGCGTCGATGCCCGGAGGCCAAGTCCTGGATGCGGTGACCCTTCGGCGTATCCTCGCCCCCTTTTCGCCAGCCTAATTGACAATTCTCTATTAGGGACTGACAGGCAAAGTCACGAAGGTCATGGGTCTGGCCTGAGTGATGACTCAGCTTGTCTCTACTGAGCGTGAGTGGTCGGCTACTCGCTACCGTCACGCCCCTGATTGGCTCCTCTTCCTTTGGTAATGTGCCGCCACTTTTATCCGATTGCCGCACACCTGCATGCTGCACCAGTTACGAGTGTGATTTTTGGTCGTATCGTAAAAGTAGAGAATGCAGGCGGGATTTCCGCACTTTTTGATCAACGCAAAGTCAGCCCGACATAGCAAGTCGCTCGCGGCTTCCGCGAGAGGAGCGATGAGGTTGTGCGCTGGAGTCGCTGCTGAGTGGAAGCGTTGTTCAAACCCGCTTTTCCTTCGGACGAGCTGTGGGTATCCAGGGCGTTGGGACAAGAATTGGTTGATGACAGTGATGATTGAAGCAGGGATTGGTTTACGAGCTACGATTCGCACTGCGAGTTCTCTCAATGTGGTCCGGAATGTCTTTGCCTGCTCCAGCAGTGAAATCCTCTCATTGTGGTTCAGTTCTGCTCCGGCAGCGTCGGCTTGTGCTTTGGTCAAGAGGGCGGCCAGGACGAGCCAGGAGATGAAGTCGTCAAAACTTTCCAGAACGTCCGTCGGCTCTCCATTCATGATCATCTGAGTGTTGATGAAATCCAAGCACGGATGATTTCCCAGAAATAGAAACTTGCCTCCCGTAATTCCCATCGACTGCCTTTTCATTCTTAAATCTATAACCTATTAACGTCATGTTGACAAGTTAGCCTGTCATGATGTAACCTTCAATACATAATTTAGATGGTTACATGCAGCACAACCAACTCAAAGGAGGGTTTATGAAAACAGCCGTCGTCATCATGTCTGACCCGAAGAACGGGTCAGAGGAAGCGTTAGGGCGAGTCCTAAATGCACTGGCCCTGGCATCAGAATGTAAACAGAAGGGCGATGAAGTCGCCGTCGTCTTTAACGGCACCGGCACCCGTTGGCCGGCGGAACTGTCCAAGCTCTCACATCCCGCCAATGGCCTCTACAAACCGGTACGTGATGTCAAGCACGGCGCCTCTTGCGGCTGCGCCGATGTCTTCGGGGACAAAGCAGGGGCCGAATCATGCGGGGGGCCGCTTCGAAAAGACAAAGCGCTGGCCGGAA
>CAZOHW010000246.1:0-6634 GCA_964579525.1 uncultured Nitrospira sp. | reverse complement strand
GCCGCTCCGGCGATGATATGGCCGACGGCGGACACATGTTCGTCCCGTCCATCGGGCAGGACATGTGGCTCATGTCTTCGGCCAGCTGTGCGCCGTCATTCGTCATCGACAGATCTGGCACCGCACACATGGTCCCGATGACCTGGCAGAAGGCAAACACCAGCACGAGACTGATCAGCCACATGTTCATTCGATGAATCATACAATTAACCACTCTGTCAATTCTGTTAGAATGTACCAATTGGAACAGATGAGTCAAGCCCTCTCATTTCAGCATCATCTCAGGGCATGTGTCATGCCAAGCACACGACAAGCGACAAATCTCGTAATACCACGTTCTCGGTCGTCTCAAATCCATCCATCTCAACCAACAATTGATTGAGTGTTTGCTCACGTTCGTCGTGTCCACCCCCGAGCCCAGCGCCTCTCAAGCGGCCGACTGCATTGATTTCGCTGATGAAAATAATCCAGGGTGCGTGCTTCTTGCCCTGTTCGAACAGATCGCGAACCCGAGAGGTCGCCCCCTACAAACATTGGGGACTGACGTAGCTGAGCGTTAGTGTTTGGCTGATTTGTACCACTGTTTCAGCTGCTTGAGCAGCCGTCGATGGGTGCCGCCATTGAAGCGTCACTCGCACTCCTTCAGATACCAGTAGAAACTTTCTTTGCAAATCCCGTTGAATCGACGCAGGTGCCGTTTGGCTTGGTTCCAAAAGCTTTCGATGCCGTTGATATGGTGGCCACGTGTGGAAACGAACGTCTTATTGTGGTTCACACGTCGGTGACGGAACTCAGAGACATCCAGCGTGTCCTACGCACGGAAGCTGTCAGTATACACAATGCTATCGGGTCGAACCCGCTCACGGATGAGAGGCATCCGCGTCTTCGATTCGGCATGGGGGATGATGGCGGCTACTACATGACCGCCCCGTTTTAATAGGCCAAACACCGGGACCTTCCCGGCCGCAGCCCGGCCTCGTCTGCCTTTACGCACTCCGCCGAATAACACTCATCGGCTTCCACTTCCCCTGACAACTCATACGTCGGCAACTTGCTGGTTATCAACTGGCGTACTCGCTGGTAAAAATAAATCGCGGTGTTGGCTTGGACTCCAACCAACAGTGCCGCGGCCCGGGCCGTCGTGCCCGCTACAAAATGCTCCAGCAGCTTCCCTTGCTGTCGTCCACTCATCCGACTACGTCTTTGATACATCCTGCTAAGCTACCCACTTTAGGCCTGCTTAGCTACGTTATCCACTTAATGAATTACACTTCATAAGTCTTTAAGGAAAAGCGTACTCTATATAACAAACCATAATCTTTTGATACGCACTTAACAAATAATAGTGATAACCATTATCAATTAAGAACATGTTAAAAACATTGCAATGAGTCGAGTGCGACGATTCCATCAGGATCGAAATAGTTAGCAAGGACGGAAACAGACTCTATCGATTCCGTCCGCACCAATTACCGGCGAGGATAGCCCTCCCCATGGATTCACTAGGGCGTACACGAGACCGACACACTCGACCCCGCTAGCTCAGTGATTTCTCACCCGGCCAGAGACCCCGAGTCCAGAGCCACACCCGAAAGGAGCATCGCGATGCGAATATGGCTTGTCCTCGGAGCGTTCGTGTGGAGTCTCTGGGTGGTTCCCTCAGTGCACGCGGGAGATCAACCTTCAACTCTTGCCATTTCCCAGGTGGCCGTGCCCACAAGTGGGCTGCCTCCTGCAACCTCTCTCGTGGTACCCGTTCCGCCCGTGGACCATCCCTGTCCTCGATTCTCGCCCGGTGATGTGGTCCATCAGCCTCCGGCGCTGTTTAGTCATGAAGGTGTGTTGGCCGTCCGCCTGTCCTATCAAACCCGAACCGATGCGGCGAACCGCTCACTGTTTTGCTTTATGACGCCGAGCGGACTGCAAAACCCGACCCTGCATGTGAAACCAGGGGATCGTCTCATCATCACGGTCACAAACAATACTCCCGCTCAAGCGGCGCAGATGCGGCTTACTCCGCCTAACTGCGGCCCGGGTGGCACTCAGATGACCGGATCCTCGCTGAACCTGCACTTTCATGGCACCAACACGTCTCCCACGTGTCACTCCGATGAGGTGATCAAGACCCTGATTAATTCCGGTCAGACGTTCCAATACACCCTCATCATTCCTGCCGACGAGCCACCCGGGCTGTACTGGTATCATCCGCATGTGCATGGGATCGCAGAACAAGCCCTCCTGGGCGGCGCCTCCGGAGCCCTGGTGGTCGACGGCATTGAGCACTTAAAGCCTGCCGTCGCGAATCTGCGTCATCGCATTCTCATGATCCGGGATCAGGTGACGAGCCAAGTCGTTCCCGAAGGAGCGGGCGGAGATTCCGACGGCGTGCCCTTCCAAGATCTCACCATCAACCATGTTCCGACAGAAGCGACGACGGACCCCCACAGTCACACCACCTATACTCCGGCCATCCTCCATATGGAAGCGGGGGAGCGGCAGTTCTGGCGGGTGTCCAACTCAACGGCGGACAGTATTCTCGACCTGCAAGTCGAGTTCGACGGCCTCCCGCAACGCCTCGAGGTCGTCGCTATTGATGGCGTGCCGGTGCACTCCCAGGATGGGGCGCAACCGGGAAGCCTCATTCCGGTAACCCATTTCCGGCTGCCAACGGCGTCGCGTGTGGAATTTATCGTTCAAGCACCATCGTCTCACGTGAAACTCGCCCAACTGGTGACCCGGAATATCGAGACAGGAAACGACGGCGACGATGACCCCAATCGACCCCTCTTGACTCTGCATGTGCGCCGACACCTGCACGACGAACCGGCTGACGATGACCGCGTCGGCCATTTTGATGCGTATAATCCCCATCTGACGCGGTTCGCCGGCCTGACCACGGCACCGGTGACCACAAAGCGGCTCGTGTTTTTCAAGGAGATCCAACCGACTCAGTTCTTTATGGTGGTGGACGGACAACCCGCCACGGTCTTTGACCCGAATGCCGGTCCAGCGATTACGGCGACGCAAGGCACGGTGGAAGAATGGACGGTCGAAAATCATGCGCTGGAAAACCACGTCTTTCACTTTCACCAGCTGCACTTTCTGGTCGAAGCGCAGCATAACTTTGAACTCAATGGCAGCGAGCCTGCACCGGGGATCACCGGGCAATTCCTCGACACAATCGAGGTGCCTCACTGGGATGGGAATCCCAGTCATCCGTATCCCCGGGTCACGCTCCGGATTGATTTTCGGGGACCTGACGTGGGCGATTTCGTGTTCCATTGCCATATCCTGAATCACGAAGATCTGGGCATGATGAACATCATCCGGGTTCAGCGGAAAGCGACGGCGTCTCACGCCCCAGACCTGACTGAGCCTATGTCTTGGAATCGGGATGGTGAACCCCCAAACATTGAAAGTGCGGTGTCCGGGCCGGAAGGCAACGTGGCAGCAGTCGTATCCGGGGACAGAAAATCTGCCCTGGCGGCCAATTAAGGAATGAGCAAGGTGTGACGTGAAACCGGAACTATTGCCGCATATGTGCTGAGAGACTGTCGTGATAGTCCTACATAGAAAGATGTCAGCACGGTAAAGTCACCAGGACGATAGGACGGCAATGTCGCTGGATAGTTGCTGTCCTATCCCTTACCTAGGGAAGGTCTGATTAATGTACGTTTACACGAAACATTCTGTTTCTGAGTGGATCCCCCTGTCTCATCAGCTTGGCATTCAGTGAGCCGAGCGCATCTTTCCCGTGATTCGTCGTCGTCAGGCCCCCTACGCCCCCCGTCTATGAAACCTCGACCAAGAGCCGCCGCCGCGCCATGTACAGGTTCGCGAGCCCGCAGCTGATCTGGAGCCAGTGCGTGTTCTTCGCGAGTCCGCGGTAGCGGACTTTCGCCCAGCCGAAGATCCGCTTCATCAACCAAGAACGCATGTTCGACTTTGGCCCGCACCTTCGACTTTGTCCGATTGCGGGCCCGCTCGATCTCACGTAGGGGCCGATGGCAATGGGCTTTCGTCTGCACGACACTCTTGGCTCTGGGGGCATGGCGTTGAATGACGTCCCGTTGTCCGCTGTAAGCCGCATCCCCCCCCGTGTCTCTTGCCCGTGCCGCAGCTTGGGTAACACCTGGCTGTCATGGACATGGGCTGCCGTGGCCGCGACGGACTGGATCAGAGTGGTTCGGCTGTCCACGCCGATATGCGCCTTCATGCCGAAATACCACTGGTTTCCTTTCTTCGTCTGATGCATCTCCGGATCCCGCGCCTTCTGGCGATTCTTGGTCGAACTGGGCGCACTGATAATGGTGGCATCGACGATGGTGCCGCGGCTGACCTGCAAGCCGTGTTTCGCCAGGTACTCCCGAATGCGCGCAAAGAGCGGCTCGCCCAACTGGTGAGCTTCCAAGAGATGCCGAAACTTGCAGATCGTGGTCTCATCGGGCACCGGCTCGCGGCCCAGATCAATCCCCACGAACTGCCGCATGGCGCGCGAGTCGTAGAGGGCCTCTTCCACGGCCGGGTCCGACAAGTTACACCACTGTTGTAGACAGTGGAGGCGCAGCATCCGCTCGACGCCGACGGGCGGACGCCCGGGGCCTTCGGCCTTGGGGTAGACCGGTTCGATCGCCGCGACCAATTCTGCCCATGGCACAACACGGTGCATCTCGGTGAGAAACCGCTCCCGACGGGTCGGCTTCCGGTACTGCTCAAAGCTGGCATCGGCGAAGGTCTGTTGCTTCATGGCGGGCCTCCTAATTGGGTGCTTGGCCATCCATAGAGCATGGATCGGAGAGGAATAGATCAGACCTTCCCTAATGAGGAGCTGGTCCGGTTCAATTCTCTTGCATTCCGTTCTGAACATGATTCTGCGGTACATGAGCAGGCATTGGGACGACTCATTGAGGCCACACCGGTCTTCCCTCTCACCGTCTCGGAGTTGAAACACTTTTGCCAATCTGTTACACGCGAAATGAATATTGCCATTGCAGAACAACTTACCAGGCAAGTAACCAGACCACCATCACCGCCGCGCCAAGCGCAACAGGTCGCTATTTATCCCCTCGCAGCTGCCTTCATTGCCCCAAAGACGAGTTACTTCCTGGTCAAAGATCTCCAGGATATCGGCGAGGCCGGCGCGAAGCACGTCAAAGACACGGCCCTGGGATGGTTGATTGGCCGTCGTGGCAAACAACCGACGAGTAACGTATTTGATGACTCCAAGAAAGTGTATTTTCCTTTTTCGTCAAATCCAAACCAACGGCGCCTCGCCCTCTTGACGAATGATCCGTCCGTCCACATTTGCGTCTGCCAAGGCCCACCAGGAACCGGCAAGTCGCTTACGCTCGCGAATCTCGCGTGCCATCTTGTGGCCAGTGGGAAACGAGTGCTTATCACATCACAGAAAGACAAAGCGCTTAATGTCGTTGACGAATTACTCCGCAGTCTCGACATGGCGGAATTACCTATGACGCTGTTGCGTCAAGATCAGGAATCGAAGCGCGAGCTTCGGCAGCGATTGGATTCAGTTGATAAGGAGAAATCGGCCCTAGAAACACAACGGCAGATGGAACAAGACCATCGTGTCTTTACCATGACGGCCGAAGAAACGTTGAAGGCGGAAGACGCTCTTGGAGCAGCCCTCCATGCAGAACATGTCGTGGCGTCTGCTGATGCTGCATTAAAACGTGCACAATCATTCCTTCAACGCCTGCGTCTCAAGTGGGGTCTTTGGGAAGCACGCCAGGCGGCAAAGCGACGATCGATTCACCATTCTGACGTGCCCGCGACAATGGCAACGACGAAACGCGCAGCCCTTCTCCGTGCCGCTCTCATCAGCTTAAGAAGCGCAGCGATTCATCGGACCGGCACAGCGACCAGACAAGAACGGAATACCCTTCGAGAATTTTCCAAGATCCTGGGCCGCAGCCAAACATCGGCTAAGAATATCCCGGTGTTTGATCGATTGAAAAAAGAGCCGGAACGATGCCACGCTCTACTTAAAATTTTACCGTGTTGGATCATGGCACCGGACGATGTTGCGCGTCTCTTCCCACTGGAACCGGGCCTCTTCGATTACGTACTGATCGATGAAGCGAGTCAGCTGGACCTTTGCGCAGTGGTTCCTGTCCTCTACCGAGCCAAGCACGCGTTGATCTGTGGAGATTCTCAGCAGATGCGCGCCCCACGATTGGCATTCACCAATACTCAAATCGCTGCACAGGCCTGGCATGAGCACGGTATTGGACTTCCCAGGGTTTTGCGGACACATCTTTAAGCGTTTTTCGACACTTCTTCAAAGGCCTCCGGACTGACCCCACTGAGATGGCTGTGTCGTCGGGTGCGATTATAGAAGGTCTCGATGTACTCGGCGATCTCGGCTATAGCCATCGCTCGCGTTATGTAGATGCGCTTCTTGATCCGCTCCTTCTTCAAGCTGCTGAAAAAGGATTCAGCCACCGCGTTGTCCCAGCAGTTACCCCGTCGGCTCATACTGGGCTCAAGATGATGAGCATGGCAGAAGCGTCGCCACGCATCGCTGCCAAATTGAGACCCTTGATCGGAGTGAATCAGGAGATGCTGGGGCTTGCGTCGGCGCACAGCCATGAGGAGTGCGTCCAGCACGAGATCT
>CAZOHW010000245.1:0-6667 GCA_964579525.1 uncultured Nitrospira sp. | reverse complement strand
GTTTGAGGCTGCCATAGCCATCCTCCTTTATCTGGACACACCAACAGAATGCAGAATACCGGCTAATAGGTGACCACTGCACGTCCGACAATGTCACCAGTCCGCAGGAGGTCAAGATTGCTGTTAATATCCTCGAAACGAATGGTCTTAACGACGTGACGGATCTTTCCCGCCTGAGCGAGCACGATCACTTCGCTCAGGTCGTTGTAATTGCCCCAGAAAGAACCGTGGTAGGTGTACTCGCGCGCGACTAGTGGAAACAATGGCAAGCTGATCTTGTCGCCGACGAGCCCCACCGACGAGTAATGCCCGCCGATGGACAGGAGACCGAAACCTGTTTGGATCATCTCCTCGGCTCCAGCGCAATCGATAACGGCATCGATCTCGCCTTGGCCGGTCGCTTTGCTTAATTCCTTGCGAACGTCATCGAGCGATTTGCCTTTCGTGCTAATGACATGATCGGCGCCAAAGTCCTTGGCAACTGCAAGCTTCTCCGGATTTCGGGCGAAGGCAACTACCGTCGCACCCCCACCGAGCAGTTTTGCGTACTGGACGGCATAGGCACCCAAGCCGCCGACTCCCAACACCGCCAAAATGCGATTCGGACCGAGGGCACCGGCGTCGCGGAGTTTCTTGATGCCCCGATACGGTGTGAGTCCCGCATCGGTGAGAGGAGCGAGTTGCTCCGCTTTTAGTTTGTACCGCTTATCAACTTTGATAAGGTACCGGGCGGGAACGGGGAGATATTCTCCATACCCGCCGTATGGTCCAAATCCCGGCCACTGCCCACGCGCGCAAATGTGTGTATCGCCCTCCTGGCAATGACGACATGTCCCGTCGCCCCAGCCACCCACAACGACCGCTTGATCGCCGTCTTGAAGGCCGGCCGCCTTTGAAACCATGTTGCCGATCTTCTGAATCTCGCCGACGATCTCATGTCCCGGTGTGAGTGGCAGGGCAAGCTGAGCGTACTTCCTAAAATAGCCGTCCACCAGTTGGACATCGGTGCGGCACATGCCTGCTGCGGTGACCTTGAGCAGCACTTCGTCCGGCTTGATGTCGGGGAGGGGCACATTCTCGAGAACGAGCGGTTGGTTGTAACCATGCATACGGGCTGCTCGCATAGCGTTACCTTCCTTTCGCTTCCTTGATAGTCTCTTCAGGTGTAATCCTTACCGCTTGGCAGTGCAGACCTTCAGCTTAGAAGGTTGAAGGTCTGAATCCCACCCGTCTTGAAACTCTAGTACGTCTTGTACGTCCTTAGCCTGTGCAACTCATGGCAAGCGCATTACCTTGAAGCTGCCGTAATGAACTATTAATGGATTGAGCTATGGTTGGCTTCTTCCGGGCTATTTTTTCTTTCCGATCGTTTCTTGCAGGAGAGATTTCCATTCGTCGCGGTTGACGGCCGGCATCGTCGTGATCTGGATATGTCCCATGGAGGCATTCATGACCGCTGCTTTCATAGCCGTCTTGTTGTCCGGAAATTCCCAGATCGCCACAACATCGTATTCACCGAGGCAATAGTAGGCCTGGACCATCTTACCGCCGAGCGCTTGGGCGTTCTTCTTGACCATCTCGGCGCGCTCGATACCCTTGTCCTTCATGGTTTGAAGACCGTGCTGGCTGAACTTCACGAGACTCACGTAGGTCGGCATGGCAATCCTCCTTGGTGGGATGGACACGCGCGGATTATTGAATGTCGTAAATCTTAGGCTCCTTTGGTGGGCCGAAACAAGAGTGAGTTTGCCACTCATTCGATAGCGCCACGCGAATGGTGATCTCAACTGCTAACTGGAGAGGTGGCGGCTATTGGTGTCGATTTTTCGAAGCCCGTTCGACTACAAGGTAAGTAGGCGTGATTTAATCGGGTCTTCATCTAGCGAAAGGAGCCTTAGCCGTGGGAACGAATACCATTCGACTCCATCGTGTGTTTCGTGCGACATCGGAACGGATTTACCGGGCATTCCTTGACGCGGACGCCATGACGAAATGGCTGCCGCCGAATGGATTTACCGCTAAGGTGCATCACATGGATGCCAAAGTCGGCGGCACGTTCAAGATGTCCTTCACTAACTTCACCACAGGCAAGAGCCATTCGTTCGGCGGTCAATACCTCGAACTCGTGCCGTATGAACGGATTCGCTACACCGACAACTTCGACGACCCGAACCTGCCGGGCGAGATTCGGGTGACGGTCACGTTGAAGAACGTTTCATGTGGAACGGACGTGAATATTGTGCAAGAAGGCGTCCCCGATGTGATTCCGGCTGAGGCCTGCTATCTTGGTTGGCAAGAATCGCTCATTCTGCTCGGAAAGCTGGTTGAAGCAGAGATTCCGGAGTGATATCTCTGGTAGAGGACGCAACGTGAGTTTGCCGACTGTGCGTCTCTTCAGGTTTGGGATGGTTGGCGATTGCGGCACGGCAGGCTTAGCCCCGCAGGCTTAGCCCCGCAGGTAGCCAGGGCACTGTGTGCAAAGACACTGGTAGGGATCAGGTTATAAGGAGTACACTGCGGATTCACTATGGATACGCACGCTATGCGCTTTTATGACATTGACCTCGTCACCATCGACGGCACGCCGCAGAAGATGGACACCTATCGCAACAAGACGCTGCTCATCGTCAACGTGGCGAGTCAGTGCGGTTTCACGCCGCAGTATCAAGGACTGCAAGCGCTCTACGACAAATTCAAAGACCGTGGATTCGAGGTGCTCGGGTTCCCCTGCAACCAGTTTGGACAGCAGGAACCTCATGGGGAGGCAGAGATCGAGCAGTTCTGCACCGGGAACTTCGGCGTCACCTTTCCGATGTTCGCTAAGATCGACGTGAACGGTGCGAATGCGCACCCGCTCTATCAGTACCTCAAATCGGAGAAACCAGGGATTCTCGGTACCGAAGGGATCAAGTGGAACTTCACCAAGTTTCTCGTCGGCTCCGATGGCGCGGTGCTGAAACGCTATGCGCCAAGCGACAAACCGGAAGTGATCGAGACTGACTTGGCAGCGAGGCTCTAGGCGATCACAGATCCTCTCCGTGGGGTGTGCTCTTCTTTGTTTAGGATCTCATTCACCGCACGAATCGGTCTACAACCTCTGCGGTAGTGGCGACTTCTCCAAATATGCCGCCTTCCACGCCGATCATGGCTAGCGCCGCCTCGTGCAAGTCTGGATCTCCGGATGCGCATGCGTCACTCACCGTGATGCAACGGTACCCAAGGTCGACCGCCGAACGCAGCGTGGAACTGACGCACACTTCCGTGGTGACGCCCGTAATGATGAGTGTTTCGATACTGCGCTTGGTCAGCGTTTGGTGCAGTGTGGTGTGAGAGAATCCACTGTAAGCGGGCTTGTCGATGACGATCTCACCAGGCCTTGGGCGTAAGCTCTCGACGAAATCGTGTCCAACTTCACCCCGCACAAGCAGGCGTCCGAGCGGGCCCTTCGAACCGATTTCAGCGCCGGCCCTTCGACTGCGCTCCAGCTTGTACGGCGGGCAATCGGATAGGTCAGGCACGTGGCCTTCGCGTGTGTGCACGGTCAGCAGCCCGGCTGCCAGTCCCACCGCGAGCAGCTTTTCAATCGGATGGATGGTCGCGATCAGAGGCGCGATGTCGAGTCCCGCCTGTGCCGCGTACCCTTCCGGCACGAGAAAGTCACGCTGCATATCGATCACCAGTAAGGCGGTTCGCACGGGCGTCAGAGAATCGAGCAGACTCGCCGTCGGTCGGTCCATCCCATACGATCCAGTCGGGGAAAGTCCTATGTTTCCCAGCAAGGCAGCAATTCCGACGCCGGCCGCGATCCTGCTGCCTTGAACCAGGATGTCACGACGCGATGGGCCATCCTCGCTCGTAGACACGTCGCTTCCAACAATAGTCGTGGCCTTATGGAATGTCGGTCTCATCGTCTTATTTTTTATTGCAGCGAAGGTCGGTCTTCTGGATCGCCGCGATCTTTTCGTCGTCGAAGGGGATGGGGGCGCAGCCATGTCCCTTTTCACACACAAAATCAAACTTGGCCGCCGGTTGATGACAACTCAAACACGTAACGCCTTGAGAATGATTGACGACCTGCTCTCCTCGTTCTTTGATTTTCGTCCCTTCCTTGGAGACGTCTAGGTCGAAAAATTCCCAGCCGTTCGTCGTGGGAAACTTCTCACGAGGGTGCTTTACCATGGCTTCAAACGGGATAAGCTGGAGGATGGTGCCGACTGGATACTCCTTGTCCGGCACACTTTCGCGGAAGATTCGCATCGCCTCTTTCAATTTCTTGGGGTCGTCATGTTTAAAGTAGGTGTTTCTGACCTTCGGCCAGTCGAGGATGCAGCCAAAGGTTTGCTCGGTCACGGTGATGTCCTGCGCCGACACGCCGGACAGCATGAACAACCCAAGTCCGGCGGCAAGAAAGCCCCGTTTTAAGGCACATACTGAGAGTTTACCCTGGGTGCGATGAGATGACGCATGTGGCATGGCTCCTTTCTTGATCACTCGTCAGAAAATGCTCAGGCAACTCCTGGTGCAGATGAAGTAAACATCGCCGCATGCTTCCTGACGAATTCCTGTACGCTCATCGGCCTCCGGCCCGTCAGAGTGAGCACATCGTCCGACATTCGATCGTAACGTCCAGCGCGGTGCAGATCGGCCATCATTGCGAGGTGGTGTGTCAGGTGAGCCGGCAAGCCGCGTTTGAGTAACTCATCCCGCCACGCTTCGACCGGAATATCCGCAAAGGTGACTGTACGGCCGAGCGCCTTCGAATACTCCTGCGCAAAGACATGCATGTTCTCGGAGTGCGGACCGGTCAGATGATAGGTCTTTCCGATGTGCGGCTTCGGATCGGCAAGCAACGCAGCGATGACACGGGCAACATCTTCCACCGCGACTGGAGAAGTTTTGCCTTCGCCGAACGGAAGCCTGATCTGATTCGACTCCTTGACCGTATCGGGGGTGAAGATCAGGAAAAAACCGTCGAGCAGCACGGTCGGGCGCACGTGCACGACCGGAAGCCCTGACCAGTTCAACGCCTGTTCGGCGAGCCAGTGCAGTTTGTGCTGCGGGCTCGGGGTGCTTTCTGTGATGCTCATCTGCGCGAGTGTCATCTGCGACATATTGATGAACGCTCTCACGCCGTGATGCTTCGCCACCACCGCTGCATTGACCGTTGCGGCCAGATACGTATCCGATACCGACATGCCGAAGTACATCGTGTCGCAGCCGGCAATCGCCCTATGCATCGAGTCGAGGTCGAGGAGATCGCCGACCACGACCTGGGCACCCATATCGCGTAACGCCTCCGCACGCTGGTCTTCATGCCGTACCATCGCGCGCACCGGCCTGCCTTGCTTCAACAGCAGTTCGGTGACCGTGCGGCCTATCCCTCCGACGCGCCCTGCCGCGCCGGTAACTAGAATGGGAGTTCCCATTTTCTGCGCTTCCAGGTGTTGACCGTATTACTGTGCCCTCGGCAGCGAGGGCGGTACAGCTCAGACCCTCTGCGGTAACTTCCAGTTGGGTCTCACATAGTGACAGGTATATCCGTGTGGATATCGTTCAAGATAATCCTGATGCTCCGGTTCCGCCTGCCAGAACGGACCGGCGGGCCGGACCTCGGTGACCACTTTCCCCGGCCATAGCCCCGACGCGTTCACATCGGCGATCGTTTCTTCTGCCACCATGCGCTGGGCCTCCGACGCATAGTAGATTCCCGAGCGGTACGAGGTTCCTCGATCGTTTCCCTGGCGGTCGACTGTCGTCGGGTCGTGAATTTGGAAAAATGTTTCGAGTAAACTACGGAACGTCAGCGTGTCCGGGTCGAACACGACCTCGATGGCTTCCGCATGCGTCCCATGATGACGATAGGTGGCATTCGGCACGTCGCCACCGCTATAGCCAACGCGTGTAGAGAGCACGCCGGGGAGTTTGCGGATGAGATCCTGCATGCCCCAGAAACAACCGCCGGCCAATATTGCTGTTTCAGTTCGACTCACGGAAATACTCCTTCGTCGTGCGCCTGTTCTTGCGTCAGAAGTTATCTATCTCGGAAAATCACCCCTCAGCCTTTCGCAACGAGAGGGCATTGATACAGAACCGTAGCCCGCTCGGTTCAGGCCCATCTGGAAATACATGGCCGAGATGAGCATCGCATACATTGCACGTCGTCTCGATCCGGTTCATGTCATAGCTGTCGTCCTGGTGATAGGCGATCACGGCCGGCGCCACGGGCTGGGTAAAACTGGGCCAGCCGGAATGGCTCTGATACTTGCGTGCCGCATCGAATAGCACAGTATCACAGCAAAGACATCGATACTGTCCTGGCTCGAACAGCCGACACATGTCCGAGCTGTGCGCCCGCTCAGTCCCCTTCAGGCGCGTCACACGAAATTGATCCTCGGTGAGGAGGGCACGCCACTGCGCATCCGTCTTCTCGACTCGGCGCGGCGGCGGAGGATTGCCATGACGAGCCAGACGGACTACATCATCCCATGTTAACGTTTCCGTTGTTGAAGAGAAATCGCCCACCTTGCGATCGACTGTGTTGGAACCGTCTTCATACTGCATCAGAGATCCTCCGTGTATCGGCCAGCTGAGACATGTGTTTCCATCAGATCGGTTCACTCACCGCCGTACGTCGAGTGACTCACTCTGCTGTGGGGATGGGCACGTC
>CAZOHW010000244.1:0-6689 GCA_964579525.1 uncultured Nitrospira sp. | reverse complement strand
CCGAGCGGGTGTTGGCCGACAAAGCCTTGCGAACGCAACTCATTGAACGAGGAGCCGCCGATCCTGAGTTTGTCCATGAGATCCTGCACCAGCTTGGGCAGGGACCGGCAGGCGACCAGAGGCTCGCCCGCCTCCTGGCTGAACACCTTCATCATCACCCAGGCCTCGCGCGCGTCGTGTATCACGAAGTCGCTCAACATCGAGGCTTCCAGGATTGGCTCGTGGAGCGGCTGCGTCGTTCCCAGGAGTCCGGCAAATGATAGAACATGGGAAATTCACCACGACGTTCTCGGTGGAACCTCTCGACGGTTCGCGCAGGATGATCACCGATTAAGCTCAACTAAGCGCTGTTCCGGAGAAGGGAAGATAGGCTGAATAGAATAGAAGGAGGCAGTTACCATGACAGCGAAGCAAGAGATGGATCGGGTATGCGGGATGTGGGTTGAAATTCAGGGCGCCCAGTTGACCAGTGTCTACAAGGGAGAGACGTATTACTTCTGTAGTACGGGGTGCAAGGAGCAGTTTGACCGAGAGCCCGAACAGTTTATGGTGAGGTTTGAGGGGCGAAAACCTTGACGTCTATGACGCTACGAACCCTTTCACTTCCGCTGAAGAGCTTGGCCAGTCTGTTCCTCCTCACTATGGGACTCGGCTATCTTTTTGCCCTGGCCTATCTCTATGTGATCGATGTGGAGCCGCATACCAAACATGGAATGGGACTCGTCGCTGCCGTCATCATGAAGTACTACGGTCAGCGGGACACGACTAGATTGGAAGCGGCCCTGCGAGGCCCCATGGGGGAGTATGTCACTGATTCACAAAGAAGACAGCTAACCCAATGGATACGACAGGGTGCGCGAGAAGCAGATTTTGTGAAGATCCAACCGATCCTCGCGCAAGCTTGCGGAGAGTGCCACAGCGCCTCGTCTGGGACCGGTTTGCCATCGCTGGCAACGTACGCAGACGTCGCTCGTCATACGGAGATAGACCTCGGACAATCCATCAAATCCCTGGTGCGCGTTTCCCATATTCATCTCTTCGGCATGAGCTTCATCTTCATGTTCACCGGTTTCATCTTCGCGTTCAGTGAGAGTCCCGCCTCCGTTCGGGCCCTTCTGGTCGCCATCCCCTTCCTCGCGATCTGGCTAGACATTGGGTCGTGGTGGTTTACCAAACATGATCCGATCTTTGCCTCCATCGTGATCGGCGGTGGAGCGCTGATGGGATTGTCTCTGGCGTTGCAAATTGGAATCTCGCTTCATGAGATGTGGTTCGTTCGGGGAAAAAGGTGATGCCACGGTCATCCAAACATGGGAGGGGACACATGAGGATTGCAAATCGTCAAGCGTCAACAGGGAGCGGTGGTGTTCTCGCGAGCATAACGGTCGTCATCGGGTGCTTGATCGGCTTGGTCGGGACTGCGGCACGAGCCGATGAGGCGACGATCCCACCAGAGTTTGCCGGGAAAAGCATGCCGGCTGGAATGCGTGACGATGCCAAAGCACGGGCGATGGGGAAGGACATGTACGAGGGGAAGGTTAATCCGGAGATCAACTGCGCGCGGTGTCATGGGAACGACGGTAAACCGACCAAATTGGGCAAAGGCGCCCCTGATCTTTCGAGTCCTTCCGAGGTCAACATACACTCCGATACTCACTGGTTCTGGCGCATCTCAGAGAAGAAACCGGGCACGACGATGCCGGGGTATAAGGACAAGTTGACCGAGGAGCAACGGTGGCAAGTCATCGCCTATCTCCGGACCTTGGCGCAATCTGGCAAGTAGGGCATCGGGGTAGCTATGAAGCGTCCTTTCATGTTCTTGACCGCGCTGCTACTCGTCGTCATCGCCGCCGTCGTGCTGTTGTCTGCTTCACCGGCATCAGCCATTCCCTCTTTTTCGCGGGAACATGGTCTGAAGTGTAGCGACTGTCACGCAGGCTTCCCGCTGCTGAATGAGTTCGGGATGGAATTCAAGCAACGGGGATTTCGGTTACCCGGTGAGGACGGTAAGTATCCCTGGGAATTGAAGAGCTTGCCGGTCTCTGTGATTGGGATCATGCAGTACATCAATGCACATGAAGACGATCCTGTGACCAAAGCCCGGCTCTCTTCGACCAGCAAGGCAGAGATCGACGAAATCGAGATCATGGCTGCCGGGACGGTCGCCCCCAAGATAGGTTTTCTCGCGGAATTCGCCCAAGAAGTCGCGGCAGGCGGCTCGTTTGGCAACGAACAAATCTGGATGCAATTCAGTGATCTTCTGCCATCCAGCCTGCTGAATCTGCGAGCCGGACGCATGCTGAATGAACAGTATTATCTCTCGCAGAAACGACGGCTGGCCTTTCAGCAATACCTGGCACCGGTGACGTTCAATGTGACCGGCGTAGAGCTCAACGGATTTTGGTCAGGATTTCGGTACGCCGCTGGCGTCGTCAACGATGAGCGAGAGGAAGGGGTGAACATCCCGGTGGTCAATCTCGGCCAGAAATTCCAAGGGTTCTATGGCTGGGGAAGCTACACGCTATGGGATCACATGGTGGGAGTCCGATATATCAACACCAAGGCCAATTCCGATCAGCCTTCCCCGGTCATCGACGGTCGGACACGACAACAATTGGACGTCACACTGAATCTTCGGTTCAATCGCGGCCAGGTCTTGTTCGGCTATTACCACAACTGGGACATTGGGGGTGTGAATGGGCAGGATCGGAAAAATTATCTGGTTGAGGGCATCCTTGAAGTGTTCCCCGAGAAACTGTTTCTGGATGCTCGGTACGAATTGCAGAATACCGGCGTCGTGACCGGTAGTCCCAATAATCCGTCGAGAGCCAAAGGGACCCTCGTGACCGGCCATATCTCCTACTTCGTGATTGAGAATGTGCGCTTGGCTGCGGAGTTCACGAAGGTATGGGGAGAGGGGCTGAATGTTCTCGGAATCGGGGAACCAAACGGTGTGGCATCAAGCAGCCAGGAGCGGTACCTGCTTGGCATCCACTTCGCCTTCTGATACGCGATGGTCAGCATAGACCACGGTAGATCGACGTTCGTGCGGGACGCGACTTAAAAAGTTTTGAGAAGTTCTTGGCGCTTGGACCGGTATTCGTCATCGGCGATCAGGCCTTGTTCATGCCAGATTTTCAACTGACGGAGTTTTTCTTCGATCGTCGCAGCCGGCATTGTGGGCGCTACCGGAGAAGGAGAGGGACTGCGACCCGGTGCCAAAGCACCCGTATGCCAGGCGCTGTAGTTGATCGACAGGACCGGCGCCGATCCGATGTCCACCGTTTTGGGGAGATCTTTTGCGGCGAGCACGGTTTGGGACGGACCCGCCACGAAATGAAAATCAGGGGCTCCGATCATTCGAAGTGGAGTCTCACGGGCTGCATCGAGCCTCCATTGTGTGGTGGCGGCTCTACCGGCATTGGTCAAGATGAGAATGAGCTGATCGCCGCGCAGAATCAGTGCACCTGTGGTGACAAGGGGAATGCCATCCCCACGAGTCCGGCGGAGCGAAAAGACCGCTGTTTCATGGGGTCGTGCGTTGGTCAGTGCGTCATGCAGATGACTGGCGAGGAGGTCTGCATCACTCTCGGGGAAAGCCGGTTTGAGCTGCGGCTCGTTTCTCAGGATCCAATAACTGGCAAAACCGATCTCTGGCTGAATCATCACGGAGCGTAAGACTGATGCAAGATCGGCGGCAGTCAACTCGGCAACCGGCCGAGTAGGCCCTCCAGAGATTTCCTCCTGAAGGGCCGGACCATCTAGTTGCACAAGGATGGTTGGATCTTCGTACACTGTTCGAGAAACAGTAGGTGAATTCAGGCAGCCGGCAAAGAGGAAGACGGCGGCGACACATGAGAGATCGAACCTTCTCCACGTGGAAGAAGTGAGCGGGGGTATCATGATACGCAATTATAAGTGGGGCGATACACGAGGACAAGATTATGCTGCAGACGGCTGGCATCCTGTACAAGAAAAGATCGAGCTTACACTTCGTGAGGTGACATGAATCCGAACAACACGTGGCATATGCTCAGGCCTGAAGCGTTGGAACAGGAACTGAGCTCGAACCTCGATGAGGGACTGACCGAGCGCGAAGCCGAGCATCGTCTTGCAACGGTCGGACCCAATGAGTTGCCCGAAGCTCCTCCTCCATCACCGCTCACAATCCTCCTCGCTCAATTCTCCAGTCTGATCATCTGGGTGCTGATCGGAGCGGCAATGGTCTCTGGTCTGCTGGAAGAATGGATCGACGCGGCTGCGATTGTGGCCATCGTCATTCTCAATGCGATCCTGGGGTTTGTACAAGAATACCGTGCCGAGCGGTCCTTAGCCGCGCTCCGCAAGCTGTCGGTGGCGACCGCGCGAGTTATCCGTGAAGGTGCCATCCGCTCGATCCCAGCCCGTGAAGTCGTACCGGGTGATCTGGTTCAAGTCGAGGCGGGAGACCGTATCCCAGTCGATTGCCGGCTGGTCTACGCCACGAGTCTGCAGACGCAAGAAGCTTCTCTCACCGGAGAATCGGCGCCCGTCGAGAAAGTGTCGGACCCGATTCAACAGAAAGAAGTAGCGCTGGGCGATCGGCGTAACATGCTTTTCATGGGCACGATCGTGGTCTCCGGAAAGGGCCGGGCGCTGGCCACGGGAACCGGCCTACGGACGGAACTCGGCACCATCGCGGCGATGATTCATCGCGAGGCGCAGGCGGAGCAAGAGGAGACGCCGCTTCAGCGCCGACTCGAACAGCTTGGGCACACCTTGCTGTGGCTCTCACTCGTGATCGTGGGAGTGGTGTTCCTCCTGGGACTGATCCGTGGCGTGCCACTCGTCATGATGTTCCTGACGGCCGTGAGTTTGGCCGTGGCAGCCATTCCGGAGGGCTTACCCGCGGTGGTCACCATCACGCTGGCTCTGGGCGTCACTCGCATGGTACAGCGCCATGCCTTGATCCGGCGGCTGCCAGCGGTGGAGACCTTAGGGTCCACAACGGTGATCTGCTCAGACAAGACGGGCACCCTCACCAAGAACGAGATGACTGTGACTCAGCTGTACCTCGATGGGGAGGTCTTCTCCGTCTCAGGCGAAGGATATGCGCCTGTGGGTGAGATTGGTTGGAACGGAGGACCGACCAATAGAAATCAGTATCCGGGGATCTCAGCTTTGCTGCGGGCTGGCGTGTTGTGTAATGGAGCTGAGCTGCGTCAGGAAGGATCAGCCTGGCAGGTGCTGGGAGATCCAACAGAAGGCGCGTTGTTGGTTGTGGCCGCGAAGACCGGCCTTTCGAAAGAGGATCTGGATCACGACAATCCGATGTTGGGTGAGGTGCCGTTCGATTCGGAACGCAAGAAGATGACGGTGATTCGGAGGACAACGGCAGGTCCAATTGCTTACGTCAAAGGCGCACCAGACGTGTTGTTGGGGGATTGTACCACCTGGATGACCTGTGACGGGCAGATCACAGCGCTGACGGATGAGACCCGCCAACACATCCATTCCACCAATCAGCAATTTGCCTCACAGGCCCTACGGGTACTCGGCATGGCCATGCGGCCATTGGACATCGTTCCGGACGAGTATATAGCCACAAGCTTGGAGCACGATTTAACTTTTTTAGGACTGGTCGGGATGAAAGATCCGATCAGGCCGGAAGCCAAGGCGGCGGTCCAAACCTGTCGCGCCGCCGGCATTCGAACAGTCATGATTACAGGCGATCACAAAGACACCGCTGTCGCGATTGCGCACGACTTGGGGATTTTCGAAACAGGTGCACAAGCGATCTCCGGTACGGAGCTGAATCAGTTGTCAGATGACGAGCTGGAAAAACGAGTTGCCGGCACTGCGGTCTACGCTCGTGTATCGGCTGAACACAAACTCCGGGTTGTGAGAGCTTGGAAACGACAAGGCGCGGTAGTCGCCATGACCGGCGATGGAGTGAACGATGCGCCGGCGTTGAAGGCCGCAGATATCGGTGTGGCCATGGGCATCACCGGGACGGATGTCACGAAAGAGGCTTCGGACATGGTCGTGACCGACGATAACTTTGCGTCGATTGCGGCGGCCGTGGAAGAGGGACGCGCGGTCTTCGACAATATCCGTAAGGCCGTCTTCTATCTGCTATCCTGCAACATTAGCGAAATTCTTCTCATGCTGCTCGCCACGCTGTTTGCCCTGCCACTGCCATTGCTGCCGGTACAGATCTTGTGGATCAATCTCGTGACGGACGGCCTCCCGGCGCTGGGGCTTGCTGTGGATCCGAAAAGTCCTGACCTCATGAGGCGGCCACCACAACGGCCGACTGAACGTTTTCTCACAAGCGAGCGATTCTTGATCCTATCCGCTCAAGGCACGTTCTTGGCATTCTTGGCGTTGGGGACTTTTGCCTATTGCCTATACGGTATGGACCTGAATCTAGACCGGGCCCGCACGCTAACGTTTACCGTGGTGGTGTTTACCCAACTCTTCCATGCATTGAACAATCGCAGTGAGCGCCGATCACTGTTCGAACTCGGACTTATGAGCAACAGGCCGCTGCTCGCGGCAGTCGGAGTATCAATGATCTTGCAAGCCGCCATTGTGCTCATTCCACCGCTGCATCCAATTTTTGACGTCGCGCCGTTTGACGCTGAACACTGGCTGTTCGCGATCGGTGTCGGAATTTTACCCTTAGTTGCGATGGAGATCTGGAAAGC
>CAZOHW010000243.1:0-6718 GCA_964579525.1 uncultured Nitrospira sp. | reverse complement strand
ATACCATAGCAACCAGATAGGGGCAAGCGACGGCGCCTGTCCCAGCGAATGGTGAGTTGAGAATGGAGAATTTGGAGTGGTGAATTGTGAGTTATTCTGAGCACTCGAACCAGAGAAACCAGAGAGACCAGATAGACCAAACGAACTAAATAAACGAGACAAACCAGAAAAACCAGACAGACGGAGCGTTTTTCTTGGACACCTACCGCCCTAATGCTTTTTTCACCGCCTCACCAATCTCCGCGGGATTCTTCACCACTTTGACTCCAGCCGCGTCCAACGCCTTCATCTTTTCCGTGGCCGTGCCCTTGCCGCCGGAGATGATGGCGCCTGCATGGCCCATGCGGCGGCCAGGAGGTGCGGTGATGCCGGCGATAAAGCTGACCACTGGCTTCTTCACGTTCTTCTTGATGAATTCCGCCGCTTTTTCTTCCGCATCGCCGCCGATTTCGCCGATCATGACGATGGCCTGAGTCTCGGGATCTTTGTCAAAAAGCGGGAGGACATCCACAAA
The DNA here is from genome assembly GCA_964579525.1 of uncultured Nitrospira sp. Lineage (GTDB taxonomy): Bacteria > Nitrospirota > Nitrospiria > Nitrospirales > Nitrospiraceae > Nitrospira_D. The sequence goes on along the minus strand of CAZOHW010000243.1, from coordinate 6,204 downwards.
CCCCGTCCCATTGACGGGATCGCCACCGATTCCCACGCAGGTCGTCTCACCCAACCCTAAGGTCGAAAGTTGGTGCACTGCTTCATAGGTCAAGGTGCCACTGCGAGAGACGACTCCGACAATACCCTTCTTGTGAATAAACCCCGGCATAATGCCGATCTTGGCCTCATCGACGGTGATCACCCCGGGACAGTTCGGACCGATCAATCGGACGTCACGACCGCGAAGGGCTCGTTTGACCTTCACCATGTCGTTCACGGGAATGCCTTCAGTGATACAGATCACAAGTTTCACGCCTGCATCGGCTGCCTCGAGAATTGCATCGGCACAGAACGGCGGTGGGACAAAGATGAGCGAGGTATCAGCCTCGGTCTTCTTCACCGCATCAACCACCGTATTGAACACCGGAATGCCTTCCACTTCCTGACCGGCTTTGCCAGGCGTCACACCGGCGACGACCTTCGTTCCATACGCCTTGCACTGAGTCGCATGGAACGATCCTTCCTTCCCTGTGATCCCCTGCACCACCACTCGCGTATTTTTATTGACGAGAATACTCACGATTTCCTCTTTTCTTACCTTCCTTTCCAAGAAGGTGTGCTGGGTCGGGCCTCAGACTGCGCGCATCCACCGAGCGCCGACCACTGTCTGACAATCTAATTTGACTCTTGTGTGCGCGGTGGGCGAGCAGTGAGGCCTGGCCCGGCGCACCTTTCGCTCACGCTGTTTTCCCCGTCAGCCTCACAATTTTCTGTGCCGCTTCCCAAAGATCGTCGGCCACTTCAAGCTTCAGCCCCGATTCAGCCAGCAGCTTGCGGCCTTCTTCCGCATTGGTCCCTTGTAACCGCACCACCAATGGAACCGTGATCTTCACTTCCTTAGCCGCTTCGATCACGCCGTGGGCGATGCGTTCACAACGAACAATCCCGCCGAAGATATTAATGAAAATGCCTTTCACATTCGGGTCCTTCAGCAGAATCCGAAAACCAGCTGCCACGGTGTCCTTGGTCGCACCACCGCCGACATCCAAGAAGTTCGCCGGTTCGCTGCCAGCCAGCTTAATCACGTCCATTGTCGCCATCGCAAGGCCCGCACCATTCACCATGCACCCGATGTTGCCGTCCAGCTTCACATAGTTCAGATTATTTGCCGTCGCCTCGATTTCCAACGGCTCCTCTTCATTCAGATCCCGCATCTTCTGTACATCTTCGTGCTTAAAAAGACCGTTGTCATCAAACGAGACCTTGCCATCGAGCGCAACCAATGTCTTTTCCTTCGTGATGATCAGTGGATTGATCTCGACCAGCGCCGCATGTTTCTCCATAAAGAGGCGATAGAGATTGTCCAGCATCTTCACGAAAGGATTGATCACCGTCGGTTCAATATTTTGGAGCCCTAAGGCAAAAGCCACGTTGCGTCCATTGTGTCCCTGAAATCCGACAGCCGGGTCGATCGCTTCCTTAATGATCTTTTCCGGAGTGTGCGCGGCAACTTCTTCAATCTCCATTCCACCTTCTGTGCTGGCGATAAAGGTCGGCCAGCCGGTGTCGCGATCGACCAAGATCGAAAGGTACAGCTCTTTCGCGATGTTGGCCCCTTCTTCCATCAACAGGCGGTTGACTTTACGACCGTTGGGCCCTGTCTGATGCGTCACAAGAGTTTTCCCAATCAATTCCTTGGCGAGGCCTGCGACCGCAGCCTTGTCCTTCGTGATTTTGACTCCGCCGGCCTTGCCTCGCCCTCCGGCATGGATTTGCGCCTTCACGACAAAGACCGGTGTGTTGAGTTCATTGGCCCAGGCAGTGGCCGCTTCAGGAGAGGTGATTTCTTTCCCCCGCGGCACCGGCACGCCAAACTGCGCAAAGAGCGACTTCGCTTGAAATTCGTGAACGTTCATAAGGCTCCTTCTGTCGCTTCAGGACTGAGTAACGAGGACTGTGGACTGAGTGATTCGCATGTTACTCAGTCCTCAGCACTCAGTCCTCATGACTATCCCGCTTTTCGTGTATACGCCGGCAGAATCATCGGCGAGATGACCGCACTGACATGGCCGTGTTTTTTCGCTTCGGCACGGAATCGCTGCACGTGCTTGAGAGTGAGTGCACCTTGTTTCATCGATTTCACACGGCCGGCCGCGGTCAGGCCGGACCGCTTCCCGAACACCATGAGGTCCAGCAACGAATTCCCCATGAGACGGTTACGCCCGTGCAGCCCCCCGGAGGCTTCTCCTGCCACGAAGAGATTCTTCACGTTGGTTTCCGAGTTCGTATCGATCTTCACGCCACCGTTCTGATAGTGCAGCGTCGGATAAATCAGGACCGGATCTTTGCTGATATCGATGCCGAACCGCTCAAACTGCATCATCATGGCCGGGAAATGCTTTTCCACCGTCCCAGGCCCATGTTCCGCATCCAATAATGGCGTATCTAACCAGACACCGACCCGGCCAGACATGGTCCTGATGCCACGCCCCTCCTCACATTCTCGAATGATCGAGGAAGACACCACATCGCGCGTATCAAGTTCATTCACAAACCGCTCGCCCTTGGCATTGACCAGGTGCCCACCTTCAGAACGAATGCCCTCCGTAACCAAGGCGCCAACCAATTGCTCTGGATACACCGCGCCTGATGGATGATATTGAAACGTATCGACGTGGGCAAGCTTAGCCCCCATGCGATAGGCCAGACACAGTCCATCCCCGGTTGCCCCATAATGGTTGCTTGTCGGAAACCCCTGAATGTGGAGACGGCCGATACCACCGGTCGCCAAAATCACGGACTTGGCGGCGACGACCACATGCCGCTGATTATCCAGGTCTTTGAAAATGGCACCGCTGCAAGCTCCCTGGCCATCACTCAGCAATTCAACGGCGGCGGCAAACTCGAGCAATTGAATCTTTTGATTGATGACCTCGTCCTTGAGCACGCGCATGATTTCGAGGCCGGTATAATCGGAGCAGGTCAGCAGGCGAGGCTTCGAACTCCCACCACCCTTCTTCACATGCAGATTGCCATCTGCCTGACGGTCGAACAGCACACCCAATTCCAAGAGCCACTTCGCAATCGATGGTCCATCCTCAACCATGACCTTGAGCAAGGCATGGTCGTTTTCCATGTGGCCGCCCTTGAGCGTATCAAGGAAATGGGTGACCGGCGAATCTTCTGGCGCCACGGAAATCTGCATGCCGCCCTGCGCCATCACACTGTTGGAATCGCCTAAACGGAGCTTCGTCGCGAGGATGGTTTTTGCGCCGGCCCCATGAGCGTGAAGTGCAGCAGCACAGCCGGCTCCACCACCGCCGATCACGAGCACGTCACACGTGTATTGAGGTGTGAGATCGGCGCTATCTTGGATGGAACTGTCACCTTCGAGCAACGTGGCCAACTCGACGACAGTTTTATCACCCTCATTGGGACCGAACTTGATCGGCCGGTAGGCACTGGCTCGAAAGTCCGGGTGATACTTGTGAATCAGTTGGTCACAGTCTGCGAGAGAGAACTTCGGAATGGTCTCCTTACGGCGGGCATCCCGAGTCTTGTGCACGATTTGCTGAAGTGCGTGAATATCCATAGGTCCTTAGTCACAAGCCTAAAGTCAAAAAGTCATCAAGTCGTTGGGCTCACCGCAGGCTTTACGACTTGAAGACCTCCAGACTTCCGACTCACTCATTTCACTGTGGCACAATGATCTGCGAGTTCTTTTTCATTCATCTTTAACACCTTGTCCCACTCTTCGTTGTACAGCCCATCCTGAATTTCTTTGATACGCGCATCGAGACCGACCGGCTTCTCGACAAAATGTGCGCCTTGCGCACGGCTGACGTAGAGCGCCACAAGATTCGGCGCAATATCGGCGATACAGACCGGTGTGCACATCCCGCACATGACGCAGTCCATGAACATTTCGGAAACGTTCTTGAAGTCGCCGAACACCGCCTTCCAAACTCCTTCGCGAACATCGATCTTTTGGGGGCATGCTTCTGTGCAAGCGTTGCAATTCCGACAAAGCGGGGCCTCAGGATAGAAGTTAAACAGATCTTGTTTGGGATCTTGGAGCGTTTGAATGTCGTAGGTCGCCTTGCGCGCCGGGAACGGCGGCATCATGGTGAAGGACATGCCGTCCTGCACTGCCATTTGGCACGCCAGACAAGTCCGCACCTTTGGATCGTCTTTTGTCCGGTAGTACGTGGCACAGGCGCCACAGAACCCACCGAGGCAACCCACGCCACGAACGACATCGATACCGGCATACCACATGGCGCGGACCACGGTGATCCCTTCCGGGACTTCAACTTTCTTGCCGGCAATCTCGATCGTGACCATCCGCGGCTTCAAGACCTCGGGCTGATCGATCACATTCTGGTTGTCACTTTCTATCATGGTCTAATCTCTTTAGGTCCGAGGACTGAGTGCTGAGGACTGAGCGAGAGTAACTGCCCAATCCCACCGAAAAAACTCAGTCCCCAGTCCTCGCTACTCAGTCCTGTTACGCGAAACTATCGATAATCTTATTTAACGTTGCACTCGGTCGCATTGCTTTTGACGCCTTGGCATCGTCGGGGTGATAATACCCGCCGACGTCCTGCGGCTTGCCTTGAGCCGCCAACAACTCCTGATCGATCGTCTTTTCGTTGTCGGTCAGGTCCTTCGCGATCTTTTGGAACTTCTCGGCGATTTTCTTGTCCGCTGTTTGCGCCGCCAAGGCCTGCGCCCAGTACAGTGCGAGATAGAAATGACTGCCGCGATTGTCGATTTCGCCCACCTTTCGGGCCGGTGATTTGTTGCTCTCTAAGAACTTCGCGTTGGCCTGATCCAGCGTGTCCGCCAGAACCTTAGCCACCGGATTGTCTCCGGCCTTGGCGAGATGCTCCAACGAAGCGGCCAACGCCAGGAATTCACCGAGCGAGTCCCACCGTAGATAACCTTCTTCCTGGAACTGCTGCACATGCTTCGGCGCAGATCCACCGGCGCCGGTTTCGAACAGCCCGCCACCGTTCAGCAATGGGACGATCGAGAGCATTTTTGCGCTGGTCCCGATCTCAAGAATCGGGAACAGATCGGTGAGATAGTCGCGGAGCACGTTGCCGGTGCAGGAAATCGTGTCCTTGCCTTCCTTCATCCGCTCAATTGAGAAACGACAGGCATCGGCCGGCGACATGATCTTGATCTCAAGCCCCGCCGTGTCGTGCTTCGGCAAGTAGGCGTTCACTTTCTTGATCAGTTCGGCATCATGGGCACGGTCCTTGTTCAACCAGAACACGGCCGGCGCGCCGGTCGCGCGCGCTCGCGTGACGGCCAGCTTGACCCAATCTTGAATGGGGGCATCCTTGACTTGGCAGGCACGCCAGATATCGCCTTCTTCAACCTTGTGCTCGTGAAGCGTTGCACCAGATGCATCCACGATGCGGATCGTGCCGTTGCCCGGTGCCTTGAAGGTCTTGTCGTGCGAACCGTATTCTTCTGCCGCCTGAGCCATCAACCCGACATTTGGAATCGTGCCCATTGTGCGAGGATCGAACGCCCCCTTCTGCTTACAGAACTCGACGACTTCATGGTAAACCGTGGCATAGCTCGCGTCGGGAATCACGCACTTCACATCTTGTAGCTGGCCCTGTGGATTCCACATTTTGCCGGAATCGCGGATGACTGGGGGCATGGAGGCGTCAATGATGATGTCGCTCGGTACGTGGAGATTCGTGATGCCCTTGTCGCTGTTCACCATGGCCATGGGCGGACGTTTCTGATACACGGCCTGGATATCCTCTTCGATCGCCTTTCGCTGGTCATCCGGCAGTGACTTGATCTTTGCGTAGACGTCGCCGAGACCGTTGTCAGGATCAACGCCGAGCTTCTTAAACGTCTCGCCGTGCTTTTCGAATACATCCTTATAGTAGACGGTCACGCCATGGCCGAAGATCTTCGGATCGGAAATCTTCATCATGGTGGCCTTCATATGGAGCGACCACAAGACGCCCTTGGTTTTGGCATCCTCAATCTGCTCTTCCAAGAACTTGCGCAGCGCTTTCACACTCATGAAGGTTGCATCCAGCACTTCGCCCGCCTGCAATGCGATCTTCTCCTTTAGGACAGTGGTCTTCCCATCTGCTCCCACGAACTCAATCTTCGCCGTCGTCGCAGCAGGAATCGTGCGGGACTTTTCATTTGAGAAGAAATCGCCGCCCTTCATATGAGAGACATGCGT
>CAZOHW010000242.1:0-6792 GCA_964579525.1 uncultured Nitrospira sp. | reverse complement strand
CTCCTGGGGTACCATTTCTGGGGATCCAGCGCCATGGTCGTTTGTGTGGTCGCCCACATGTCGCAGGTGTTTCTCTGGGGAGCCTACAAAAAACCTCGAGAATTGCTCTGGATTGTGGGGTTGGCCCTGTTCGGAATCGTCATTACATTCGGGTTTACCGGGTATCTTTTGCCTTGGGATCAGCGGGCGTTCTGGGCGACCACGGTGGGCGTGGAAATTTTGGATAAAACGCCCATCATCGGCGACTTTATGGCCAGATTTTTAAAAGGCGGCCCCACTCCCGGTCAGATGACCTTGAGCCGATTTTTCGTCCTCCATGTCATGATTCTTCCCGCGGGGCTCATGGCTCTCGCAGGCTTGCATCTGTTTTTGTTCCGTGTGGCGGCCCCGGCTGGACCGTTCACTGGAAGCGTGGAAGAGATCAAAGCCAAGACCGACTATTTCTTCCCCCGTCAGATTTGGAAAGACATGGTGGGGATGGCCTTCACGTTTGCGGGCATCTGCGCCTTGGCTCTCTGGGAGCCGGTTGTATTATTGGATCAGGCGCAGCCTGACCCTGGGGATTACCATCCAGAACCGGAATGGTATTTCCTGTTCTACTTCCAATTGCTCAGACTGAAGTTATTCGCGGGTGAGTCCGGGCAACTTCTGGGCGCTGTCGTGCTGCCGGTCGCATTCATGATCTTGCTCGTGACGCTCCCGTTCTTCGACAAGGATCCTGAGCGGAACATCTTTAAGCGTCCGATCGCCTTAATCAGTTGGATTGTCATCATGGTGGTGATCGCGCTCTTTACGGTTGCCACAGTAATTAACCGAGAATTTCTGGATTGATTCCACTTCACGGTGGCTATGGCTGAAGAACGCGAAACAATGTCACCAACCAAGATCGGATTCGGGGTGCTGTGGCCGGCATTTTGGACGGCCATTCCTATAAAGGCCGCATTTGCTGTGCTGATCCTCACGATGGGGTTGGCGCATTTTGAAGGTCGGTTTGGTCTCGACTTTTTAATGCTCCTTGCCAGTCCAGTGACCGTGTTTGCGGTCCCGATCATCATGGCGATGTTTGATGGGAATTTCGGTGAGGGGATCGGCCTACAGATTCTGTTTGGTTTATCGATTCCGATTGATATCTGGGCCCTTGGGCTTGTCGGGCGCACATTCTTTCTCGAGCGGCTTCGGAAGGAACCACCAGACGGGCTTGGTCTTGCCCTCTGGTGGAGATCGGCCTTGATCGGGACGTTCTTTCTTCCCCTTCTTTGGTGGATCGTCAGCAGTGTGACGGAGGTATCCATCAGCGCGTCACACTCGATGGCGGACATGGAAGCCTTGCGGCACCTATTCGCAACGGGCCTCCCAATCGCTGAACGGATCGGTCTCGAGCTGACCATCTGGGGCTCAATCTCATCCACGGTCTTAGTGGTCCTTTCTGTGATTGGATTCTCGATTCTTGGGCAAATCATCCGCCGCATGGCGGAGGGCGCGCGTTCGACACCTGAAAGTTATCAGGGGGTCATTACCCGTTGGGATTTAATGCGGGTACCGGCTGATCAAGGATTGCTGCTCGCCTCGCTGGCAGGAATTGGTGTGGTTTTTTCACTCATGTTCTGGGTCGTGCTTCCTGTGACGACTCCTCATCCGCATGATTGTTGTAAGAAACCTGAGGTCCAAGTCGAGGCTCCGTTCAAGCCGGTTGAATCGTTAAACAAGAGCACGCAGCGTCTCGCCGCGCTCGCAGCGCAAGTGGACATGATGGAGCAGCAAAAGGCGGACACAAAAGGTCAAAAGGAAAAGGGCAAGGGGAAGGCCGATAGTGGCGCAACCAAGGACTCTCCTGCCAACACGAAACCGTAATTTGCGAGGTGATGTGGTGAGTGCCATACGACGAGGGGTCGGTCTCATTCAACGAGCTATCCTGGCCATGGATGGTCGCGGTGGCTGGCTCGCAGGTCTCTTGTTGGCAGTGGGTTGGTTAGCCCTCCCCTCGATTGGTCTTGCGGCTGAAGGCACAGCAGCTGGTCCAACTGAGTATCGTGATATCCCCTATATCGGCAGTCGAAATCTTATCTGGGTTGTTGCCCAATTGCACTTGCTGCTGGCGGGGTTTGTTCTCGGCGTGCCGATCTTTGCATGGCTGTGCGAGGTCATCGCCTGGCGAGGGGGAGAAAAGCGTTATGACAAGCTCGCCAAGGAGTTTACCAAGCTGCTGACTTCCGCCTATGCCACCACGGCGCTATTCGGCGGCATTCTGCTGTTTCTCTTGGTAGCGTTTTATCCCAAACTCATGAACTATTTGACGGATGTGTTCTTCCCGTCTTTTTTACTGTACTGCCTCCTATTCCTGCTCGAAACCGCGACGCTCTACCTCTATTGGTACGGCTGGGATGCCATGCAGGATGGCCAGAAGAAAACGCTGCACGTGTTTCTGGGGTTCTTGCTGAACTTTTTTGCCTTGTTCATCATGATTGTCCCCAATGCCTGGGCGACGTTTCAGTCCAGCCCGGTCGTCATTGCCGAAGGGACGGCATTCGAGCGAGCATGGGCCGCAACGTGGAATCCCACTTGGTGGCCGATCAACATCCATCGGCTCATCGCGAATGTAGTGTTGGGTGGATACATCTGTGGAGCCTATGCCGGAGTTCGGTATTTATCGGTCAAGAGCGCCGAAGACCGTGAACATTACGATTGGATGGGATACGTCGGGAACTTTATTGGGGTGTTCGGTCTGCTGGCCTTGCCGTTCGCAGGCTATTGGCTGATGCGCGAAATCTACCAGTATAACCAGCAGATGGGCATCACCCTGATGGGAGGATTTCTGTCCTGGCTCTTCATCATCCAGGCCATGCTGATTGGTGTGCTGTTCCTTGGATCGAACTACTACTTCTGGTTGGGGATTACCTATCGTATTCCTGGGTCAGAGGGGAAGTATCGAAAAGCAATGTTGACGATGCTGGTCAGTCTGTTGCTCTGTCTTGCAGTGTGGATGACCCCACACTCGCTGGTGGCCAGTATCGAAGAGGCCCAGAAGATGGGTGGAGCCCATCACCCGTTGCTTGGCGTATTGGGTGTCATGTCGGCCAAAATGACGGTCTCGAATCTCATGATTCTCATTACCTTTATGAGCTTCGTCATGTATTGGCGTGCAGGCAAACAAGACACGGCCGGATGGGCCAAATTTGGGAAAGCAGTCATGGGTGCCATCTTGCTGTTGGCAAGTATCGCGGTGATTGTCCTCGGTGTGTGGGGCTACTTTGTCCCGGCGATCGTCCGTATCAATTATTTCTCTACGTCCCAGGTGCTGATCGTCATCTTCGTTATTCTGACGATCACGCCGTTGACGGCCCTGTTGCTGAAAAGCGCCAGGACCACGACCGAAATGGTGTGGGGCAGCATGCCTCCGCGCGCTGGGTATTCTCTCGTTCTCAATGCGGTCATGGTCATCTTGCTGATGACGTTAATGGGCTATGCAAGATCCTCTTCCCGCGTCCATTGGCATGTGTACGGAGTCATGCGTGACACGTCACCCTATGCCTATTCGCCTGCACTCGGAAGCGCGTCGTTGATTATGGCCTTCTGTACATTTTTCTTCTGTATCCTCGTGGCGTTTATCTTCTGGGTCGCCACCATGGGGGATAAGTACAAAACTGCTGCGGGAACGGGAAAAGGAGCGCTTCCGCATGGTATTCCGGCGATGGCCGGAGGGGCTCCGGATGAGCGGGAACAAGGATAAATACAGGGAATATTGAGTTTTAAATTGTGAGTGTCGAGTGAAAAACTAAACACTCGACACTGAGCATTCAGCACTACACCTTTGAGGGCATATGAGTGAAGTTGCGCAACTACAGCTGATTGCACTGTCGATCGTGGGGGCTGGGATTCTCATCCTCCTCTTTATCAAGGCAGTCTTTATTCGGGTCACGGGTTTTGTGTTCATCGTGCTGGGGTTGTTTTCTCTCATGTCGTTGGCGGTGCCTCAGCTGGCTTCCCTGCCTCCAGCGGAAGAAAAAATTGATATCACCAGTATCAAGACTCCAACCGACATCGCCGCTATCGGACAAACAGTGTTCTTTAGCAAAGGCCAATGCGCCTTATGCCATTCCATTGGCCCCAGCGAATCAGCTCGTTGCCCTGATTTGAAGGGGATCGGCGCAAAACTCAGCAAGGATTTTCTCTATGAAAGCCTGACGGATCCTCAGGCCTTCGTCTATCAAGATTACCGGCATGGTGGCCTGCCGAAGGAATATCCGGCGACTATGCCCGCCATCAATAAGGACCCGATCGGGCTCTCGAAAAATGAAATCCTGGCGGTCATCGCATTTCTTCAGCAAATGAGTGGCGAACCGATTTCCGTCAGCGTATCAGAGCTTGAAATTCCGGGTAAGGCACCGTCTGCTCCCGTAAAAGCGGCGCAGGCCGCGCTAGTAGCCGATGCACACACGAGTGAGTAGGTTGCAGGAGACGTGTTTTGGTCCGTCGGTAAGATGGAGCCGAGAATGCCTGGTGATGAGCGAACGAGGCAGGCAATGTTTTTCAACATCCTGGTAGGGAGGAACGTATGGGCGCGTTAGGAAAGCCGATCATCCTCATGGTCGCCATGTATGTGTTTCTGAAATTTGTGTTGCCCAACATACCAGGCTCAGCACCCCTTCCCTCCAGCTTGATATTTCTCTACCTCCTACTGACGGCCTCCGGTATCGTCATCTTTGAAACCTTAAGCGGCGAATCAAAAGATGCCTTCTGGGGACCGATTCAACGGTTCCTCACCGGAGAAAACATCGGAGGTCTGCAAGCGCTTCGTTATGGCGTGTTCATTCTGTTCCCGGTGCTGGTGGGATGGCAAACATATGGGAGCACTGCCGTGAGTGATCTCCCACCGACGGAAAGCCGAACGATTCATCCTGCGCCGCCTGGGGAATACACCGGCCTGTCGAACCCAGTTCCCAAGACTCCTGAAAATATTATGCAGGGGAAGGGTTTTTATGCAGCCTATTGCTCACCCTGTCATGGTGGAAATTTCGATGGGAAAGGACCGGCCGCTCGTGGGTTTATTCCGGCGCCGGCCAATTTTGCGGACCCCACGACGATTGCCATGTTGCAAGAAAGCTATCTCTTCTGGCGAATTAAAAAGGGCGGTGTCGGCCTTCCGATCGAAGGCGCGCCCTGGAAGTCCGCGATGCCTCGTTGGGAAGTTGAGTTACCCGATGAATGGATTTGGAAGATTATCATGGGGGAGTACGACGGAGCCCACCAGTCTCCACGAACCTGGGAATAAGGGAGTAACAGGGTGTGGATGGACATAGGTGTGTGAGGGAGAATGAGGGCAGCATGAAACCGGCGAATCAGATTATAGGGCAGATTTTGCGTGGTGGGGTAGGCGTGCTCATGGCCATCATGGTTGGGGGCGCAACCCTCAGCTTTGCCCAAGAGAGTGTCTCGGTTCGAGCCACGCTGATGACCGGGGGAGTCCCCATAGACGATCCGACCGCAGCAGCCTGGAGCAGCGCGCCGCCTGCCACATTCCCAATGTCGCCACAAGTACATTGGCAGAATCGTATCCAGGAAGTGACGGTAAAGGATGTCGTCGTGCGTGCCCTCCATGACGGGAAACAAGTCGCGGTGCTTCTCGAATATACCGACCCTACCCAGGATCCGGATGATGCAGCGGCACTCGAATTTATGGTGGGCGATAAGAAAGCGCACTTTGCCCACGGCCAACCCATGTTGCAGGTCGAAGGCGGGCCGGTGAATATTTGGTTTTGGAAAAACAAGACGGACAAGGCCGTTGATATGAGTGCGAAAGGCTTCGGGACACTGAAGCCGCAAGAACATCAGGACGTGAAAGGCAAGGGTGTTTATTCAAACGGGACATGGAAGGTGGTGTTTTCACGGAACTTGTCGACCGGGCACGCTGAAGAGGATGTGCAAATTACCCCTGGAGAATTCATCAGCATCGCCTTCGCCGTGTGGGACGGTCGAAAAGACGGCGCGGGAGACCTGGTCGAGAAGGGCTCGCAAAAGGCCGTCTCGTCCTGGTGGTATTTTCGCGCCGATGCCCCGCCGGATTATTCCGGCTATATGTATGCGGCGATCGCTGCCGCATTGGCCTTGGGGTTTCAGTTTGTCCTGATCAGAAAACTCAAGAAAGGGCAGTGAGCATGAAGGCGGCACGGTTGGGTGTCATTGGAATAGCAGTGGGTATGATCGGGGGCGCGGCTTTGATCGCCGGGGGGTGCGCGAACGAACAAGAGAAACGAGGGCACGAGCTCTATACCCACTACTGCAGCGATTGCCACGGTGAAAGTGGCAAGCAAAACGAAGGCTTCAATTGGTCGTCAATGCCAGACCCGAAGCCGAAGGATCTCTCCAATAAGGGAGAGATGAGCACCTTCAAGGACGAAGAGCTCTTTGCGACTATCTCACGCGACATGTTGGACACCACTGAGGAAGGTGGAGACACGATCGGTGACGACGACTTTGCCGTTCCGACGATGCCGACCTTTAAGTATACGCTGTCTGAGGATGAAGTTTGGGCGATTGTCGGGCATGTCCGCACGTTGCATGGTATGAAGATGGAGTTTAACGTCCTGGCACGCAAGACTTCGCTTGAAGAAGGACTGAAGGCCGCACAGGCCAAGTTTGAACAGGCCAAGCAGGCCTATGAAGCAGCAGAGAAGAAAGCCAGTGACGAAGCAGAGCGGAAGAGCGAACAGTTAAAGAAAGATGTGGACGTGGATGAATCCGCCTACGCGGCTGAACAGGCGGCGATGGTACAGGCCAACAAAGAGATGGATGCCG
>CAZOHW010000241.1:0-6796 GCA_964579525.1 uncultured Nitrospira sp. | reverse complement strand
GACGGATGGAGGCAACGCCAGCCCAGTTCGTCGGGAAGACGCCGCTTCGGCTCTGGACCATTCCAGGCAAGCAACTGCTCACTCCATTTGGCCAGGCTATTGCGGCGGCATCACTTCAGTTTTTTGAAGACTACTACGACATCCCCTACCCAGGCGATAAACTCGATCTGCTCGCCATTCCGGACTTTGCCTCAGGAGCCATGGAAAATTTTGGTGCCATTACCTTTCGCGAGACGGCATTGCTCGTCGACCAACAGACGGGAACCCATGCGGAACTTGAACGGATCGCCGACGTCGTAGCGCACGAGAACGCGCACATGTGGTTTGGCGATCTCGTGACCATGTCCTGGTGGAACGGACTCTGGCTGAATGAAGCCTTTGCCACGTTTATGGAAATGTTAGCAGTCGACGCTTGGAAGCCAGAATGGCGTCGGTGGGACACCTTTGCCGTCGCACGATCGGCGGCCTTCTCGGTTGATGGGCTTGTGAGTACCAGACCGATCGAATATCCCGTCCAAGCCCCCAAAGATGCGGACGCAATGTTCGACATCCTGACCTATGAAAAAGGGGCTTCAGTCCTGCGTATGCTGGAGCAATATATCGGTCCAACCATCTTCCGAGATGGGGTGCGGAACTACCTCCGCACCCATGCCTATGGTAATGCTGATACGAAGGACCTCTGGGTCGCCCTGGGAAGGGTTGCCCACCAGCCGGTTCCTGAGCTGATGAACGGGTGGATCTTTCAGCCGGGCTTCCCGCTCATTACGGCGGACATCCGTGGCCAAGAACTGCGACTGTCACAGCAGCGATTCACCTATCTCCAGCAGAAGCCACCATTGGATCAGTACTGGCAAGTGCCTATCCAGATTCGCATAGTCATCGGTGATCGTACGGAGCAGCGCCAGCTCTTACTGACCGAACGTGAAACCACGGTTTCACTGCCAACTGGAGTGACTGCTGTCCTCGTGAATGAGGGAGGCCACGGGTTTTATCGCGTCCACCATCGTGGGCTTCTCTTACATAACTTACTGGATCAAGGACTCGACAGCTTGTCTGCGATTGAGCGATTTTGCTTGGTCAGCGACGCCTGGGCCACGACCATCGCCGGCTTGATGCCACTTGCTGAGTACCTCCAACTCACCGTACGGTTTCAGGACGAACGAGATAAGAATGTGTGGGCGGTGCTGTTGGAGTCGTTTTCATTTCTGAACCGGATCATTGCGGCGGAGGATCGAGCGACACTTGAAACATTCGTCCGTGCTCGTGTGACACCGGCCGCAATGGATCTTGGATGGGACTCGAAGCCTGGAGAGTCAGACCTCACAAGGCAATTGCGAGGAGAGTTGCTCGGTGCCTTAGGCAAACTGGGCAATGATCGAAGGACCCAACAACAAGCAGTTGAACGGTATCAACAATACCGGACTGATCCTACGACCGTAGATGCGAACGTCGTTCCGGCATTGGTCGGCATTCTGGCCCACACAGGAGACGAAGCACGGTATGAGGAATTTTCTGAGCGATATCGCACCGCCGCCACGCCACAAGAAGAACGACGCTACCTTTTTTCATTAGCCGCATTCTCCGATCAGGCCTTATTCGACCGCACACTGACGCGAACGATCAATGGGGAGATCCGCACGCAGGATGCGCCGTTCATCGTTTGAAGCCTCATGAGCAATGTCTACGGCCGTGAACAGGCCTGGGAGTTCGTGAAGGCTAATTGGGATCAGATGGACCGGCTGTTCCCGAAGCAAGGCCTCAGGCGTATGTGCGGAGGCATCGTCGGCCTAGCCACACCGGAACTCGAACAAGACGTGCAGCACTTCTTTCGGACTCGCAGGATTGATCTGGGGGGGAAAACCCTGGATCAGTACCTGGAACAACTTCATGTGGTCGTCTCATTCCTTGAACGGGAAGGACGCATGCTTCGAACGACACTGGTCAAGACGATAGGAGACTAACACGAAGGTGCTGTAGCAGATCGGTGTACTTGTAGAGGGTAGCCAGCTTGTTGTGCTAGGGAAGTGCTCTTACGATCCTAATACATCCAGTGTGCCAGCTTTCCCTGATTGTTTCCTCGGTGCCTGTGCGAGTGCGTGGTATCACTGCATTCGTGCTGCCCATCGCCGTCGAAGTCCAAGCCCCACCATTCCGAGGAGACTCGATCCAAATAAGATCAGGGCTCCAGGCAATGGCACCGGCGCTAAGGTCAACGACGTGAGGTGTCCTTCAACATGAGTCTCGTCAATAGGGGTAGGGAACCCATCAGGACCCACGGGCTCTCCTTTAGCAAACCAAAACGTCACAACGTTCCTATCTAGCCACTTAAAGAAGGTGGGGTAAGAGGAAGCGACTCATCATGAAAGAGCCCCAGCCTATCTGTCTTTTCAAGGCTAACAAGCATCTGGCTAACACTGAAATTATAGGCCGGATCACCACCCTTGAAATCACCAAAGAGCATGTAATGGTCATAAAAGGAACCACCGATAGGTGAAGGAACAAGGTGAGCGACATCGATTTCTATTGCGGGGTTATCGTCGTGAAAAGATAGCGAAGAGGGTGTGCCCAGAAAGGTGATCGAGACGTCATGAACCCGATAGACCCCCCAGAGAGTGATTAGAGGTCAATTGGGACTTGTGGAATCAAATCGGTAGGATCCCGTGAAGGGTGTCTTGGGAGCAATGGGTGAAGCCGACGTGCCTGACACTGAATCCAGAAACCCAGAAAATTTGAACGTGATGAGCGCTGCTTGAGCAATGCCACTGGTCGAGAGACTCAGGAAGAGCAGAGCGGCGAGGGTCAACGCGCCACGATGAAGCTGTGGATGACAATGCGATCTTAGGTCTGCCTCCGTTCTAAGGTACACCTCACCTCCCTCAGGTCCCGTGCGTAGAGAGTAAATTCTGGCAGATATGTAGGCGACACACAATAGCGTTTACACTCGCTTCTTCCCAACTCGATCCACAAGCTGGGGACCAATCTGGTAGAGCAGAAACAGGAACAGGATGCCCACGCTTGCGAAGACCAGTATTGCCCATGGGACCAGAAGAGCGGTAGATCAATCAAAGCAGCAGTATAGATGTCTGTATTTGAGCTGGCTTACTCGTGCCGCAGGACGGCGAGCGGAGGTTGCCCCAGGATGCGGTAGGTACTAAAAAATCCAACGAGCACGGTGAGCGTGACAGTTGCGGCACAACCCGTTGCCAAAATAGCTGGTTGAAGACTCCACGAAAGATCGAACACGGTCTCGAGCACTGCCCAGGATAAGACACTCGCCAGTACACTTCCCAGTAGCCCTCCCAATGTACCGAGGAGCGCATATTCCACGGCGAACGATTGGGCAATCACTGTTCTGGTAGCCCCCAAGGCTTTAAGAATCACCGACTCATACAACCGCCGGTAACGCGTTGAGGCCAATGCCGCCGCCATCACGAAACAGCCGGATAGGACACAGAACAGGGCTACCGCACGAATGGCCAGAGAGAGTCGGTCCAGCACCCGTGCAAAACTGTCGAGCATGTCGCCCATGTTGATGGCCGTCACGTTAGGGAAGGCTGCGACCACCGCTTGCTGGACGACTACTTCTTCGGACGGCGCCACACGAACTGTGGCCACATAGGTGTGGGGAGCTCCATCGAGAGACCCTGGGGAAAAGATCATATAGAAATTCGTCGAGAAGTTCCCCCACTCTACCTTGCGAATGCTCCCAATCTCTCCCGTGACCGGAACCCCTTGGATATCCATCTTCAGCGTATCACCGACCTTGAGGCCGAGCTGTGTGGCGGCCTCCTCCTCGATCGAGATCAGCGGCTTGGTGAAGGTTTGGCCAGGTTTCCACCACTCACCCGCGACGATCTTGTTGTCTTTCGGAAGCTCCTGCAGAAACGTCAGGACATACTCGCGCGTCAGGTACCACTTCTTGCGCTGTTCTTTCTTAGCCTCCGCCTTCTCTTTCTGTTCTTCCACCTCGGATGTTGCTTCGAGCTTGATGGGTTCGCCTTTGATTGCAGAGAGCCGGGATCGAACCAACGGCGTCAATCGCGGAGCCGGATCGTTGGTCCGTTGATGTAACAGGTGAAGAAATTCTTCTGTCTGATCCGGTTGAATATCAATGAAAAAAAACGTGGGTGCGTCGGTCGGACGATTCTCGCCCACTTGCGCTAGAAGCGACTGTTCAACTAACGACACGGTTGTCACGACCATCACGCCGATACCGATGGCAATCGTGATGCTGACCGCTTGGCTCCCGGGTCTCAGTACGTTCCCTAGCGCTTGGCGAAGGATGAGCGGGTCAGGCCGTGGCCATGCGGTGATGAAGCGGATCAGGGCACGGGCTGCAAGGCCCAACAGCAGCACAGCTCCAGCAAAGACCATGATGAAGAGCCCTCCCACTCTCCAGGAATCGGCTTGCCACATAGACAAGAGCGCCAAGCCCAGTCCAATCCCGATCGACGTGACGGCCTTCACCCGATCAATGTCTCGCCAGGCCTTCCACCATCGGTTAGAGTTCTGGCTCTTTGATGAACCAAGTGGCGCCACATCACGACGAAAGATCCGAGCCGGTTTCACTTCACGAATGGTCAACAGGGGCCACAGGGTGAACAGCAGTGTGGACAACAGACCTAAGGCCAATCCCTTCACCAGGGGCAAGAACGAAATGCCAATCCCTCCCTCGGCGAATCCCAATTGATCCAAAAGATCTGAGGCCATCAAGACGGCAATCATCCGTGGAAGCCCTTGCTGAAGCAGGACTCCGATGAGCAAACCGATCAGGCTGCCGGCCAATCCAAGCATCATCGCCTGGAGCGCATAGGTTCGGATGATTGTTGGGGAATCAGCCCCGATTGTCTTAAGGATGGCGATGGTCGTCAGTTTTTCTCGCACGAAAGCATGCACCGAGGTCGCCACGCCCAGCCCACCAATGAACAATGCCGTCAATCCTATCAGACCGAGATAGCGGGTCAGCTGGTCCAAGAATTGTTTCAGTTGCGGTTGAGCTTCCTTATACCCAGACACGCGGGCTGAATCCGATTCCAGACGTCCCCGTAACTCATACAGCAATGGATCAGCTGGAAGACCACTCAAGATTTTCACGAGATACCGTTCACGTATGCGACTGCCGACCTTGATCAGCTCAGCCGTCTGGAGGCCTTCCCGTGACATCAAGACTCGAGGACCGAGGCTGAAGGCGTTGGCCATGCGATCCGGTTCGGTTCTCACCACTCCAGTGATCCCAAAGAATCCCTCCCCGATCTTGAGACAGTCTCCAATCTTGAGCCCCATCTTGATCAAGAGTGACTCCTGGACGACCGCGCCAAAACCGGAACGACCCTGGCAGTGACCTACTTGTTGACTGAGAAGGTCCGATAGGTTGCGTTGGGGTTCCATGCGAACTGTTCCGTAGAGTGGATACTCTGGCTCCACGGCCTTGAGCTCTACAATCTGTGTAGGCTGGCCACTAGCGGAGGAATCAGTCCTGGCTGCCATCGCGATCAGCTCAGTCACATGCGTAAGCGTTATTCCGCGAGGGCTCAACGAATCTAAAATTGCTTGGCCTTTGGGACTGAGGGGGCGAGAAAGTCGGATTTCAAGGTCGCCCCCCAGCAGGCTCCTGGCTTCTTTGTTGATGGTCCGCTCTACTTCCGTTCCGAAAAGCGACACCCCAGTCAATGCACCAACCCCGATGGCGATACAGACTAAAAAATAGACAAAGTGTCGCCAGGCTGAGCTGGTCTCGCGCCATGCCATGTTGAACATGAAGGGAGTCATGAGCGCAATTTCGAAGAGAGAACAGATGCGGAATGCTCAGCGCGGTACGTTGGTTCAGCTTGGAATGTGTCGCGAGCGATCCCATTCGCGACGTCCACGGACGATGGTAACGTATCGGACTCCACTCGTCCATCACGAAGGGAAAGAATCCGCTGCATCGCCGATGCCAATGCCGTGTCATGGGTCACGAGGACCAAGGTCGTGCCATGATCACGGTGCAACGACAAAAGTAACTCCACGACATGAGCGCCAGTGACGCTGTCGAGATTGCCGGTCGGCTCATCGGCTAAGAGAATCGGTGGTCGACAGGCAAAGGCTCTGGCCACTGCGACACGCTGTTGCTCTCCTCCCGATAACTGAACCGGGTAGTGGCCCATCCGGTCGGATAGTCCAACAATCGAGAGCAATTCTGCTGCCCGATCCCCGGCCCGTTTCTCTCCGCTCAGTTCCAAGGGAACCGCAACATTCTCGATGGCGGTGAGGGTGGGGATCAGATGAAACGATTGAAAGACATACCCGATTTTTTCTCGCCGAAATTGCGCCATTCGGCTCTCGCTCATGGTTGTGATATCGGTTCCGTCCAGGGTAATCACGCCGGACGTCGGCTGGTCGAGCCCTGCCATCAGTCCAAGTAAGGTGGACTTTCCACTCCCGGATGGTCCCACGATGGCCACCGATTGTTGAGCGGGAATGGTAAAACTGATGCGATCAAGGATCGTGACCGACTGCCCTGCCGCGGCCAAGACCATAGAAATCTGTTGTACCGAAATCATGCCAACCTGTGTTTCTGGAGAGGAGAGGTCATTCGGAATGATATTATACTGTCTGGAATATCGGTGCGAGTGATGAGGTCACTTATGCCGCTCCGTGGGATTATCGTTCTCATCGTATCAATCATCGTGGCGCTGTCCTGGTACCCTGCGCCAGCCCAAGCCTCTTCCTCCACATCGGACACAAGACCCCGGATTGTGGCTTTTGGACACAGCCTGACGGCCGGACTTGGCGTACAAACGGATGAGTCGTACCC
>CAZOHW010000240.1:0-6866 GCA_964579525.1 uncultured Nitrospira sp. | reverse complement strand
CATGCAGAAACAGAGATCTTCGTGTAAACGTGAATTAATCAGACGTTCCTTAGGAATATGTCAAGGCCCGGCCTGTTGTTTGTCCATCCACTTTAGAAATGTCCGGTTCATCGAATAGCGTCGCGTGGCTGCGTGTGGGCAAATACGCCAAACCGATTCCAGGGATGACTGGTCGGCGGGTTGATCAAGGGCCGAGGCCGTCGAGCGCGACGCTGGTTCGTCAACAAGGCGGCAATCCAAGTCAGATCCGATTCGTGGTTGGTGTGAGGATGTGGTTCTGAGTGTAGAGACTCACACAGTTCCTAGTGATCGACTTTGTGCGTTAGGCTTCATGACGTTTTTTGCCGCAATTCCGATAGGGCCTCCAGAATTTCTGCCGGACGCGGCGGACAGCCCGGGATACGGACATCGACTGGAATGTGTCGCTCAACCGGGCCGGTCACTGCATAGCTGCTTTTGAACATGCCGCAGTTGATCGCACAGTCGCCGAGTGCGATGACAATTTTCGGGTCAGGCGTTTGCTTATGCACATCTTTCAATGCTCGCTCCATGTTGACGGTGACGGGTCCCGTCACCACCAATGCATCGGCATGGCGCGGAGAAGCTGCGATGTGAATGCCGAATCGTTCGGCGTCGTACACGGGATTCAGGAGCGCGTTCATTTCCATCTCACAGGCGTTACACGAGCCGGTATCCACTTCACGGATCGCCAGCGATCGCTTGAAGAGTTTCGTTTTTTCCTTCACCTCGGGGGTAACTGGTATCACAGGGCTTTCCGCTCTTCGATAACGACCCGTCACGACCCCGATCTTCAGACTCTTTTTGATGATGCGGAACATGTTCGGCCTCCCTACAGATCATTCCCCGCATATGAGAGGTTGAAGCTCTTGTTGATGAGTGGAAAGTCCGGGATGATATTCCCCAGTACCGCCCATTGAATGGCTGGCCAATTCACGAATGACGGGTCACGGACCTTGCACCGATGAATCCGGCCACCTTCCCCCGCCATCACCATATAGAGAATTTCCCCTCGCCAACCTTCAACCGCTGACAACGTCCAGTCTCCAGGATTCGGCGTGTAACTTGGTTCATTTGCGATGGGACCGTCCGGAATCTTCCCACGCATTTCGCGGATGAGTCGAATGGATTCGTGGATCTCATCGCCACGAACGCGTAATCTGGCTCTCACGTCGCCGTAGCGATACAGCGCCACATTCACGGGTAACTCATCATAAGCGGCGAATGGGCGATCACGTCTCAAGTCGCAACCCATGCCCGATGCCCGTCCCACGACCCCCATCACCGCATGATCCCACGCCGTTCGCTCATGGAGGATCCCCGTCGTCTCCAATCGATCGGTGAGGGAGGCGTTCGCAAAAATGATGGCCCCCACTTCGGAGAAGTCTGGCTGGATTCGGTCCAGTTCATCGACAATCTCGGTGAGCTGGCCGTTCTCGATGTCGCGCGTCACACCACCCACCCGGATGGCACCTCGAAGGAACCGTGATCCTGTCAGTCGGTCATTGAGTTGCATTATCCGCTCTTTCATCCGTCCACAATGCGCATGGGCCAACGCATAGGCTGTGTCATTGCACATGGCGCCGATGTCGCCGAGGTGATTGTACAGTCGTTCCAGTTCCAGAAAGAGAGAGCGGAGGTACTTGGCACGCCGAGGCATTTCGAGGTGCAGGAGCGCTTCAACCGCCTGGCAATAGGCGAGTGTGTGTCCCACCGTCGTGTCCCCGGACACGCGTTCCGCCAACGGTACGGCGTCGATCAGCATCTGTTGCTCGAAAAGTTTTTCGATGCCGCGGTGTTTCCAAAAATGGCGCAGCTCGAGTTGCATGATCGGTTCGCCGGCCACGGAAAACCGAAAATGTCCCGACTCGATAATCCCGGCATGGATAGGTCCTACCGGCACTTCAAACACCCCTTCTCCTTCAATATGGCGGAAGTGATGCTCGCCCTGCTGTCGGCTAAGCACATAATCCCATGGAAAGTCTTTTCTGAGCGGGTGTGTCCCCTTTGGCCAGTGTTCGTGCCGTACCAGACGTCGCAGGTCCGGGTGGCCTTGGGGAATCAACCCGAACATGTCGCGAATCTCGCGCTCATACCACTGAGCGGCATGAATGTGCGGTGTAATGGATGGGAACAGCCGATCGGTGCCGGCCAATTCAGTGGACAACACTACCCAGTGGTGAGATGCCTCCAAGGTAAACAAGTAGTACAGCCCGTAGGTGTCACGAATAGGGCGATGATCACAAGCCCACATGAGCGTCAGCCTGCCGCGCAAATTCGGTTGGGTATGGAGGTAGTGGGTGATCGCCGGCAGAAGATCCTTGGGGACCACGAAATGAGAAGACTTCGCACAGACCGGCTCATTCTTCAGAATAGCTGGGAACGCAGCTTTGAGCACATCACCACAGGCACTCGTATCCGTCA
This sequence comes from uncultured Nitrospira sp., assembly GCA_964579525.1. GTDB lineage: Bacteria > Nitrospirota > Nitrospiria > Nitrospirales > Nitrospiraceae > Nitrospira_D. The sequence continues at coordinate 4,424 of CAZOHW010000240.1, read as the reverse complement.
TGACCATCCTCTCCTATTGAATCACCAGAATTGTGGTCGCCTGTTCCAAAAGCTGTTGTATAGGCTGTGGTAGAAACAAACTGAATCCGATCAGCGCTCCGGCAAGAAGAATGATCGGCAGATGACCAAGTGTCCAGGCTTCTCCCCTGACAATTCCCTCCGGCGGCGTTCCCCACACCATCCCGGTCATGCGATACAGCAGTCCGCCGAACGAAAGAACCGCAGAGACCAGAAATACTGAAGCCAATGCGACCCGGCCGAATTGGTCCGATAACGCCACCGTCACCATGCCCTCGGTACCGGTGAACTCCATTCCCGGAACCCCTTGCGAAGCCAGAGCCGTGAGAACCTGGACTTCACTGGCAAATGATGCGAACGGGGGAAGCGCCGATAAGCCCAACCCTGAGATCATCAGCGCCGTAGCCGTCCAAGGTTGCGCCATGGCCAACCCCTGCACATGACCGATTTCCACCGTGCCAAAGCGACGGTGAATATTACCTGCGGCAAAAAATGCCATCGATTTCGCTAACGCATGATTCAGGAGATGAAACAGGCCGCCGAAGGTCCCCAGCGGCCCCCCCACCCCGAATCCAATCATGGCGATTCCCATGTGCTCGATACTGGAATAGGCAAACAGCCGTTTATAATTGTGCTGGATAAGGATAAAAAACGCCGCTGTCACGAATGAGGCAAAGCCAAGCAACGCCAATAATCCACCAGCGAAGGCAAATGGCACGGCGTGATCCACAATCATCCTCATACGCAGGATCGCATAGGCTGCGACCACTTCGAGAACACCGGCGAGCATGGCGACTACCGGAGCCGGGGCCTCGGTGTAGGCATCCGGTAGCCAGCTATGCATCGGGACGAGCCCCACTTTGGTGCCATATCCAACCAGGATAAAGATGAACGCTAATTTGAGGACATGGGGATTCAATCGATCAGCCACCGGGAGCAGCTGCGTCACGTTCAACCCCTGACTGACATCGCTCAAGACATGCAGGGACGAGTAATACAGCAGCACGACACCGAACAATGCGAGCGAGATTCCGACTGAACACAAAATGAGGTATTTCCACCCGGCCTCCAGCGACTCTCGTCGCCGCCAAAAGGCTATGAGAAAGGTTGTGGCGAGCGTCGTTGCCTCAATAGCCACCCATTGCACCCCAACACTGTTCGCAATGGTCGCGACCACCATAGCAAGCAAAAACATATGGAAAAGAAAAAAGAACAGGTTGAGGCGTGAAGGCACGATCACGCCCCGCGCGACTTGGTCGTCCATGTACGAACGCATATAGAACGAACAGGCCAGTCCGACTGCTCCGATGATGAACAGAATGAAGGTCGACAACGCGTCGAGATACGCTAACTCCCCGAGAGCCGTGAATGGCCCGTCTCTCAGCACAGTTTGGGTGATCACGATTTCTGCGGTGACGAGCGCGCCCAGGCTCATCAGGTTGATCCCATGGAGCCATGCCGAGCGGTGGACGACCAGGCTCAGCCCCCCCGCGAGAAGCGGCGCGACCAACAAGACTACGACTGCGATCATCAAGGGGTCCTCAGTTATTCCTTCAGCACGGTGAGGTGACTCGTATCGACGCTGTCGAACGCGTCATGTAAGCGATTCGTATAGATTCCCGCGATCAACGTCGCAATGAGCACGTCGAAGAACACCCCCAATTCCACGATCAAGGGCATCCCGTGTGTGGCGGCCGTGGCCGCCAAGAACAGCCCGTTTTCCATGACCAGAAAGCCTACCAGTTGTGTGACAGCCTTTTGTCTCGCGATCATCGTAAACAATCCGATGAGCACGATCGCAAGGGCGATGGCCAGAGAATCACGTGTGAGCAGAGAGCCCAACGGAATGATCGGTTGCGAGATGAAGAAGGCCAACATGACCAGCCCGCCGCAAATCAACAGTCCGGTCGGCACGTTGATGTACATCACCAGCTCTCGCTTGACGTTGAGGCGATCAATGATTTTCTTCAGGACCCGCGGAATGATGATCACTTTGATGACGCCGGTCAACGCCGCCGCGATATAAATATGATGATTCCCTGTCAAATAGGCCACCAGGGCTGCGGTGACGAAGAGAAAGGCCGACTGCAGCGCGAACAAGTCAACGCAGGCCGAGAGCCGCCGTTGCGCCACAATCGCGAAACAGGTCAACAAGAGCAAGGCCGAGCATAAGTTGACAAGTTGTGATCCAATGGAAGAAAGCCCCTGCATCTGTTCAGCTCCGAAGAATGTAAAAGAACAGCAATCCGAGCAGCGCGAGGATGAACGCCACACCCAACAGATCCGTGACTCTGAACAAGCGCAGCTTCGCAAACATCGATTCTATCACGCCGATCAGCACGGCCAACCCCGACACTTTCCCGAGATAGGTCGCCAAACCGACACCCAGCGCGGTCGGCTCAAAACTGGTTGCGATGCCCCATGGTGCAAAGACGTTGGCGATCAACGAAAGGAACACAGTCAATTTTAGCCCGGCTGCCCATTCGAGTAAGGCCAGATAGCGCCCCGAGTATTCCAGAACCATCGCCTCATGGATCATGGTCAGTTCGAGATGGGTCGCCGGATTATCGACCGGTACCCGTCCTGTCTCTGCGAGTGCCACGATAAAGAGGGCTGCCAGCGCCATCAGATGCGGCGATGGATCCGTCATGATATCTTCCAGCACCGCAGTCTTATGAACCACCGTGCTGAGGTTGGTGGATCCCGTAGTCAGCGCGATGGCAAAGATGGACAGGATCATCGCCGGCTCGGTCAGCGACGCCACGATCGCTTCTCGGCTGCTGCCCATCCCGCCGAAGGCTGATCCGGCATCGAATCCCGCAAGAATCAAAAAAAATGTGCCCAACGCCAGTAGATACACCAGCGCAATGATGTTTCCCGCAAAGTTCATGGGTGCCTGCGAGATGAATGTGGGGACCAGCAGGCCCGCAGTCAATGTGGAAGCGAACACGATATAGGGCGTCGCTGTAAAGACCCAAGAGGCAGTAGTTGATATTACCGGCTGCTTCTGGAAGAGCTTCGCCAAGTCAGCGTAAGGCTGGAGAACGCTCGCGCCTTGTCGCAATTGCAGACGTGCTTTGACCTTCCGGATCAGACCCACAAGAAATGGGGAAACGACCAGTAAGGCCGTTACTTGAGCAACAACTAAAATGATCGCTTGTAGCATTAATTAGACCGCGAGCAACAGCAAGGTGATCAGTGCGACGAAGATATAGGTCAGGTAGAGATGCAGACTGCCTGCCTGGATGACTTTCAGGCGGTCAGCCAGAGTCGCGAAGAACGCCACCACGGGATCGTAGAGATACTTCTCAAAGATCGGTTCAATATGAAATGCAAAGTGTCGCCGTTTGGCAAAGTATCGTGACTCGGCAAGAAACTCCGTCTCCAGTTTGACCGTCGGCTGGTAGATCGTACTGAAGACTCGTTTGATCGGCTGGACGAAACCAGTCGCGGTGTATTCCATCCTGGGTGTGAGGTTGATTCCACAGCCCCAGGTTTTGTAACGGCGTGTGATCAGACGACCACCGAACGTGACGGCTAGCCCCAAACCTAACATCGACAGCGCCACCAGCAGCAACGCGAGCACCGGTGTGGAGAGGCTTGAGAATTCGATATTCACCGGCGCAAGCGCCCATCCATCCATCGCTAGTACCTTGCTTTCGATCGACATGCCGGCTAGGGGAGCGACGACTCGGTCCAACAGCGGCACCACTACCATCGGGGCGATGCCCAACGCAATGCAGAACGTGGCCAAGAGACCCATCCCGATGCGCATTGGAACCGGAACCTCCTCGGCGTGACGTGCATGCGTGCTCCGTGGCTGCGCGAGAAACGCAATCCCGAACGCTTTCGCGAAGCAGGCCAGGGCCAGCACACCGGTCAGGGCCAGGATAGCTGCTGTGATCGGCAGCATCAGTTTGAGAAACACCGTCGGAATCTGAAAACTGAGAAAGAGGCTTTGGAACACCAGCCACTCGCTCACGAATCCATTAGTGGGCGGCAGAGCGGAAATTGACACAGCTCCGATCAAAAAACAGATCCCTGTCCAAGGCATGCGCCGAAGTAATCCGCCATACTCCTCCATATTGCGCGTATGTGTCGCATAGAGCAGTGAGCCGGCCCCTAAGAACAGTAAGGCCTTAAACATGGCGTGATTGATCGTATGGTAGAGCCCAGCCAGCAGTCCGAGCGCGACCAGTTCCTTCAGCCCGTAAGACTGAAAGATCATGCCGGCCCCGATGCCCAATAGGATGATGCCGATGTTTTCCACACTGTGAAACGCCAGGAGCCTCTTGAGGTCATGTTCCATCAACGCGTACATCCCGCCCAATAACGCGGATATTGCCCCGAGGAACAGCACAGTGAAGCCCCACCACCAGGGCAACTGCCCATCGAAGAACACGAAA
>CAZOHW010000239.1:0-6883 GCA_964579525.1 uncultured Nitrospira sp. | reverse complement strand
AATCAGAATACAAGAACAAGTACCCTCTCCCCTGTTTCTTACTGCGGGGAGAAGTGAGGGACCATTGATGGGAAAGCGGAGCGTCGAGCAGTCATGAATCTGAAGACAGAAGAGCAGCGGTCCGCACCTCGAGTTGCGGTGCAATTTCGCGCCATGGTGTCGGGCTCCGCACAGCCCGAAGGGGCAGGTATCATCCTCGATCTCTCAAAGACCGGGTGCCGGCTGGAAAGCCCGCTCCTCATGTTGCCGGGCCTTTCGTTAGAACTGCGCATCGCTGTCCCCAGCTTGGAGTGGGCGCTGATGATCGATGGGGCTGATGTGCAATGGGCGAACGAGGACACCGCCGGACTGGCGTTTGTTCGAATCAGGGAAACTGAACAACAGCGACTCGACGAGGTGATGACCCGTCGGCTCGCGAGGAAGTCTGAGGGCGACTCCGAAGAACAGGCCGAGATAGTCCCGTTTGAGTTTCAAGGACTGGAAGCGGCGCTGTCGAAAGATCCTCAACTCGCCATCAGCAAGTGCCTGGTGTGGTTCGCTCAAGACCGGGCAGAATTCCGCTTTCGAGGAGGGAGCCTACTCGGCAGAGCCTTTCCCACCTGCACACCCGCGTTCGCCGCCGCACTCGGCGAGCTAATCAAAGGTGGCGGCGACACGGAAGCCGATTTCGCTCTGGCGCTTCTCCAGAACTATCTGGGTTCGACATCTACCGACGGCGTCTTGAAAGAGATTGTGTCGCGCTTTCCACATGACGATTACAAACTGGGTGGAGTTCGGACCAGCATCAATTGCACCGTCGCAGTCTCCGGTGAATTCGGACTTGCAGAAGCCTGGCGGGTCAAGAGAGAGTCGCTGACGCGCTGGCTGACAGACGAACGACAGGCAGTCAAATCGTTCGCCGAGCAGCACATTGCGGAGTTGGATCGAATGATCGTGGCAGAGCGGCGCCGTGTGGAGGCCGAACGAGAACGGCGAGAGAGGAGCCGACATGAGGACGAGTCGGGCCACGATCATGGGTAGGCCGAAACCCTTCTGACGTTATCCGCGCCGGGCGGCCTCGATCTTCTCGATATCGATCTTGACCATCTCCATCATGGCCTCCATCACGCGCTTGGCTGCGGCCTTATCCGCGCCAGTCATCGCCTCTATGAGTACGCGCGGGACGATTTGCCGGTGGAGCCCGAATTTGTCCTTGCACCAGCTGCAGACGATGGCTTGTCCGCCGTTCTTGACGATCGCGTCCCAGTAACGATCGGTCCCTCCTAAGTATCAGTAAATACTTGAGACGAGACCGCGCCGGGATGCCGTCACATCAAGCTCGAGTACTCGGGGAACTACCAGCTTTCACCGGATCGTAATCGATGGATGATTGATTCATAGAAGCGGCCTGAAAGGAGCGTACTATGGCAACCGGTTGGAACGTGAAAGCCTATGCGGCAGCGAGTGCGACCTCCTCCTTTGCCGGCACATCGATCCTCCGGCGCCATCCGACGGAGCGAGACGTCCAGATAGACATCCTGTTCTGCGGCATCTGTCACTCGGACCTTCATCAGGTGCGTAACGAGTGGCGTCATGCCATGCCGACGGTCTATCCCATTGTGCCGGGTCACGAAATTATCGGGCGCGCCACGAAGGTCGGCGCCGCGGTCAACCGGTTTCAGCAGGGCGACATTGTCGGCGTGGGCTGCATGGTGGATTCTGACCGGACCTGTTCGGAGTGCCGGGAAGGCTTGGAACAGTTCTGTCCAAACATGACGCTCACCTACAACTCCCCTGACAAACACCTCGGCGGTGTGACCTATGGAGGGTATTCGGAAAGTATCGTGGTGGACGAGCGTTTTGTCTTGCGCGTGCCTGCGCACCTGAATCTAGCCGGCACAGCGCCGCTGCTCTGTGCCGGCATCACCACCTTCTCGCCGATGCGCCACTGGGGGGTCACGCAAGGTCAAAAGGTCGGTATCGTGGGCCTCGGCGGACTCGGCCATATGGCCGTCAAGTTCGCTCACGCGATGGGCGCACAGGTTGCTGTCTTTACCCATTCGCCTCAGAAGAAGGATGATGCTCTTCATCTCGGTGCCGATGAAGTCGTCCTTTCACGGGATGCTCATGACATGAAGAAACATGCCGGGAGCCTCGACTTTATTCTGGACTGCGTCTCCGCTGACCATGACATCAACGCCTATCTCAGTCTGCTCCGGCGCGACGGCACGATCACGATTGTCGGCGCACCGGAAAAGCCATTGACGGTGTCGGCCTTTGGACTGATCGTCGCCCGCCGGAACTTTTCCGGCTCGACCATCGGTGGAATACGGGAAACGCAGGAGATGCTCGACTTTTGCGGCGAGCATCACATTACTGCTGACGTTGAAGTGGTGCCCATCCAACGGGTCGATGAAGCGTACAACCGGCTCGTGAAGGCGGATGTGAAGTACCGGTTCTCCATCGACATGGCATCGTTGAAATCTGAATCCATACCGGAGCAGCGCCTGAGTGCCGCTCAAGCAAGGACAACGGTGAGGTGAGAGCCATCCGTGACGAGCACAACAAGCAATAAAGGAGCGAAAACCTGTGGGTGAGACAGGCGGTGAAGCAGTATCAGGTCCAGACTTGGCGAAAGAAGGCGTAGCGTCCATCGAGCTGCACGATGGGGCGATGGTACTTGGTCATTTCGGCGGAGAACCGGTGCTGCTGGTCCGTAAAGGCTCCGCCGTATACGGCATCGGAGCAAAATGTACGCACTATGGCGGCCCTCTGGGTCAAGGCCTGTTTGATGGGTCAACGGTTCGCTGCCCCTGGCACCGTGCCTGCTTTCAGCCTGAGACAGGAGAAGCCGTTCATGCTCCGGCGATCGACCCGGTACCTTGTTATACAGTGGAGCAGCGTGGCGGCCGTTTGTTCGTCATCGGAACCAAATCACCTCCCGCTTCCTCCGCGCCGCTCGCTTCACCACCGACCTCCGTCGTTATCGTAGGAGGCGGAGCCGCCGGCTTTGCCGCCGCCGAGATGCTGAGACGCCAGGGATACCAGCAACCGGTGACGATGATCTCGACCGACGATACCGGTCCCTATGACCGCCCGAACATCTCCAAGGATTATTTGGCGGGTACTGCGCCGGAGGAATGGGTTCCTCTTCGTCCCTCAGATTGGTACCAGAAGACCCGTATTAATCTGATGACAGGCCGCCGCGTCGTGCGCGTCTTGCCGGATGATCGATCGGTCGAATTGGACGATGGCCGTCGACTTGAGTATGGGGCCTTATTACTAGCGACCGGCGCGTCGCCTGTCAAACTGGATGTTCCCAGGGCACAATTGCAGCACGTTCACTATTTGCGGTCGTTGCACGATAGCCGGGCCATCATTGAGCGCGCGACGCAGGGGCGGCGTGCGGTGGTCATCGGCGCGAGCTTTATCGGATTGGAGGTGGCGGCGGCGCTTCGGACCAGGAACCTGGGTGTACACATTGTGGCGCCGGACGAGATTCCCATGCAGCGTGTACTCGGAGCCAAGTTGGGCCGCTTCGTGCGGGATGTTCATGAGCAGCACGGGGTCACGTTTCACCTGGGACAGACCGTCGCTTCGATCAACGAGCAATCCGTCACGTTGAAGAACGGGACGAAACTTAAGGCAGATCTGGTCGTCGTCGGAATCGGGGTTCGTCCGAATCTGGACCTAGCTGAACATGCAGGCTTACAAGTCAATCGTGGTGTTCTGGTGGACGAATACTTGCGAACAAGCGCCCCGGCGATCTGGGCCGCCGGAGACATTGCACGCTGGCCGGACCGCTATACAGGCCGCACCATTCGTGTTGAGCACTGGGTCGTGGCGGAACGGCAGGGCCAAGCCGCCGCAAGAAACATACTCGGCCATAAGCAGCCGTTTACCGCCGTCCCGTTTTTCTGGAGCATGCATTACGACACGGCGATCAGCTATGTGGGATATGCAGAAGACTGGGACGAAGCAAACATTGTTGGAAATCTCATGGCTCGCGATGGTCTCGTCGCCTATCGGAAGAATGGAAAGACCCTGGCCGTCGCCTCCATCCATCGCGATGAAGAATCCCTCTGCATTCAGGTCGCCATGGACCGCGGTGATGCCGATGCAGTAGAAGCCGTTGTCGGAAGGAAATAGATAAGCGACTCGGCAGCCAAATAGCCTCATACTGGTGCCTGGCACTCGGCCGCAAGGCCGCGCACTCTGCTGCTGTCACTCCGACAGCGCCTGAGATTGATAGACTCTACTTGGGCCTATATCAGGCCGCCCCTCTGGCTCAAAAGGTTCGCCCTCTCCCCTCCTCGCCTTTCACAATGTTCTCTCTCTTCAGTTCCATAGACCCGCAGAAATCCACAAAGTAGAATGGATAGTCCCTCCGTTTCTTTCGAGGCGTTAGGGCAATGTTCGGGAACTACTAGTACGGTATCTGAAAGGATGATGTCGATGTGGCATTGTATCGTGGCGATGTTGTTGGTTTTGTGCGGCGCGTCAGGAACCGGTCCGGAATCCGTTGCTGCCGCACAGCCCATTGAAGAAGCTGAATTTGCCTATGAACGTGGTGACTATACGCAAGCCGCACGTCTCTTCAGTCCTCTCGCGGAGCAAGGAATGGCATCGGCCCAATACTATCTGGGCCTGATGTATGAAAAAGGACGAGGCGTCCGGCAGGACCATTCCGTGGCACTCACGTGGTTTCGCAAGGCAGCGGCACAGGGTTATGCCGGCCCACAGAACGATCTGGGTCTACTCTATGAGAGGGGACGAGGCGTCCGGAAAGACGTTGTTCGCGCCCTCATGTGGTATACAATCGCTGCCGCCATGATGAATGGCGATGAGAAGAAGACGGCCATCATGCGTCGAGAGCATCTGACCTCACAAATGACCGCCGCGCAGATCGAGGAGGCGCAGGAGATGGCGAACCGTTGTCGGCAATCTCAATTTACAGCCTGCGACTAGGAACGCGGTACCTCCCAACCCCCTTAGAATCCTCTAAACAAGAATCACCGTGAGATTCTCAAAGATCTCGGCCTCTAGCCGACCATGGCCTGTTCGATTCTTCTCGCCCCGCCAGCTGAATGCCAACTCCGTTCGTTCTCCTCTGCCATCCAAAAGCGCCTCGTCAAACGCATGAAGACGTTGCAGCATGATCCCCCGCCCTCAGGTGTGAAGAAACTTACCGGTAAAGACGATCTCTACCGCCTCCGCGAAGGCGATTTCCGTATCATTTACACGATTCAAGATAAGGAACTGATCATCCTACGAGATCCCCTTCATCTGAACGATTCCGGAGCTTTCCAGTAATCCCTGTTGATTTTCTGTTGCGCTCGGCGTAGGAATTGGCGGCACGTTAGTTTACGTAATTCACTGGGCCCATATAACGTGTTTACGAAGCATCATGTGCGCTGCGCCCAGCACGGAGCCATGATGTTCAAGAACCTGCAGCCCTGAAGGAGAGGAGATACGTATGGCTATTTTGCGCGATCGTCCCTATGGCCAGTTTAATTTTCTGGTTGACCTTGGCGACGGAAACACCCAAGGGCCTCAGGCAGGCTTCCAAGAGGTAAGCGGCATTGGCATGGAAGCCGTAGTGATCGAATACCGCAACGGCAACTTCAAAGAAAACAATGTGATGAAGCTGACAGGCTTGAACAAGGTCAGCGACGTCACGCTGAAACGAGGGATCATCGGTTCACTGAATCTCTACGCATGGCTTGACCAGATCCGCAACGGCGCCCCGAACGCCGTACGAACGGTGACAATTCAACTCCAGAATGAAGATCACAGCGACGTGGTACAGACCTGGAAGCTGTTGAAGGCACGCATCATCAAGCATACCAGCGGTCCACTCAACGCCAAGGGGACCGACATTGCCATGGAAGAACTGGTATTAGCCTACGAGCGCCTAGAAATGGAATAGTGTCGAGGCTTTTTTATCAGGAGTGAAGACATTATGGCCGTCATACGCGAACAGCCCTATAGAAACTCGAATTTTCTCGTTGATTTTGGACGAGGAGACAGCGGTGCTCCGCTGGCAGGCTTTGCGGAGGTGATCTTTCCAGATTTCATCGTTGGCCAGCCCGAGGGACCTCAGCGCCCTCACGTGGTCCCTCCTCAACCTGTCGAGCGCGGTGACGTCGCTGCGGCCAATCGTCTTGTCCTCAAGCGAGGAGTCATGGGGGCTCTGGATCTCTATGCCTGGTGGGACGAGGCTCGGAACGGAACAGTTCCTCGGAAGCGTACCGTGAAGGTGGAACTTTTGGGAGAGGATCAGTCAACTGTGGCACTGACCTGGCGTTTCGACAATGTACGTCCGGTGAGTCTTTCGTACTCGCCCTTGCGTGCCATGGATGGAGGCATCCTGATGGAGACGCTGATCTTGGAGTTTGACAGGATGGAAATGGTGTGAAGAATAGAGTCTCGGAGAACTCCAAATTTCACTCGACTATTCCTTCTTTCAGGTCGCCGGCCAACCAGGTCAGAAACTCTTGCGTTCGTACAGAAGATCTCAGTTATACCGTACAAGGGGTCACGCGTTCCCATCATGGGAGAAGAAAGAGATGAAGACAACAATTCTTGTAAGCACATTGCTCTGTTGCTCCATGATCGTTTCGGCTAGTTACGCGGAAGAAGTCGGGAGTGTTGACACGGAATTCAAATGGTTGGGGCCTGATCACAAAATCGTGGTGGAAGCGTTCGATGACCCCAAGATTGAAGCCATCACCTGTTATCTGATCCAATCCAACCAGGGTGGCCTGAAAGGGCTGGTCGGCTTGGCCGAGGAGACATCGGATGCCCCACTCGCCTGGCGTCAAATCAGTCCGAGCCGGCGGGTGGGTGAGATGAAGGAAGGAGAACTGGTTTTCAGTGAAAGCAGGCATCTCATTCTCAAAAA
>CAZOHW010000238.1:0-6925 GCA_964579525.1 uncultured Nitrospira sp. | reverse complement strand
CCGCTTGGAACGTAGCCAATCTTTGCACTGGTTCACCGCGTTCCGGTAGAGCCAGGTTGAAAACTTTGAGCCGGCACGGAACGTCGGCAGCGCTTTAAAGGCCGCCAAGAACGATTCCTGCGCTAAATCTTCCGCTTCAGTCCGATCCCCTACCATGCGGTAGGCCAAGTTGACGATCGCGGACGCATGCCGATCGACCAATTGTCCGAAGGCCTCATGATCCTGGTTGAGGCTACGGGCAATGAGTTGTGCATCATCCGGTCCTGCTTGTTGGTCCGGTAGCATCCTCCTACCCCAAGAATCCTAGGAGGAGGCCACCGGATCGTCTGCTTTGGCCTACTTGTTTTATTCGACGAATTGTCAGACGTCGCGTAAACGGCCCCATGGGAAGGAGGCTCCTGCTAAAATCGATAGTTGGAGCCGATCGAGACGACATAGTCCGGCGCACCATTTGACACACCAACCGTCACGCCTCCGTTGAAGCGCCATGCGGCAGACGCTCGATAATTCATGACGAATAGGAAGTCCCTGGCGTTTGTCAAACCTGAACGAAGCGCTCGATACTCTTCGAAATACACACTGGCCAACCAATCACGCGTTAGGTAATAGCCCGCCCCGACATCCCACCAATATTGGTTCCGCAAACCTAATGTGCCAGTGCCATCAGCCCGATCCGGATCCCCGATAACGTTATACCCACCATCAAAAAAGACCAGCCAACTCTGACCAATCAGCTTGGTGAGCTCAATTCCATACCCATGGTCAAACTTACCGGTTCCTAACCCCTGACTTGCCGTCGCCGTTGGAAATTTAAAACGAGCCGTGACGGCAACCAACGGCGTAGAGTTGGTTTCTTCAAAGAGATAATAGCGTCCCCGCAAGATCACGTCGCCGATTCCAGTGGTTGTCACCCGCTGGCCAGGAACTCGAGTGGTGGTCCCACAGGTCTCACCGTGGTTATTGCCGTGGCCACTATTATTTTTATGACATTGGTCGTTCCCACCCCCTCCGCTATTGATGCTGCCATGCCCGCTATTATCGACACGAAATGCGGTTCCCCCAACCAGTGTGGTTTGTCCATCGGTGATGGCCGTCACGGATGGAATAATCAACGAAATATTGCCTTTGGAGAATAACCGCCGTATGGAAACAGGCGCATAGATGAATTCACTCGTCGAATCAGTTCCAAAATTTCCGTGGCTATAACTTGGCGACATTCCAATCTGCCAGTTTCGTTCAGACGATGGTCGCGGCCCTTTCTCACTTGGGTCCGCCGCACGTGTGATTCCTTCCCATAACCCAACCAACGCCACTGCTACCACAATAATCATCCACCTAGGCATTATCTTTTGTACCCATTCCTATATGCAGCATTTGTCCAGTATGCCAATGGTACAATAGAGAAATGCCTGCGGCTTACTATAGAGCGGCGCCAAGATAATCTTGCCGCCGCTCTTAACATCCTGCTCAGTGTCGCCCGCCTCGCTCTGGTCGATCCGGCCGCTCTGGTCTGTCCATCTGCTCCGGGCGATCCGGTCTCTGTGGGCGCTCCATCCGTTCCGGTCCATTTGGCCCATCCATCTGCATCATGCGGGCATTCTCCCGTCCTTCTCGTCCATGTTCACCAGCCACCTGATCGGCACGATCGAGCCCACGGAGTTCGCCACCGGCGTTCGACCGATGGTCCTCACGCCTGTCGACTTGTTGATCTTCACGACGGTCTTCCCGTCGCCCCAGCTGCTGGTCTTCTCTCCGATTCTCTTGCCGGTCAAGTTGACGATCTTCGCGCCGATTCTCTCTCCGGTCTAATCGGCGATCTTCCCGGCGATCCTCCTGCCGAATGTCACCAACTTGAGCGAGTAATGTTTCGTCCTCACCGTTTCGCCCGCGCTCACGATGATCCATATCGCCCCATCCACTATGGAGGGAGCCAGGGCCGCTGTTCAGCGCGCGATTGTCCATACGCGCCGCCGGCTCATCCGTTCCATCATACGCATGACTTGGAAGTGAAATACCGGCCACCGACAGCCCCACAACCGTTCCCAACATCAGCACGTTCCATCCACGATGATGTGTCATTGGCGTCTCCTTATGAATATGAGTCGGGGGTTCCTTCAATCTTTGTCTTCCTCTTTCTCACCTCGTCTGATGGATTAGACGGAGAGGGAAGGGAAAGGTAAACGGACAGCTGGGGCACCGTGGTGACGAGACCACAATGGAAGACGGCTACCATTGAGAATCACCGTTTTGGGGTGAGTACAGTTGAATGAGAGGAAAACCCTCGTGTTGAAAGAAACCAGACGTCCAGTTCTTTGAATCACGGAACAACCTCAGCGACATTCAACTAGCGGTTTCCAGGACGGGCGTGCTGGGATTGCCATGAGGCCGATCGAGTCATATTGCCCCATTCCGCTTTTGTGCCACGGATCCATCGGAACAGCCCGATCAATTTCCAGTAGGAATTGAGCTGTCGATACCCAAAATTTTCGAGTACCGATGCGATGACCAGTTTGAGAAGGTCCGATGGCCGGTTATATAGATGGAAGGTCATCTCCTCCATCAATAGCGCACTCAAGGAGAGCGTGACTCCGAGCCCAATGGCGACACACATACAGACGAACCAGACCTGAAGCGAGACCAAGCCTAAGCTCAAGCCGATCAACAGCAACAGATACCCCAAAATTTCAAACGCTGGTCCAAACCATTCAAAGACCGCCATGAATGGAAAAGCGAGCCACGCAACAGTGCCGCCCTTGGGATGACAGCAGAGCTCAAAGTGGCCTGCCAAACTGTCACAAAGGCCACGTTGCCAACGGATGCGTTGGTCTCTGAGGGTCCGGTAATCTTCCGGTACCTCGGTCCAACAGACCGGATCCGGCACATAGGTAATACGGTACGGGATGCCATTCAGGCGGTGATGGTGATGGAGGCGAACCACCAGTTCCATGTCCTCACCGATCGTGGCGGTTCGATAGCCCCCGACTTTCAGCACGGACTCTTTACGGAACAATCCAAAGGCGCCCGAGATGATCAGCATCGCATTCATCGGAGACCAACCCTGCCGGCCAGATAGGAAGGCACGCAGGTATTCCACGGTTTGGAGGAGCGCCAATGGGCTCGACGGCAGGCCGACACGTTTCAGATGCCCCGCTTCAACGGAACAGCCATTGGCTACACGGATTGTGCCGCCACAGGCGACCGTACGGTGATCGAATAAGAATGGTTGTACCACGCGATAGAGACTATCCTGTGCCAGAACCGAGTCGGCATCAATACAGCAAAACAGTGGATAGACCGACAGATTAATGCCAGCATTCAGCGAATCGGCTTTCCCCCCATTTTCTTTGTCGATCACACGGACATTGGCATAGATGGAGGAATGATACGTGGCACGAATCGGTTGTGTCGGAAGATCGCGCCCGTAGGCTTCAGGAAACGGTTTCAGCTCGAACGCCTGTCGAAGCACTTCAATCGTATTGTCCTTCGACCCGTCGTTGACCACGATGATTTCATACTCGGGATATCGGAGCTGTAACAAAGATTGAATAGAACTCGCGATTGTGGCGGCTTCGTTATATGCTGGCACAATGATGCTAATTTGCGGCTCATATCCGGTGAAAGCTTGCGGGAAATGCTCACCCATTCGCTCCTCGAAATACTGTCGGAGTGAAAGCAAAGAGATGGCATTTAGAATTAAGTACCCACCCGTCAGGGAAACCAAATACAGCAGAAATAATGCCTGGGAGACACCGTAGACGGCTTCGAGTGTCATGTGTGATGTGAGGCGGAATCGTGATGCATCCTGACCCGCTCCTTACGATCTCTCCATCGAAACGGGTGCTTATCTGGGAGGCAGCCCGTGTGCTCGGCATCGCGGTATGGCTGTGGGCTTCTCCGGCCTTCACCCAAGAGTTCACTATTCCTGGCCAGAACCCCCTGACCGATATCGAGGAAATTGAACTGGTGTATGTCGGTGCTCAGACTGCTCCCAAGATTATAGTGCGCGGTCCGCAGTCGGCCAATTCTTTTGTTCTTTCTTCCTATCGTCCCCCGAACGGCCGGCTGGACCTATTGGCCCAGGCCGCTGCCGGACAACCCATCAGTGCCTGCCGGACGACTCAGGTAGGTATGGCGCCTCCGCTGCATGTGCGGATCGATCATCGTGAAGCGGCCACTTGCGGCTGGATGTGGTCGCTGCGCACCAGCAACAAGAGCCTCGATGCCTTGTCCTTTCGAATGCTTCGTGTACGGGGAACAACCTCAAGCCCCGTCACGATTGAATTCGTCGACGGCTTAGCCGATCAACGTCGGGCTCATGCCGTGGCCGAGCGCATCACCGGCCGTTTTGCCCTCGAGATTCCTCTCGCCTCGCTCGCGAAACGACTCGACCTTCGACAGCTTACCCAGCTGCGACTCGTGACCGAGGACGCAGCAGATATTTTCATAGAAGAGTTGGCCCTCCTGGGGCCGGAGTCCGAAATTCATCCCACCCCCTCGATGGGGTTTTGGTATTGGGACTATCAATCGGCGATTCGAGACCCCGAGGGCATGGTGGCAGCCTGCCGGAAGCAACAGTGCCGACGGATCTTGCTGCAACTACCCGATAGGCACGACTCAGACCAAATCTGGTCGGCTTTTGCCGACTTGTTTGCCATCACGAAGGAGGCAGACATTGAGCTTTTCGCGCTCGATGGTGCCCCGGACATGATTGATCACGCTACACCATTGATCGAGAAATTAGACCGGCTACTGTCCTTGATGGGAAGCCGGAGCGTTCCTGGTGTGCAGTTAGACATGGAGCCGTACCTCCTGGACGGTTTCCCTGAAGATGAGACGATCTTTCAGCGCTATCTAGACACTATCGATCGCGTGAAGACGGCGTTGCACGGGCGAACGAAGCTGTCCGTCGTGATCCCCTTCTGGTTCACCTCAACGATTCATCGGCACCGACCCGTCGCGTTTTCCGTAATGGATCGAGTCGATGAGGTGGCGGTCATGAGTTATCGAACCGATGTGGATGAATTGATCACGATCGGCGATGACATTCTCCGCTACGGTGCCTTAGGACCTGTGCCGGTCTGGCTGGCTCTTGAAACAACGCAGCTCTCCCCCGAGCGGCATGTCATCTTGAAACGGGAACGTCGCGCAGCCTTGGCGGACGGCACGCTCGATCCCATCCGAAGAACGTTGAACCTCGAAGCCTCTCGCCCTCAGGAGTCTCCGGAGAGGGATCCGATGTGGTTCCGCATCTATCATCGCACGACAGTGCGCCCGGAGCGCATTTCATTTTCAGGGCGTGCACGTCATGAGGTGCAACAAGCGATCAGTGATGTGTTTTCTCGGGTTCACCAATCAAGTTTTTCGGGACTCATCATTCATGATCTGCCCGGCTACCTGGCGCTCCAATAGTAAGGTGCCCACTAACGATGTCTCAGCACGGTCGTTTCTGAAGAGAAGTCGTCTGCTGATCTTGTGGACAAGTCTTTTCATGACCTGCATGGTTGGATACCAGCCGGTTCAAGCTGCTGATAGGTCCTCATCACGCTCGTTACTCGAGCGAGCCAAACAATTTGAAGGCACCAAACGGTATGACGAGGCCATCGCCATCTACCGCACGATCCTTCGACAGGATCCTGAGAATGACGAGATCCGGGCAACACTCGCCAAACTCTTGTCGTGGCAAGGTTCCCATGCTGAAGCGACAAGCCTGTACCGAGAGATCATGCGACGGCATCCTGCCGATCTTGATGTGCGAACCGCACTGGCCCGAGTGCTCTCATGGCACATCGATAGGAAGGAAGCACGGACACTCTACGAAAGCGTTTTGCTGGAAGACCCACGCCATGCCGAAGCGCTCCAAGGATTCGGAGACCTCTTGTTCTGGGAAAGTCGATCGAAGGATGCCCTGCCCTATTACGAACGAGCCTATTCCATCACTCAGGACCCTGCAATTGCCGAACGCATCGCATCAATCACACGTGCCATGCTTCAGCCGGACAATCCGCCACCGGCTGCAATCCCGAACCTTCCCGCCACGGAACGAACCGAGCGAATGGCCAAGGCGCAGGTGTTTGAACAGAATGGCGCTTACAAAGAGGCGATCACCGCCTACCAGCAAATCCTGGCAACCTATCCGGCTGACGACGACATCCGGGGAAACCTTGCGCGTGCGCTGGCCCGAGACAGACAGTTTGAACAAGCTGCAGCGCTCTACCGCGACATTCTCACGCGTCATCCTTCGGACCGTGATATTCAGATCGGCTTAGCGCGTGTGTTGTCTTGGAACAAACAGTATGACTCCGCCATTCAACTCTTCCGGGAGATCCTCCAACAGGACAGCACGAATCAAGAGGCGTTAGGAGGGCTTGCCGATACCTTGTTCTGGAGTGGAGCGACGCGGGAAGCCGGAGAGCACTATACGCGTCTTTATCAATTGACCGGCGATGAAGCAGTTGCGGCACGCCTGCGGGATGTGACGGCACTCCTGGAGACGTCACCGCAAGCCCCGCTTGGCCTACGAGATTCCACCATTCGGTTACCGTTCCGTGACTATCTCAAGGTGGGATACGGCCAGTTTTCCTATTCCCGTGGTATTCGAGACGAACGGGATGTGCTGATTGAGGTCGCTAAATCCATTGGCGCGCAGACTCTGATCGCACGGGTTGAACCGATCAATCGATTCGGCTTTCATGACACGATGTTATCGGCTGAGGCCTACAGCCCCCTGTGGCATCGTGCCTGGGGATATGTTGCTGCACAGGGCACCGTGAATCCCGACTTCACACCGAAATATTCCTTCGTCGGAGATGCCACTCAGGGATTGGGAATCCTGCATCCGCTGCTCACAGTCTTTGAGGCGTCTTTTGGTTATCGATATCTTTCTTATAAAACAGACGACATTCACCTGCTCAGTCCTGGATTGACC
>CAZOHW010000237.1:0-6926 GCA_964579525.1 uncultured Nitrospira sp. | reverse complement strand
GCCCAAGAGCGGTGCAAGCGCTGATTGCAGTGCTGCGCTCTGGAACTGTTGAGCTGAAAAAAGAAGCGGCGGCGATGTTGGCCCGTGTGAAAGATCCCCAAGCAGGCGTGGCGCTCGTGGGCTTGCTTGAAGATGAGGATGATGCTGTGCGGAAGGCCGGTGCACAGGCGCTGGAACAGATGGCAGGAGTCCTCGATACCGATACAGCTTCGGCATTGGTGTCCCTGTTGCCACGAAAGCAGGAAGACGAGTCGAAGCATCTTCTCGCCCATTTGATCGGTGCCATCCCCACCGCAGTGGGACCCCTCTGTGACATGTTGAAGCATGAGAACCCCGACGCCCAAATTGCAGCTGCCATGATGTTGGATCAGCTCTTAGACCCTCGCTCCATCGATGCCTTCATCGACGCCATGGGGCAACCGGCTGTGCGCGATATCGCCGTCGGCACCTTGAAAAAGCTCGGTGCGATTCGGGAGCGAATCGATGAAGCGTTCAACGCACTGCGTGACGTCGAAGGGGCAAGCGAGCGTGAGGAAGCCCGGATGGCCACGATCATCGACCTGCTCGGGATAGGCCGGCCGAGTGTGGAAATTCTGATTGAATATCTCGAGGACGACGACTGGCTGGTGCGTGAAGCGGCGGCCGACCTGCTTGGGAAAATTGCAGACGTGCGGGCCGTCCTTCCATTGATGAAACGGCTGGAGCAGGATAAAGATACCGGCGTCAAAGAACTGGCCATCAAGGCACTTGGATTGATCGGTGATGCCCGCCCGACACATCTATATCTGGAGGCCATTGCCATACGCCCCTTGCGCGTGTATGCCATGGAAGCCTTGGCGAAGATCAAAGACGTGGAAGTCTTGCGTCCGAACAAGGAGCTCTTCGACCGCTTGCGGACGGATCGCGACGGCCTCGTTGCGTACAATGCTGGGCTGATCGCCGACAAACTTGAAGCGATGGCATCGACAAGCACCCGTTCCCACGAAGAGGACGACAAACATGGATGACGAGACACCCTCCGACCGAATCGATCAACTGATTCGCGCCTTGCATGACGAGAGCGAAGCCTTGCGGCAACATGCCATTTCCACGCTGGGTCAGGCCGGATTGGACGCACTGCCTCGCTTGACCACCCTGATGGATGATGAGGATACCGTCGTGCGTGAAGCCGCCACCAGTGCCGTCGTGCAGATTGGACCAGCAGCGGTCGAACCGATGATCGACGCCTTACAAGACGAATCGTGGGCCATCAGGGAGCAGGCGGCTTCAGCCCTCGGCAAGCTGCGGGACCGGCGAGCGGTCGAGCCTCTGATCAGGGCCATCAAAGACAAAGACGGCGCCGTGCGGACGGCAGCCGTCTGGGCATTGGAACGGATCGCCGATCCGCGAGCAGTGCCCGCATTGATTGAAGCGCTGATGGACAGCTCGTTACAAGAAGATGCCGCCCGTGCATTAAAGAAAAGCGGCGATAGCCGGGCTGTCGATGCGATGATCAACGGCCTTCAGGGTACCAACTGGATCGTGCGTCGCCACGCAGCGGAGGGGCTGGGCAAGATCGGCGATCTACGTGGTGTCACCCCCTTGATCGAGTCGTTGAAAGATGAAGATTGGCTGGTCCGGCGAAATGCCGCCGAGTCGCTGGCGCGGCTCCAGGCGAAAGAAGCCATTGAACCGCTGTTGGCCTTACGCGAAGACGAGAATACGATGGTCCAAGAAACCGTCGAAGCGGTGCTGTCCAGCCTGGGCTGGAAACCAGCAGAATAACCTTTTACCCCATTTTATAGAGGATAGATTCCCATGGCAGACGAAGCTCCAAAGCTGATACAGATTGCGCCGAAAGGCAGAGAGAAAAAAGACGGGTTTAACCTGGTGACCGAACGGGTCGTGGCGGTCAACCCCGAGAGTAAACAACTCGAAGTCGAACTCCTGGCCTACGACGGCAAGACCGTCGTACTGGACGTGGACGAAGAGGCGCTCGAAGATCTCAAAAAAATCAAGGTGGGCGACGGTGCCACGATCCGTGTCGTCGAAGAAGGCGGCAAGCGCATCGCCAAAAGCTTCCGTATTCGCGCCAAAGATCCCAATACAGCTAAGGCCGATGCCATGTTGCTCGACTTACGAGATTCACACTGGTTGAATCGGAAGTATGCCGCAGAAGTTCTGGGCGAGCTGAAAGACCCCCGCGCCGTCGATCCTCTCGTGTCGGCACTCACCGACGAAGTCGGCGACGTACGGCAACGGGCGTATGATTCTTTGATCAAACTGGGGAAACCATCCGTTCCGTCATTGATTCCTCTACTGATATCGGAAGAAGATGAGATCCGCCAATCGGCTACGGAGATTCTCCGGAAGATCGGCAAACCGGCCGTTGAGCCCCTGGCCATCGCCTTGACTGATGCCGATGAGCGGCTGAAGACTCGGATCATGAAAGTGCTGGACCGGATGGGGTATAAGCCGAAAACCAAAGAAGAACCCAAGGCCGAGTTACCACGGCTGACCTAGCTCATCTCGCGTTACACCGTTTCAAGCTGGTCGAGGACCATTGTCCGGCAGCTGACTGATCAGACTTCTGATCTGGCTTCAACTCATGCCCGCACAGATAGCCAGGAAAAATTGAAACAAGAAGCCTGGCCTGCTTTTTCTACCCTGGCGGTCTGAGCGACTCAAGACCCGCCCCCTCTACTACCCAACCGATGAAGAAAGAACCAGACAACGCTCAGCTGACAATCTACAATCCACTCCACTGAAAGCCTGTCAACTCATAAGGAGACCACCATGCGAATCCTCGCACTTGCGTCATTCTGCATCCTGCTCACCATCTCGCCGGCCCTGGCCAAAGAGAAGAAGAGCTCCAAGCAAATGGATCCACAGGCCATGATGGAACTCTGGCAAAAACTGGCCATGCCTGGTGAGCCACACAAGCTCTTTGCCACGTTGGCCGGCAGATGGGCAACCACCAGCAAGGAATGGATGGAACCGAACACACCACCGATGGAATCGACCGGCACGGCAACCATGAAGATGCTGTTGGACGGCCGCTTCCTCTACAAAGACTTCAACGGGAAGATGATGGGCCAGCCATTCAATGGAATCGGGATTAACGCCTATGACAACGTGACCAAGAAATATGTGACGATCTGGATGGATTCCCTCAGCACCGGCATCTTCATCATGGAAGGTACCGCCAGCCTCGATGGCAAGACCATCACGTTGCGAGGTTCACATGCAGAGCCAGGCGGCGGTAAAGTGATGCATCGCGCGATCTGGAAGATCCTCGATGCCAACAACCAAACCTTCGAGATGTATGGGGCACACGGACGCGGGAAGGAAATGAAGATGCTGGAGATCGTCTACACAAGGAAGCCATAAGAGATAGAAGAATCCATAGTTGATGGAATCACCGGAGCACAGTTCTCCCGCCTGATGCCATCAACCATCAGCGCGTCGCCTTTTCTGCTCGAGACACCTCTCTGTCTCACTATAGAACAGTCTGAAAAGTGTGGGTGGTATCGCGCCAGGTCATGTGGTAGCGTAATAAATAATCCCACAACAGAGTCTGGAACCGATCGCTCCTCTTCGCGTATTGCGTCTCGCGACCCTTTCCAGTCTACACCGAACCACTTCTTACAGGAGGTGCCCGATGAGACTCATATCGCTATTTTCTTCACTCGGTGGATGTTGTGCCGTGCTCGTTTTCTCAACCCTGTCAGCACCAGCGGGAGAACCCCAGAAAGGAGGATCGCCCATGACAATCTCGACCGGAAAAGAGGTCACGTTGGAATATACAATGAAGCTCGACGATCAATCGGTCGTGGATACCAATGTGGGTGCCGAACCGTTGAAAGTTACGCAGGGAAACCACGAAGTGATTCCCGGCCTCGAGAAGGCTTTAGAGGGAATGGCCGTTGGAGAAAAAAAGAAAGTGACCGTCGCTCCCAAGGAAGCCTACGGCCCCGTCGATCCAACAGCATTTCAGGAGATCGACCGAAAGATGGTGCCGGCCGAGGCACAGAAAGTAGGCATGCAGCTCGAGGGGAAAACCACTGATGGCCGAACGGTCTTTCCACGGGTCTCCGAAATCAAGCCTAGTACTGTCGTGCTCGATTTCAACCATCCGCTCGCCGGCAAAACACTTCATTTCGACATCAAAGTCCTCAATGTCGCACGAGCTTCATCGGCAAAGTGATGTCTTTTCCCCGTGCGGGGCGATCACCGCCCCGCACGGGGAAACCTTACACGAATTGGGAGAAATGCTCCGGCTTCACCAGTTTGGCAACGGCCTGCCCAACCTGCTGCAGCTCTTTGATGTACTCCACTGAATCCAGCTGCTGCACGTGTTCCGGCACAATCCCTGGCAATCCCAGATTTTTCAAACCCTTTTCGGTCAGTTCGGCGTTGTATCGGACATAGGTGAAGAGCTTGTTCGGTCCTATCGGTCCCTTCACCATTTTTAAGTCGCACACCTCACGATCAAGATCATCGCCGGCCAGGCAGCGGCCGAACACCCGGCAAAGCAGGTCTTGCTCGTTGAGCGCCGCATACATCAATGCGGAAGGGAGGGATGTCGCGTTATACACGAGGTTCATCTCGTCGGGAGCCAGATCAGCGTTCGCTTTGGGGCTCGTGCCGGTGCCGACCGATACTACCAACAACCGATCCTCCCCTGTCATCCACCCCATCTTATACGGCTCGACCGTGGCCATCAGAAAGGCTTGGAAGGCAGGGTTGTTGTACATCGTGATCCCACCGTCGACGAAGATGAACTGATACTCGTTCGGCGTTCCTGGAGCAAACGTCACGACCTCCGGAGGAAAGAAGACCGGCGCGGCCGTGCTGGCACGGATGAGTTGCCAGAGTGGAATATTGAGATTGCAGTCCTTTCGATCGCGCTGGTTGTACTTCGCAAAGGGATTGTTTGACACCGGCCAGGGTGAATCGGTCGTCGCATTGCGCATGACCATCATTAGCACGGTCTGAAGTTTCTCGTTTCCCAACGTCGTCTCTTTGCCGAACACATCTTGCAACTTCCCCGCAAGTTTCTCGTCTTCGTATTTCGTCCGAAATCGTTTGAACACATTGAGCCGAAAGACCTTATCGAACATCTCTTTCCCACTGCTCTCATAGAACTCACGAACCTCCGATACAGACATGCCATAAGAAATACATGCGGCGATGATCGCGCCGGTGCTCGTGCCTGCCACGAAATCGAAGAAATGTGCCAATCGAAACCCAGGTCCTTTTTGCAACTGCTGTCGCAGTTGGTTTTCAATTTCCGCCAGTACCTCGATCGTCATCATGCCGCGAATGCCTCCACCATCGAGAGCCAGAATCTTTTTGGGACCTGATGCCTGAATACGCGCGATCAATTGCTCACTCATGATTTCTCCTTGGTTCGCCGCGTCGAACCAGCTCTTGCAAGCTCGTCGTTGCTCGGTCTACAAGATATGTTCTTTCCTGATAAATTAATCAATTTCGCCGTCGCCTGCCCATAGTGCTGATACGCCCCCCACGTCGAGCCACTGTTCAGGATGGCTTCTCTGGCCTTCGAGAGGGTACAGCCTAAATCCTGGCCGGACAGCGCCTCCGTGTAGAAGACCTTTGCAAACTCCAAGGCTGCCACATCATCCACAGGCCATCCCGTGCCGATATAGTCCCGGACGCCTCGCTCGAAAAACGCCTGGGCTAAGCCGGCGAGGTTCCGATTGGACTCCTGCAACGTAAAAGGCTTTCCTTCTCGCACCACACCGGAGAAACAGGCATTGGCAAAGATGAGGCGTGGGACGCGCCGCGCGCGGAAAATGTCTCTAGCTGAGAGCACCTGCTCCTTACTCAAGATCCATCCACTCTTGGCGGGATTGTTTTCGTCGAAATCCCCGTGTCCCGAATAATGAATCAGGTCGAATTCCTCACTCAGGATCAGCGCGAGTAATTCGACCGGATCGCACTCATTCCCCCCAATGCGTTGCTCGATCGAGATATCCAGGCCTTGTTCCTCCTTCATGCGTTGTAAGACCTGCACAACGGCATGTCCCTCCTCTCGCGCTCCCGGTAATTGCAACTCTGTCTCAGGCGCTGGATCGGCGATCACCAATACACGGAGGCGATTGGGAATGGGTGAGGCCACGAGTCCGGGTGCTCCGGACAAGGTGGTTCGAAATTGCCGCGTCAATTGCCGCCCAGGGCCATAGAACACGATCTTGCCATGCCGCTCGATTGCCGCCATTTCCCATGGAAATGATGCGGTCGACCGATCGACGATCAGCGTGAGCGGGGTCATGTCGATCATGTCCTGAAAATCTTCCGGCATGAGATAGCGATGCAACAGCTTCCCATATTTGGACTGGTCCTTCAGCGTTCGAGATTCTTTGAGCAGTTCAGCGATGCCTTCAGCGTTGGATGAGTGAATGGGAATGTCTCGAACAGGAATTACGGCTTGTTTCGTGATCGCCGAGAAGCGGAACACCTCACGGTCTCGCTCAATCGTGACGCGACTGCCTTCCATCTGATCAATGGCCTCCGGCTGCGTTTTGGGCCTCGGATGAATTCGCTTCGGCAACTGCTTCAATGACAGCTGCAACTTCAGCGACCCGTCACTCCCAGCTTTGATCTTGTCCAGGATCGTGACAATATCCTTGAAGCGGCGCTTGTCGTACTCCACGAGCTGTAGGGTCTCGAGATGGCCTTGTCCCTTGAGCCGTCTCAGCGCGGACGCCACCCCCTCGAGCATGCCCTCAATCGCCTGCTCCAAGGTCAGATTGCCTTCGCCGGACCCGACCACGACCGTGGCAAAGACATGCCATCCAAGCGCGGTCACGCCATAGGTGACATTGGCAAACAGAAGATCCACGTCTTCCCGATTGAATCGCCCATACTCGCCCATGCCGGCGAGGATCACATTATCAGCGGCAAGGGACTTGTGCGTATTG
>CAZOHW010000236.1:0-6929 GCA_964579525.1 uncultured Nitrospira sp. | reverse complement strand
ATCGTCTTCAAGTGGAGATGGCCGTTGCGGACCCGTCCCTCGCGCTGATGCCCCGCGCTTTCATTGTTGCCCGGGCAGACCCCCGTCCACGCGGCCGCCTGCTGCGCGCTCTTGAATACCCGCATATCTGTGCCTCACTCACTGATCAGCACTGCCGCCACGATGCGGTCCACCCCGGGAATCTGCATCAACCGCTGAGGAGTCGACTGCACTGGTTGCAGTTTCTCCTCAATCCGCTGATCTAGTTCCGCAAGCAGGCCCTCCAGATGATCCAATCGGCGCAACTCCAGATCCAACACAAACCGATGGTGGTCTTCCACCTGGCCTTCTCAGGCGAGCGCCAGCGCGACCGTCTTCCTGCGCAATGCCCCCTTCGCCAATTGGGCCAACTCCTGGGGCGACGTGCCCCCGCGTACCAACGCGCGCAGCATGTGCATGCCCGACACTCCAAACACATTGCTGGCGATACTGGCGAGTTTCACATTGGCGGTTTCGAGGAGACGAAGCAACCGGTTGCGGGAGGTCGTCCGCGACTCAATCAGTTTCCGGCGATATCGGAGCAACTCGCGTAGTTCTCGGAATGGTTTGGGGGGCACAAAACTCTTGGCCATCAAGCCGTGGCGGACCAGCTCAGCCAGCCATTCACTATCCTTAACATCGGTCTTCCGTCCCGGCACGTGCTTGATATGCTGCGCATTGCCCACCATGAGCTCGCAAGCCCCTTCTAGAATCGCATACACCGGCTGCCAGTAGATGCCCGTGCTCTCCATCCCCACATGGGTACAGCCCTCCGATACAAGCCAATCCCGCAAGACCACCAGATCACGCGTGTGAGTGGAGAAGGTTCGAACCACCTTACGCGGTTTGGTATCGGCAGCGCCGATGAGCAGACAGGCCGTGACGGTAGCTTGATGCACATCCAGTCCACAACCGCGTTCCAGAATGGGTTCCATGGCTCCCTCCTGTGTGATGCGGAGGCCCTCGTGGTGCCCTACACCATGCACGAAACTGCTATGCGTCCTTCCCAACACGGGTACGACAACCAGTGATGCCGTTCTACGGGCACAGGCCAGTCTGTCTTTCGGGGTGCAAGCCACCGCGGTTGCTACGACCTTGACACGAGGCCTCCTCGCTTCTCATCCTGCCAGGCCATCGAACATCAATGCCACCGTGTTTTTATCCCCGGTGGTGAGCCGCAGGCTCATGCGGTCTGTCTTAAAAATCAAGCGGGCTGCTGAGCCACGATCCGCCACGGCGTCTTGTTCTTCACCATCGCATTGAGAATGGTGAGCAGCTTTCGCATACACGCTGTCAGGGCCAGTTTCTTCGCCTTGCCCGCCTGACACAAACGCTGGTAGAACATGCGAATCACTGGGTTCCTCCGGGTGGCCACGAGGGCCGCCATATAGAGCGCGGCCCGCACGTGCGCGCGCCCACCCCAGATGGCCCGTCGGCCCTTGAGGGTGCCGCTGTCTCGCGGGAACGGCGCGACCCCGGCCAAGGCCGCCACTTCTTTCCGGGTTAATGTGCCGAGTTCTGGCAGATTTGCGAGGAGCGTCAGGGTGAGCACCGGCCCTACTCCCGGCACACTCCGTAAGACCTCTTCTTTCTCACGCCACACCGGACTCTGCCGCAGGGTAGTCGTCAGATCCGTATGGATGTTCTCGAGTTCGTGCTCCAGCCAGGTGATGTACGCCTGAACCCGTTTCTGGAGCGGGCGAGCCGTGAGTCGAAGCCGATTCTTCTCCGCCGTCAGCATCTCAATGAGCTGCCGACGCCGCGCGACGAGCGCCGCCAGGGCTTGTGTCTGCTCATCCGGGACGGGGCGGCGGGCGAATGGCTTCAGCAAAACGGGCGAGGATCTGCGCATCCAACCGATCCGTCTTCGCCAGCTGGCCCGTCGCTCGAGCAAAGTCGCGGACCTGTCGGGGATTGATCACGACGACGGGCAAGCCGACGGCCGCCAGCGCCCCGGCCAATGGCACTTCGAGCCCACCGGTGGCTTCCAGCACGATCAGGGTGGGCTTCACCCCCTGCAGCCGGCCAATGGCGATGGCCATCCCTCGCTCATCATTCGTCACCTGGAATGCGGTCTCGGGCTGGACCGCCACATCAACGGTGTCTTGTGACACATCCATGCCGACAAAAATCGCTGACCTCATGGCGCACCTCCGTGTCTCCCGTCCTTGTACGATGCGGGCTCGAGGCCCTCTCAACGGTTCGGGTTGGTGACCGGAGGAACGGGACGATCCGAGCTGACCCACGGGCTTGGCAGACCTCGATCTTTGCGATCTGTCCCGCTCCCGTGCCGCCATGATGCAAGACCTCTTCTGTAGATACAAGATCTTGAGCTATGCAGGTTGTGGTGAGCATAGGGGATACGATCATGGAAAATGTGAATGAGGGGACGGACACGGTTCAGAGCGACGTCACCTGGACATTGGGAGCCAATCTCGAATGTCTGACCTTGACTGGGACGTCCGCCATCAACGGCACGGGCAACAGCGCAAACAATACCTTTCGCGGCAATAGCGCCGCCAACGTGCTGACGGGCGGAGCCGGCAAGGATACCCTGACGGGCGGAGCGGGTAACGACGTCTTCGACTTCAATCTGGTTACTGAAAGCCCGGCTGGTGAGACCAAGGATGTCATCACCGACTTCGTCAGCGGGAGCGACAAGATCGATCTAGCTGGGATCGATGCCGTGACGGGAGGAAGTGACAACGCCTTTACCTTTATCAACACGGGGACATTTACCTCGGTTGCGGGTCAGCTGCGTTTTGATATGGCCACTGCGACGCTGCAAGGCGACACCGGCGGCAACGGCGTGGCGGATCTCGAAATCCAGCTGGTGGGAGTCACCAGCGTCGCCGCAGGCGATTTCATTCTCTAACTCTCTAGCAGGTGGTTAGTCGAACGGGCCTCGTCGGATCAAACTAGTCCGGCGAGCCTGTTATTACACAATACTGGGTCGGATCCCATTGCCCCGCCAAACATTGTGCTGGATTGCTTTATCTCGGCCCAGACCAAAGACAGAACTCCATTCATAACGACTACGCCCTTCTCTATCTTATCTACGGATTAAGAGCGGAAGCCGGTGGTGGTGCCTCTTTTTTTGCTCCTAGGTGGATGATTCTGTAGGTTCCCGAGCGATTCCGCTGAACCCCTGGGGGCATTGTGACAAGTATGCGGTTTTTTGCTGATTTCGACATTGAGTGGCAGGGAAGGATTGGGCTATGATGGCTCGCTCAATACGCGGAAGCCCGGGAAAGTCCATGGAACCTCTGGCTTCGAAGCGCCAAGGCTTGTTTGGTGAGGGAACAGAATTTCGCTCGGAATAAGATGGTTGTGGTGTTGAACCTGGAACGGTGTCGTGCCGAGAAATGACCTCGTGAGTGCCCGGGTGAGGAGAGGGGGAGATATGAAGTTGGTCGAGGCCATCATCAAACCGTTTAAATTGGATGAGGTGAAGGATGCCCTGCTGGAAATTGGGGTCCAGGGCATGACGGTCTTGGAGGTCAAGGGATTCGGGCGTCAAAAGGGCCATAAGGAGACCTACCGGGGACAGGAGTATACGATTGAGTTTGTTCCAAAAGTCAAAATTGAAGTCGCCGTGACTGCTGCGCAGGTGCCTCAGGTCATCGAAGCGATTGCCCGTGCGGCCAAAACCGGCAGCATCGGGGACGGGAAGATTTTTGTCTTCGATGTCGAATCTGTCATGCGTATTCGAACCGGAGAAACCGGAGAAACGGCGCTGTAATGAACGTGCATAGCAAAGCGTAACATCGTGGGTGATGATGTAAGGGATGTCGGAGAAGGAGGCAGGGGATGAATGTGCGCGAGGTGTTAGAATTTGCGAAGAAAAACAAGGTTCGGATCGTGGACCTGAAATTTGTGGATTTGCCCGGGGTCTGGCAACACATGTCCATCCCCGTGAGCGAGTTGACGGAAGATCTCTTTACAGATGGTTCCGGCCTTGATGGATCGTCGATTCGTGGATGGAAGGCCATCAACAACAGTGACCTCTTAGTGGTGCCGGACCCTGCCACGGCCTGTCTGGATCCGTTTACCGCTGTGCCGACGCCCAGCTTGACGGGTAATGTCGTCGATCCGATTTCTCGCGAGAACTATGAGCGGGATCCGCGATTTATTGCGCAAAAAGCTGAGAAGTATCTGCAGAGTACCAAGATCGGCGACAATTCATTCTGGGGGCCGGAAGCGGAGTTTTTTATCTTCGATCATGCCCGGTACGATCAGACGAGCCACAGTGGCTTCTACTATCTCGATTCGGAAGAAGGCGTTTGGAACATGGGGCAAGAGGGGATCAACCTGGGAGGAAAGATTCGGCATAAGCAGGGCTATTTCCCCGTGGCTCCCACTGATACCCAGCAGGATATCCGAAGTGAGATGGTTCTTGAGATGGAAAAGGTCGGTATCGAGGTGGAAAAGCATCATCACGAGACGGCCTCGGCCGGCCAAGCTGAGATCGATATCCGATTCGATTCGCTTGTGCGGACGGCGGATAAGATGATGTTGTACAAATACATCGTCAAGAACGTCGCGCGGCGCCATGGGAAGACCGTGACGTTTATGCCGAAGCCTCTGTTCGGCGATGCCGGATCCGGGATGCACACGCATCAGAGCATCTGGAAAGATGGGAAGCCGCTCTTTGCCGGGAAGGACTATGCCGGGATTTCGCAACTCTGTCTCTATTATATCGGCGGCATTCTCAAGCATGCGCCGGCACTGGCCGCGTTTACGAACCCAACGACAAATTCCTACAAACGCATTACCCCTGGTTTTGAGGCCCCGGTTCTCTTGGCCTATTCCAGTCGGAACCGATCAGCCGGCATTCGGATTCCGATGTATTCCCCAAGCCCCAAGGCCAAGCGGATTGAAGTGCGGTTTCCCGATCCATCCTGTAATCCCTATTTGGCATTTTCGGCGATGCTGATGGCAGGGCTCGACGGCATTCAGAACAAGATCAACCCAGGGGAGCCGGCTGAAAAAGATCTGTACGATCTCGACCCGAAGGAGGCCGCCAGCATTCCAACCATGCCCGGCAGTCTCGATGAAGCGGTCAATAGTTTGGAAAAGGATTATCAGTTTCTCCTCAAGGGAGAAGTCTTTACCGAGGATTTAATCGAGGCCTGGATCGGCTATAAACGAAGCAAGGAAATCGATCAAATGCGCTTGCGGCCGCATCCATACGAGTTTTTCCTGTATTACGACGTCTAGCTGAGGATGTTGCAACAGCTCTCCATCGTCGTTCTCGCATCGCTTAAGGTCTCAACGTACCAACCGTGTACGCCTCGATCTCTCGCTCGCTGCGGCCTTGCTGGAAGAGCTTTTTCAACATCCTCCAGGAAAAAGTTACCATTTCCCGCAAGCCGCCCTCCAGAGTGCATGGTTACTGGTGTGGGTCTCAATCGGCTGCCAGTTGCCGCGCTCGATGTAGCCGTCGGCGGATCGCCCGGTGCCCATCTGGCGGGAAAACTCGATGACTTGTAAGACGCGAACGCGCGACCCTTCACAATCAAATTCCTTGTGGATCTTGCTGGACAGGAATCGTGTGGTGCTGTTCCACTTGAGATCCGTGAGTTGCCAGAGGGTCGCGTGGGCGCCAGTTCGATGAATCGATTCTGGATCGAAATAGACTGTCTCGAGGCCGGTGGGCTGGTACGGTTTTTCGAGCGAGACCCATGCAGCAGAGACCGGATTATGGTTGAGCAGAAATACCGTCAGGAAAAAGAACCGTCTGATAGATCCCACCGTGTTCCTCTCGTAGGCCGTTTGCGTTCAAATTTACGCATAACGGTTGGCTGCATAAAAATCAATAGAGATCACGCTCTTGCCCGCCACCGTCGAGTGACCATCCGTTTTCCGATGGCGTACATCACGGTATTGCCCTCTTGAGCGTCATATGCACATAGGGTATTCTCGCGCTCACAACCGAGGAGGGATATAATGCCGAAACGAGTTCGCACAGGGTTGACGCGGAGTGATATCCTCGATCGATATGTCGAGCGCTTTAAGCAACAACTCGTGAAGTTCCAGCCCTTCCTTTCGCGCAAGCGCGGGTCGGTTCCACTCGAAGATTTCGACGAAGTGGCGGAAGAATTGATCAGTCAGGTGTTCGGCGCGGCATCGGACGAATCTGAGGCCTACTTCTTTGCAAAGACGGGAGAATCGGCGCTTTTGCCGGAAGAAGCGCAGGAAAGTGGAACCCATAATGTGGAACGTGAAAGTCTCCAACAACGTCGGCAAGTACTGGAGAGCTGCCTGGCCGATCTCGAGTTGCGTCGCCGACTCTAGGCATCTAGAAAAGGGAGGGGGCTCAGTCAGGCCCTCGTCGAAGATTACATGTCGCATGATGTGCGGAGCATCCACAAGGAAGCGACGATTAAGCAAGCGGGGCAATTATTACAAAAACATAAAGTCGGCTCGCTGATCGTCGATGACGGGTCCCGATATATCGGCATCGTGACCGATTCAGATCTGATACGCAAAGCCGTCGCCAAAGGGCTGGACCCGAACACGACGAACGTTGCGACTTGTATGAGCCGTTCCATTGTCACTATTGAAGAAGACGAGCCCTTGTCTGAAGCGATGTCTCTGATGAAAAAGCAAGGAATCCGACATCTCCCGGTGACCGCAGACGCTACCATTATCGGTGTGCTCTCCGTTTCCGATCTCCTTCGGGCTTTCGATGAGCATAAATCCCCGTAAAATAGGATTATCTACCAAGACAAGCTGATCGGCCTTCCGTTGAATCTGGGAGGTTCCCCTCACACTGTGCCATGAGTAGGCAACCTCAGCATATTTTGTGAAAGAAAAGCCCTGTTTGGTTATGACGATTCGCTACATTCTCTATCACTAGAACCTATCTCAAAATTGTTTAAGGAGCATGGTGATGCAGGCGAGCTGCA
>CAZOHW010000235.1:0-6943 GCA_964579525.1 uncultured Nitrospira sp. | reverse complement strand
TATCGTCAGAGTATCGTCCGTGCTCGGCAGGACCAGCAATTGTTTCTGCTGGGGAAGGACATACCAGATCTCCGCCAAGTCCGGCCGAACGATTTCGATCGCCGCAAACCCCAGTTCCGTTCGAATGGCATATCGGTACTCCAATCTGATGCGCGCACCTTTGACATACACTTGGGCTAGAGATTTCTTGCCGTTGACTCGTTTGATGAGCGTGCCGGAAAATTCAGGCTCGAAGGGAAGGGTGCCGCCGTCTGCTACGATCGAGATCGGCGCACACGGTGCCATCACACCGACGCACGCAAGGAGTATCGCACTCCGGATCCTCCTCGCCACGCGCTGATGCATCGAACATTACCGCTGACGTTCAAGGAACGGCTGGATATCGACGGAATACCCTAAGGACTCGGGGCCGAACCGAGGATTGTCCATGATTTTATAGACGGTTCGATTTCCCTTGGGGGCATGCAGCGAAAGTTGCTCACGAAGCTTTCCGTCCGGTTGCACCACCACGGTCCTTGTCGTTCCAGGTCCTGTCTGCGGGTGCCACACCACCAATTGATACGTGCCGGGAGGAATGCCAGCAATCGAAAACTTCCCCTCGGCATCGGTCAGGGCATAGTAGGGATTGTTCACGGCCATGGCCCAGCTTTCCATGTAGGCATGAAATCCACATTGCATATAGAACGTACGTCGCCCCTTGTTCAAATATATCGGCCCGACCAACGATGCTCCGGGAGCATGGTTGTGTGTCGCATGGATATCCCCTCGCCGATGCTGGTGATTCATTACCAAAGGGCTATTGAACAAGACTCGCGCGCCGGCTTCGGGCGATGTCTCATAACCCTGAATGTCGTGCATGACTGGATCCATATTGATGACTTCGACCGCATGCCCGTTACGAACAATGGTCATGAACGGTTGAAATATACAGTCACGGGCTTCGATTAATGGAACGGAGACCTCGAATGGTTTCCCAGCTTCGACTCCTTCCAGAAGCACAATCGCATTCTTCAATCCTCCCTGAGGACCGACGACAAAGTCATGCAGTAAGCGCCATCCTCCCCCATTGGAAATACGGCCGCAATAGGCGGGATCTGGAAAAGTGATCAGATTGAACCCCTTCGGTTCCGGCACCGGTCCATCGAGAGTCACCGTCCCCTCGATGGTTCCACCATGTCGTACGTCTATCACCTCATAGGCGTTTGCCGCCATTGGTGATGAGAGGGTCACTGCCAAGACAAGGGCTGCGCTGAAGCTAAACAGGCAAGCGACTCTCTTCATGATGCAATGTTCCCATTCAGACGAACAGATTACGGCGTTTGCACTTTAAGCGTCGGACGAATCTCCACAGGTTTCCCAAGAGCCTCCAACCCGTAATTCGGGTTCTCTACGATTTCGTGGACGCTTCGGCGCCCTTTGGGAGATTCGAACGTGAAATCAACCTCAAGGCTCTTGTTCGCTGACACTGATATTTTCTTTTCGAGCACCGCCCCTACACCGGGATGCCATGCCATCAAGGTATATTCGCCGGCAGGTACATCGGAGAGCGAAAATTGCCCATCCGAATCGGTCACCACGTAATAGGGATTGTCCACGGCGAACCCCCAGCTTTCCATGTAGGCATGAAATCCACACTGCATCACGAAAAAGCGGCGGTTCTTCGTCATTTTGACGGTTTCGATCATCGGTTGCCCGGCCAGGTGTTCATGACTCTCGGACCCGGCATCACGCACGTGCAGGGGATTCATCGGAAGGGGCGTGTTGAATAACACACGTGGACCTAGTTCCGACGTTTCATACGCCTGAATATCATGAAACACCGGATCCATGTTGACGACTCGCACCTCGGCTCGGTCTTTCACCACACTCACGAAAGGCAGAAACCGGCAGTCGCGCGCCTCGATGGTGGGCGGCACGAATTTAAACGGCTTTCCCTTGCCCACGTCGATCAACACAACAACTGTGTCTTTGAGGCCTCGATCCGCCGACACGCTGAACTCATCCAAGATCCTCCAGCCGGTCCCGGTGGAAATTCTTCCGCAATAGACAGGATCTGGAAAGGTGATGAGATTGAACCCTTTGGGGGTGGGCTTCCCCTCCGTCATCCTCACTTTTCCCGTGATAGTTCCGCCGTCCTTCACATCAATTTCTTGATAGGACCAGGCCGTTGACGCACAGGCCAAAACGAGAAGGATTGGAACGAATGTTGCCTTCATGGCATTCTCACCTTCAATTGAAGAGGGTTTATTATGCTATCAGATACCTGCCGGAAAGAAAAAGGGGGAGCGCAGGCCTCCCCCTCTTCTATGTTTTGCTTGCCCCCTAATGAGAGGCAAGTGAGTTACCGTGTTGCTACCGGAATAACATGTGCCGGTTCATCAGCGGAAGCACTCTTCGTTCCTGTCCCTGCACCGGAGAGCGGCAGTAACCGCTGATCTCCAGCCGGCAATACGCGCAGATAACCCCACTGTCCCGACTGCGAGTAGGGTAACCGCTGATTGCTCCAGACATAATCGCCCGGCAGGCGGAACGGACCGCCGGCGCTCGGGAGGAACGCGTCCAGCGTCTCCGATCCAGCGAACTCCACTACGCTGATCATGTCGGCTCCGCGCATGAACGGCTCAATCGGCCATTCATGGCGTTCGACGCTGAACATGCCGTTCTGTTCGTTGCTCGCACCGAACACGTGGATCCGAACGGGATCCCCGGCGTGGGCCTCGATGATCGGGGTCGCCGGATCTTCGGGCTTGTCCACGACACAGGGTTGGAACACCTTGCCGAGTGTGCAACCTTTCTCTTCGCGGAATTTATACGGCTCCGACCGGTAGTTGACCGAGGTCAAGCCGGCGGTGTTCTGTATATACGGCATGAAACTCGTCCCGATGATATTGTCTTCGTCCTGGAAGAACAGAGCGACGTCGCGGTAGTTCACGCGATTTTCATAACCCTGAATCGTCCGATCGACGATGACATCAGCCACCCAGCTGTTCTTTGTCGAAATATCCGTTCCCGTTTTTGGGTCACGGTACTGGGCACCCTTTGGACCGATCACCACCGCTCCGTAGAGTCCGTTCCGCGGATTGGTCATCACATTCCCCCAATCCCACACCAAAGAGGCGGTCTCCCCCAGGAACGGGTCCGCATAATAGGTATACGTGCGGCTCTCACCCGGTGCGATGGTCTGATCGCCGGGATTGTTCCCGACGTTCGCACCGAGCGAATCCTTGGGGTCGAACGCCAATCCGATGGCGGAGAACGAAGCTCTACTCTCCTTCATCCGGTTGGTCAGCTTCACCTTGAGGCAATCCCCGACATTGGCCCGCAAAGTCAGCGGCATCGGTTGTACGCCTCCAGCGACTTTGGTTGCTTCTTCTTCCAAGGCATAAATTTTTGCGTTCGGATTGACCATCTGGATCGTCCGTTCGAAGTCGACCTCAATGGCGTCAGGCGCCTTGGGGTTCAACTTCATCGAAGGATAATCCAACGCCACGACGTTGAAGCTTTTCACCGGAGCGTCAGTCGGGCACACCGGTAGCGGCTTCGGAATCTCATTTCGACGGCTATACCCGGCCGGTAGCTTTTGAAGATCCGAGGTCTCCTTGTCCAACACCCGCATGATGCCCCAGGCACCCTCCGAGAACTTGGACCCGCGGCCGTTGAAGTGGATATAGTCTCCCGGCTGGAGCCGCGGCCCACCCGCTTGCGGCACCACGAGATCGTACCGTTCGGCAATGCCGATATGGATCGAGTTCTTCCGGTTCGCATCACCCGCATAGCGCTCGGTCAGATAGGTATGGCCCGAAATAGTCCACACCATTGTCTCGTTCGCCATGGTCTGAAGCAGCCGGAACACCACGGTATCGCCCAGATATGCTCGTACCATCGGCGTATAGGGGTCGCCATGGGCGGCGCTGCTGAACAACTTGGATGAATCAGGATTCAAGGCCAAGCGACTCGAGATGGGCTCGGCCTTGAAAT
Organism: uncultured Nitrospira sp.; assembly: GCA_964579525.1. Lineage (GTDB taxonomy): Bacteria > Nitrospirota > Nitrospiria > Nitrospirales > Nitrospiraceae > Nitrospira_D. The sequence goes on along the minus strand of CAZOHW010000235.1, from coordinate 2,965 downwards.
TCAATCCGCCACCCGTCGTATGTGTTCCGCCGTTGAGAAAAGGCATCGGCGTCATGGGAATTTTTTCAGGCATCGGGAAGGACACCGTTTTCCCGGCTTCCAATGCCACTTCAATCGGCTGCCCCGGTGGATTACCCGCCGTGACGATGTTTACCGTATGCGGCACGGTATCATTGAGCTGCACCAACAGCTCTCGGAAGCTTCCGTTCACCCCATATCCAACCGGCTCCGCCGTTCGGATGTCAGCAAGTGGTCCGCTACGGACCTCCTTGCCGGTCTTGGGATCATGGTAGGTCGAACCGACCGGCTCGGCGATGAGGGTGCCGAAGCCCCCGTGAGGCCACGTGACACGCCCCAGCGCATGGTCGTGCTAGAAAACTGTCCCAACGTCGGAATCAACCCAGAATCGCTGCCGGACGAACTCCACCGTCACGATATCGTTGGCTGGATGCGCATTTTTTAACGGACGATACAGCGTGATCTGATTGCCTTGGATCGACTTGACCCGACCGATCTCGTTGCCTTCGACGTTGTCCGCTCCGATCAGAATTTCCACGTTCGGATGGTACTGGGCGGCATTCTTGACCGAAATGACCCGATCGCCCTTCTTCGCCGCCTTGGTGAAAACGGTATTCATCGGCAGAGGCAGGCCCTTTTTCTCCTTCTTCTCCAGCATCGTGAACGGACGCACCGATTGCTCATAGGAAAAGCCGGTGATCACGCCGTCGGACGATTGATTGTCGAACTGCAGGAAGTGCCAGTGCGAATTGATCTTCGATGCCTGGAAGTTGATATGGTCGTCATCTGGCCATTCGCTGGTCAACATCCAGTCGACACAATCATAAATATTGGCACGCACCACCAGCGGATACTTGATGTCGCTCTTCCTGGTCTGCGCTTCTTCCTCGTGCAGCACGTAGATTAGCCCGTCCTTGTCCACGATGGCCGGTGTATCGCCCTGCTTATCGGACAATGTCATCGGGGTCTGAATGAAATGCACGTTATATTTCTTGGAGCCCGCGTTTTCTGGGCAGATGCTCCAGCGCCCATTTTCTCCGGGTTTTGCCGGATAGGAACTGGGCAGACCGTCGTCGTCGAGATGGATCATATCCAACCATGGAGCAGGGTTGTGATTCTGAGAGAAGATCACACGACGGCCGAAATGTGGCTTCAAATGCGGCCAGGCGATCTTGCCGGTGGCGCTTTCAAAAAGAATCGGCACCCGCTTGCCGGGAGTCGTTGACTTGTACCTTGGATTGTCTACAGTGTTTTCGGGTTCGGTCATCGCACGATCACCTTGCCAAGCCCAATCCAGCACGCTTGCGTCGTAAGACCGGGTCTGGGCGCGCTCATCCTTCTGATGCCCAGGCTGCCCCTGCGGCGGCAGCATCATGTTGACCCAATCCTTCACGTTGACGATGGCAGGTGACGCCTTCCAGTTTGTCTTTCCGTCCTTGACGATGGTGAACGTCTTTCCGAACCAGTCCACGGTGCGGCCGATGAGTTGGTCTGAGGTAATACCAGCCTGAATACGGCCCGCCCTGTCCGGAAGCTCGCGCAGATCCGGCATCACATCGTTGTGAAGTTCTCCCTGCTGAAGCGTGTTGTATACCCGCCAATAGCCCCACATACCCGCGATGTAATGGTGAGCAACGTGACAATGGAACAGGAAGTCGCCGGCCAACTGCTGGCAGAGGCCTGATCCGCATTCGGTTTCCAGGTCCATGGTCTCGGACGGACCGATGACTTCCACGTCCACGCGGTCGGATTTCATCCGAATCACAGGATATTTGACCGGCCCATTCTTAGCTGCATGCCATAAGGGCATTTCATCGATGGCACGTGGACTCCGCGGCCAACGAATTGATCCTCCGTGCGGATGGTGCGAGTGAAACACTTCCGATCCGCCGTGCACGAGGCGAAATTTCGCCGGATCGCCCAAATAGCTGCGCGGCACTGTCGTCGCCGGATCGCCGAAGGTATAGGCGCTGTACGCCATGGATTCGTCCTCGAACCCGAAGTACTCGTGCTGCGTCTGCATGTTATCGACGCCGAAGGGCTCGCTACGATAATTCAATGCACGGGCCACCGGCCGATAGACGTCGGTCAAGGGATCGCGCTGAGGGATGAAGTCGCCTTTCTTATTCAGCGGCCGGAACGCCTCGTCCCCGACTTCATGATAGATCACTACGAATTCCCGGAAGTCTGGCCCAGCCCCATTCTTGATGATGGCCTGCCATCCGCTCGTCATCTTCGTGGGTTCACCGCTTCCCAATGGATCAAGATATTCAGACCCCTTGGGCTCGACGACGAACGTGCCGAACAGACCCATCACCGTCAGCTCGCGATCGTTGCTGTACGAGTGGAACTGCCGGCCGCCCTCTTGCTGAGTCGGGGGGATGTACCACTCCAGGTCCACGGACTTTCCTTGGGCTGCAATGCTGTCTGCATTCGTGGTCGTCGCCGGCTTGCCCGTAGAGGCGACGATCATGCTGGAGCCGTGAATATTGAGGCTGACATCCTCGCCACCTTCCAGTTGGTTGCGCAGCGTCATCTTGACGCAATCGCCCTGATTCCCTCGGATGACCAGCGGCTGAATCCACTGACTTTGCAAGCCGTTCTTGACGGCTCCGGGATCATAACCTTCCTTCTCGCGGGCTGCACGATTGGCGGCTTCCTCTTCCCTCACCTTTTCGAGGTTCTCGGTGAGGACGTACATATAACCGGGATAGAAATCGAGCCACATATTGAGGGAAATCTCGACGTTAATCGCCGAGATGTCGTACTTCCGAACAGGCGCGGATGCCGGGCAGCGACCGCCCGACATCGACACGGGTTCCACGCCGGAATTCGACATGAGCAACACATCCTGATTCCCGGCACCGTACTGATGCATCATGGTCAGATCGTTGTAGTACCCACCGTTACGTTGCGCGGTTTTATCTTGCTCCATTTGCTGCATGAT
>CAZOHW010000234.1:0-6951 GCA_964579525.1 uncultured Nitrospira sp. | reverse complement strand
TTCACGACCTTACGCACCTGCGTAGTAAAGGTCGTTCCTGTGACCTCTATCCCGTCCCCGTTATTTCCAAGTACAATAGCCCTCCTATGATGAATCGGGCAACCGTTCTTCTTGGAATGAGTGGTGGAGTCGACAGTTCCGTCGCCGCAGCGCTCCTCGTGCGTCAAGGCTATGAAGTTCACGGAGTCACACTCCAAGTCTGGGAAACGGAAGACGACACCGTCGCCACCTCCAAGAAGTGGCAGGAGCGTGGCTGTTGTAAGATCGGTATTGCTAAGCACGTTGCCCAGCTCTTGCACATTCCCTTCGAGGTGATCGAAACACGAGAGACGTTCCGAAAAGGCGTCATCGATGATTTTCTCGCAGGCTATACCACCGGCACGACCCCGAACCCCTGTGTCCGCTGTAATGAGCGGGTCAAAATCCGCAGCCTCATGGATCTCGCAAGATCGCGCGGGATCGAGTATGTAGCGACCGGCCATTATGCCCGTCTTTCTCCAAAGGGCAAGGAGACCACGTTGTTACGCGCTCTAGACGCTCGGAAAGATCAAAGTTACTTCCTGTACCGGCTCAACCCTGAATGGCTATCACGACTACTATTCCCGGTAGGAGCCATGCAGAAAACGGAAGTCTGGAAGGAAGCGGAGCTGCTTGGCCTCCCAGCGGATGAACTGAAAGAAAGTCAGGAGATTTGTTTTGTCAGTCAGGGAGACTATCGCACATTCATTCAGCAGGAAATGCCTGAGGCGAAGAAACCAGGGTTTTTCGTCGACGCAGAGGGGCGACGCTTAGGCCGACATGATGGCATAGCGTTCTACACTCCTGGCCAGCGGCGCGGGCTTGGAATTGCCACAGGCCAACGCCTCTATGTTCAACACGTACAGGCAGCCACGAACACGGTTCTCCTCGGCCCCGAAGAAACACTGAAGCGAAGCATTTGCCATGTGAATGACCTGAACCTTTTTGAAGGCGAACTCTTTGAGCATCCAACGGAGGTTCAGGTCAAAGTTCGGTATGCCACACCGGCTACCCCGGCCTTGGTGAGTCGGCTCAACTCATCCAGCCTCCAGATCCACTTCCAGGAACCGCAGCGGGCGCTCAGCCCGGGACAATCTGCTGTATTCTATGATGGCGACAAGATCCTCGGCGGAGGCATCATCCAAGCATTTTAAGTGTGTCCCACAACAGGACTCCGCTTGACTTGTCCTGGAATCATGCTATAGCCTTTCAGACAAAGAATACGGGGGAAGACCTTGTGTTCTTGATGGTCTGTTATCTGACAACGTTTGTTTGAGGTTTCCCATGTTTGGGTCATTTGGTTGGATGGAGTTGATGCTGATCTTGATCATTGTGTTGATCATCTTCGGCGCCGGGAAGCTTCCCCAATTGGGAGAAGGTCTCGGGAAAGCGATCAAAGGGTTCAAAAAAACTGTGCATGAGGCCGATGCGATTGATGTGACACCTGCGGATCAGCCTCAACCGCAGACAGCCTCAACGGCTCACGTCACTGCCCAATCGGAACACACACCACCACCTGTCTCGCAGGCTACTCAGCCAGGACACGTAAAACAAGGTTAAGAAGCCGCGCATCTTCATTGGTGTGATGCGTCACCATCGTTTATCTGCTGTGAATCATGTTTGGACTAGGAGCGGGCGAAATCCTCATTATCCTGATCATTGCCTTTCTCCTCTTTGGACCGAAACAGCTCCCAGAAGTTGGACGACAAGTCGGAAAAGCCATCAAGAGCTTTAAAGATACGGCGGACGACCTACGGAAGTCGGTTGAGCCAGAACTGAACATGATTCAACAAGAAGTCAAAATGGTTGAACAAGATCTGCAATCTTCGATAAAAGAAGCCGAAGAAGAAATTCACGCAGCAGGCAAACAGTCGGAGGAAAGCACAGGGTCCATTACGAAGTCTGTCCAGGCTTAACCAGAAATGACCGCTTGAATGTTTTCAGAGAGTACCCGCGGGCCATACCAGTCCCCCCCGTTCTCCTCTCTCAGAAATCAGTCTCATTGAGGCATACTTGAAACAGCATGTCGAGAACGACGCTTTGATCCATAGCGGAGAACCCATATGGCAGCACGACTGTTGAGAAGCATCATCGGAATCATGACGATCGTCGTGATCATTTTCCAGATTGCGCCTGCCCACGGTGCATTTGAATTACCAGAAGGGGAAAAAATTACCAACCCCATCGTCATCGGACGTGGCATCCCTCAAAAGGAAGCCTACGAGCCGTTCGATCCGAAAATCGGTCGCAACTTTGACATAAAAAATCTCTGGATTCGAGCCGACCTTCGCGTGCGGCCAGAATATCGCAACAACGTCTGTTTCGGCGGCGGTATTGGAGCAGGCGGAAACTGTAATTCCTTTAACAATGTCGGTTCCCTGGTCTCAATTGCAGGAAAAGCAAATGATCAATTCGTGCAACAGATGACACGATTGGGCATCGGCTATGATCTGTCTCCCGATGTGAACTTTTATCTGGAGTTCATCGATTCTCGTACTTGGGGCGGCAATGGCACGCCTGTCGGGGCTGGAGGCGCGGGAAACAACGGAGACCCAGCAATTCACACCTGTGGAAACACTTCCTCCACCGGGAGATCTACCTGCACCCTCGGCATCCGAGCCGGCTACATGTTGATCAGGAATTTTGCCGGTGTTCAGGGGCTGGGGTTGAAAGCCGGCCGACAATATATCGTATTCGGTGACCAGAGCCTATTCGGCCACTTTGATTGGGCCAACACCGGCTGGTCCTTTGACGGGGTGATGCTTCAGTATGCGCACTCGATCGTCGATACCCATCTAGGATTTTTCCGAACGGCAGAGACAGATCTCTTACAGGGGGCTCCTCTCGGCAGCGGTAACCCAAACATCGCCGGCACGGGCCAAGCAAAAAATGCCGCTGGCGATGCGGACTTCATTATCTTTTATAACCAGATCAAGGCAGTACCCTGGGTCCTCATCGAACCATTCTACGTCTACTACAAGAACAACCTTGGGGCAGGAGACATCTCCAGTCAGGGACTAGGGACCCCGAAACACGGCAATCAGACCCGCCATGTAATCGGGAATCGCATCGCCTTGAAAAAAAGTTATTTCGATGCCTCTACCGAAGTCGTCTATCAATTTGGGCAAATGGGGGATACCCATCTAGCGGGCACAACAGGGCCAGAAGCCTGCGGTGTACAAGGAACCGAATACAAATGTCTTCATATCAACGCCTGGGCCACGAGAAATTGGATCGGCTATACAGCCTTCAACCTTCCGGGAAAACCCCGTATCGCATTTAATTTTGACTATGCGTCCGGTGATGGGCGTTCAAACTGCACACTGAATGCAGCCTATGGCTCATGTGGCACAGCGAACACCTTTGAAAACTTCTTCCCAACCAATCACATTCACATGGGCTATATGGATGTCATGGGGTGGAAGAACATGATGAGCTTCTCGGGAAACTTCCAGGCCCGTCTCTCAAAGGACGATCACATCGAATTGTGGTACACGAACCTGCACCTTGCCAATGCCAGGGACAATTGGTACCGAGCCAGCCAGGGCGTCTATGTCTTCTCACGGCCGAACAACACCGTGACCCATATCGGTGACGAAGTGGATTTTGTCTGGACCCATTTCTTCATGAACGGGATGGTCGCGTTCCAAGGCGGCTACGGGCATCTGTTCCCTGGGCCGTACATTTCCCACAACTTGCAGCGTAACGCCGTGGGCCAAGACTGGGCCTATTTCCAACTCTGGATCAACTTTTAGCGACTCCGAACCTGTCTCTGCAGTATTCACAGCTCGAGGAAACCCGAAACGGTTGCAAACTCTGCCTGCAGCGCTGCATAGCTGTAGGTGACGGGGAACCGCGGGAATTCCTTCGGTAAATGGTCTGGCGGGCAAAAGAAGAAGCCCGCATCGGCTTCGCCCAACATGGCCGTATCGTTGTAAGAATCCCCAGCGGCCATAGTGAAAAAGTTTAACGATTTGAACGAAGCCACAGCATGCTTTTTAGGATCCTGCATCCGCATGTGGTAGTTCACGACACGGCCACTCCCATCGATTTCCAACTGGTTACAGAACAGAGTGGGAAAGCCAAGCTGTCTCATGAGCGGCTGGGCGAACTGGTAGAAGGTGTCGGACAAGATCACAACCTGGCACCGCTCCCGCAGCCACGCGAGGAAATCAGCCGCCCCTTCTAACGGACCCATCTTCGCGATCACAGCTTGAATATCCGCGATCTTCAGCCGATGACGATCGAGGATAGCCAGCCGTTGCTTCATGAGCTTGTCATAGTCCGGCATCTCACGGGTCGTCACTTTCAGTTCTTCAATCTCCGTTTGGATCGCCACATTGATCCAAATCTCAGGAATCAACACACCTTCAAGATCTAAACAGACAATGACCGGCTTCCGCATGTACCATCTCCTCTTGTTCAACGATGTTCGTAGGGTAACCGCTGCTTAATTTCCAGCATCATGTGGGGGTTGGCTCAGAAACCGCCAGACCTTATCCAAGGCTCGATCAAGTAAATCAACGCCTTTTGACGTGACCTGTGCCACGTGCTGATGCTGTTCCGCCCACTCAAGCGCCAGCGGGAGGGGGATGAGCCTTGCTGGTGTACTCGTCAATTCTTGCCAGAGCAATCCCAGCACCGTACTCATCCTGATGGGCACAGAAACGGCTTCCACAGGACGATTCGTCAAGTCGGCACAGTATTCAGCTGGAGTAGTCACAACCAATTCCCGGCATGCGGCGGGACGATGTTCGTAGATCGTACAGAGTTCCTCTTCCAGAAAGGGGCAGGGTATCTGGAGGCCATAATATTGACGATTCATATTTTCGAGCCTATCGGCATCAGAATCCTGAATGCCTTCACACAGTGCAGTGAGCCCTTGCCATAATCCCCGAGACAACAACAGCGATTTCGTCTGGGCAAATCGAGTCAGAATGTGCTCACGTTGTTGAGTCGGCAAGGAAAACACATACGCACGGAGGGCCAGTGTTTCAGGAACCGAAAGCGGCACCAGCATTCGGCAACAGGCCGCACATCCTTTCGCACAGGAAAGGTGTTTCCCGGAACTCTCGACCCGTGCCACTTCCAAGGCCTGTGCCTCCTGCCCTAACCGAGTCATTAACGGAACAATGGCCGTGACAGGAATAAACCCGGTCGGTACTTCCACCATCGTGGTCAGTTGACCAGCTGGGATGTTGATCGCAATTTCTAACTGCTCGAATCCATGAATCGTCATCTTGTCCCCAGGGTTCACCCCATTTGGATTCAGTCCACTGACGAACCGCAAGAACGTAATATACCCACATAAACCGAATCAATACCGATTGTATCGTGATGTTGTCGGTGTACGAACGGCCAATCTACTCTGCAGAGAAGCCACAGAGATGACTGTCTCGTACCCCCAAATGGACTCCCCAGCTAAGGCCATCTTTAGGGATTGCACATGCCATAAAAGAGCGTAGAGTCGCAAGTGCGCGGGTACATCGCTCTGGCAAGCACGACAGAGCCAACGCAAGGTCAGGGGTTCATACCCAAGCAGCGCGGTGTACCCCCGCACCATTCATCGCCGTTTTGTTTTTCCCACTCAACACGGGTGCCTCGCGAGTGAGGATCCTCGTCTATCCTCTTCAACCGTTATCGTTCAACTTGCTCCTGCGCCATGGAAACTCGATAATGGGGAAGGGGACAGCCTATCGTGTTTTCCGGCCATGTCATAGGTCTGCTCAAAGAATACATGCGCGACCTTGTCGATCAAGCGACACAAGAAAGACTTTCTCAAGAACAGTTCGGCTTTACTGCAGTTCCTTACCGACCGGATCAGGCCATTTCTGACCTGCTTGCCCTGCTCGATGACCGCATCGAATCGGAAGGCATACAAGTAGGTTTGCCGGCCAATTTTCTGCATGACATGTGGACCCTCTGCAATGAAGCACTCAGACCAGTATCCGACTGCGTTTGGCTGGAGGGTAATCTTGAAAGTCAGAACATTGGGAAACCGCGCATAAGGGAGCTGACCTATCACGCTCTCATCGCGTATATAGAGTCCCATTCACGAGAGAGAAATTGATCTATGCTCCCCTGGTTACATCCATCCTTGGGATTGATCCTGATCCAAGTCTTCGGACTCCTGGTCAGCACAGCGTGGGCGGAAACCGTGATGAGTCCTGACCATCGTCGAGTCGCGCTGGTTCCCGTCGTAACCGACGGTCTTGAGAATCCCCTTTTTCTCGCTCAGGCCGGTGACGAGTCGGGACGCTTCTTCGTTATCGAACAGCCGGGTCGCATTCGTGTCCTGGAAAGCCACAGGCCCCTTCCTGTTCCATTTCTGGACATCACAAACAAGACCCTCTCTGGTGGAGAGCGCGGACTGTTGGGACTCGCGTTCCATCCGGACTATCGTCACAACGGTCGCTTTTTCGTCAATTATACGAGAACCCCGGATGGTGCCACCGTCGTGGCCGAGTACCACAGAGGTGCGACCGCAACGTCGGCCTCTCAGGACGAACGGATTCTCCTCATTGTGGCGCAACCCTATGCCAATCACAATGGCGGCATGCTGGCCTTTGGACCTGACGGTTACTTGTACGTCGGCCTGGGTGATGGTGGATCACAAGGCGATCCGAACAACCGTGCTCAGAATCCCGAAGACTTGCTTGGGAAGATCCTCCGGATTGATGTCGACCGAGGGAATCCATATGGCATTCCGAAGGACAACCCCTTCGCTCAACAAGGGGGCCGTCCAGAAATCTATGCTCTCGGGTTACGGAATCCCTGGCGGTTTTCATTCGATAACCAGACCGGAAAGCTCTGGGTCGCTGATGTCGGACAATCCAAATGGGAAGAAATCGATCATGTCACCCGAGGCGGGAATTACGGCTGGCGCGTGATGGAAGGGACGCATTGTTTCCATCCATCTACCGATTGTCAGAC
>CAZOHW010000233.1:0-6961 GCA_964579525.1 uncultured Nitrospira sp. | reverse complement strand
GAATTCGATGGATTCCCTGCCGGAGCCTGACTCCTCGATCGAGCCAGGCAGCTCGCCGTTGAGAACCATGCGCCCGCCCCTCTCGTCATGGGCCGTCACCTCCTGAGCTTGGGGGTTCAACCAGGTCCTGAGATGGGCCATGTCCTTGACGAATGTTATGAAGCCCAGCTTGAAGGAGAATTTGTCACGCTCGAAGATGGCCTCACCTATGCCAAGCGCAAATTTCGTCACCCCTCCTAATCAGAATTTTCAACAACCCTCTATCTACCTCCTCATTGTGCTTGTCTCACGATCGATAGACAGCGTATCATCCCTCCCATGCACGTACGACTCAGCCATCCCTCGCGATCTGTGGAAATCAAAGGCCCAAAGCGCGTGAAGGATCTCTTGCACGAGCTACATCTCATCGCGGAAGCCCATTTGGTAATTCGTGGTGATGAATTGGTGACAGAAGACGAAATGCTCCTCGACAAGGATCAGATCGAAATCCGCCCAGTGATCTCCGGAGGGACATAGGCAGATCCCGTGTCATCAGTCCATCAAACCTCCATCGGGCCGAGAATCGCGTCCTTCCAGCGAAAGTACCACCAATCACATGACCTAATACAATTGAACACTAACTATTAGTGTTGCTATTACTACCTACTGAAAAGATGAGCCCTTGCCGTCTGGGTAAGAAGAAATGGATAGCTCCATCCACATCTTAATGTTAATGACGGCTCATTTTTAGAAATCCATACGACGCAAGTGAGGCAGTTTAGCAGCCTCCTACCATTCTGCTACACCTTCCTGTATGCATGGCCCTTCGCGCGTTGATGAGAAGGATTTTATAACTCACTGATTGACTGATAAACTTTGTCTCATCTTGCCTAATCCAGTTAATCGGCACCAACCTTGCTCACTCTCCCGAGCAAGTGCCAATGAGTGGCACACACATTTATCACTTCACTTATCAGGGGGTATTCTCAATGAAAAGCATGTTGATGGCAGTAATGGCAGTGGCCGTGGCAGTCACCTTCAGCGCACCGGCGTTTGCTGGCGAAAAGAAGGAAGAAAAGAAGAGCGGCCACGTGGTTGTCTATGGCGAGGAAAAGAAGGATGAGAAGAAGGGCGGCAAGGCCGATGACACCTTCGGCGATGAGAAGAAGGACAAGGGTGGCAAGGCTGACGACACGTTTGGCGATGACAAGGAAAAGAAGGCAGGCAAGTAATCCCTGATTCCTTCCTCGATGTTATCACGCTTGGGGGCTTCCTACATGCTGGGAAGCCCCCAAGTTATTTTTGTGCCAGAAGCTGTACCGCTCGTACCTTCTCGACAGTGGGTGCGGCCACAACGGTGTTGTAATTGTGAAGCAGAAACCAACACGCTACCCTGTCACAGGAATCGACGAATGAGTGCACCATGGAGTATCTTGTTCGGACTAATCACCAGCCTCACTGTTGTATCGGAAGTGGCTTTGGCCGCCGATCCGCCTTGCGATAAGTATCCGCTCATGAAGCAGCCACGCTGCGCTGAGATCTGGAAAGAACTCAATAAGGAAGATGGCCCACTGATCGCACAGTTTGGACTCGATCAGCAGAAACGACGCGAGGAGGGCAAGATAACCGCGCAGCAACATCTGGCTGAAAACATGACATTCATCAAGGAATCAACCGAGAAACGAATCAAGCGGTTGAAAGATCGGATGGACAAGGAATGACGGGTACGTTTCTTCCCTCCTGTCTTCCCCCTGTCATATTTGATACATTTTAACCACTCAGCCATATCAATCGTCCGCGCTATCACACACGGATAAATTGATTAGTCTCTCGTTCGACGCCAATATTGGTATCTGGACCATGACCCGTCACGACGGTCGTGGCCTCATCGAGCGTATAAAGTCGTTCCCGAATCGACGTTTCGATCGCCTTGAAGTTGCCGCCCCATAAATCAGTGCGGCCGATACTTCCCCGGAACAGAGTATCACCAGCCAACAACAACTTTTCATTCGGCACATGAAAACTGATTGATCCCGGCGTATGGCCAGGAGTATGGAGCGCCACGACCAGCTCCTGCCCCACCAGAATCTTTTCTTCATCACTCAGCCAATAATCAGGTGGCACTGCCGGCACATATGCCACCCCAAACACACGACATTGAAGTTCGAGGTTCCTCCAGAGCTCGAGATCGTCCTGGTGTAAGCAAATCGCGGCTCCCGTCGATTTTTTAATTTCACTGGAGGCGAGGAAATGGTCGAGATGAGCGTGGGTATGCAAGATATGGCTGACTGTCACCCCCAGCTGCGCCGCTTCCCAAAGAATTCGTTCCGGTGCGCCACCGGGATCGATAATGACTGCCTGTTTCGTGACTGGATCACTGATAATCGAGCAGTTACAGCCCAACGGAGGCACTGAGAAGGTTTTTCGGATCAGCATCGCCATGGAAGGACTATGCTACGTTCAAATGAGCATGCAACGCAAGCGAGGAATCTGCCGGTTTCACACCATCCATTCCCCTGACCTCTTCGTATCAGACAGATCTGCAGAACGCGACGAGAACGCCGCTGGCGGTCTTTTTCCGCATCCTGCTAAGGGGATCTGCCAAATGCAGGAACAACGTGGACAAGTGAGCTCGAAGCGTAGATAATCTCAACCACTTATTTGGGAGGATCATCGCGTGCGTACGAAGACTTCTTTCAAACTCTGCCCACTTCAAAGTGGAACGATTCTATTGTTGGCCCTTTCTGCTTGTACACCGAACGACAATTCCTACCGGGTCGAGAATGAGGCGCTCAAAAAGCAGTTAGCCAAACAGGAGTCCTTGCTCAGTTCTCTGCAAGATGGAAACAAGATCATGCAACAACAAATCGATCTCCTGAACCAAGAGATCCGTGACGCAAAGAGCACAACGGAAGCCACCAAGCAGGAGGTGAAACTGCTGACCGAGCAACTGGAGGCTCAAGAGGTCGAAGCCAAACAGGCCGTGGCAACTCAGATTGCGCAATCGCTCAAATTCGAGGAGAAAGGCGCCCATAGCGATACGCTCTCCTATCCCCTTCCTGCCGTCGCAAAGATCGTCGAGGAGGCGCTGACGCGCAACGGTTATCAGCTCAAGGTCAGTGTCAAAACCGACCAGAAAGCCATCTATGTCACGGAACGCAAGGCGTCAAAATCTCGCTCATTGGAGGCGGTCGACACGCGAAACCAATTCCTCATTTCTCTGCAAGCCCTTCCCGACAATCTCACCAAACTTGGCGTCAAAGCCGATTACGAAAAAGTCGCACAAGGCGGACGCATCTTGAGCGTCAGCGCTGAAGAAACGACGGAAATCGAGCGCGGCCTCATCCGTGAAGTGAGTAAAGTACTCGAAACTCCAAAGAAAACGTAACCCCGCAGCAAACCACCGTCACAATCTCTCGATTCCTTGGTCAAGATTGAGCCTCGTGCTAGCATTTCTCTCCGATGGCTCTGTCGACCAGCGTCCATGATCTCCGCACACTCATCCGGTCCTATCATCCACTCGTGGTCATTGAAACAGTGGAGGAAGAACGCGTGTTCTCACTCCTCCAATCGGTCACGGCGCAAGAGCGGATGCCGCTCTTCGAGTGGTCCGTGACAAGAGGACTCACACGCACGGACGAGAGCCACACACTGAGTAAGATGACGGCGACTCCACTGGCGGTCCTTCAGCACCTCCATGGCTTGACCGTCGAGGCGGTGTTTTGGCTGAAGGATCTCGAACCGCATCTACAGGATCCGGCCGTCTGTCGGCAGCTCAGAGAAGTGGCAAACATCTACAGTCGGTCACGAGCTACATGCGTCCTCACGGGCCAGCCGATTACCCTTCCGCCTGAACTTGAGAAACTCGCCGTCCGGCTCGAATTGAAGCTACCGGACCAAGAGGAATTTCGGACCATGCTCCGCGGTCTGCTACAATCGCTGAGCCCTCGAACCACGACTCATCCTCGTTCGACGACTCTGGTGCAGAGTATTCTCACGTCGATCAGTGAGGCAAAAGCATCCACTACTAGTTCCACAGTCCAGGAGTTCGATGCAATTCTCCGTGCCTTGCAAGGGCTCACACTCCATCAAGCCAGACAGGTTATCACCCAATGCATCGTCGAACGCGGCACCCTCTCCGCTGAAGATGTCCACACGATCCTGAAACGTAAGGTGCAGGCCATTAAGGACGGCGGTCTCCTCGAATACTATCCGCTGGAAGACAACCGATTCGAGCTAGGAGGATTCGCCAACCTCAAATCCTGGCTGGAACGAGCGAAAGTGGGGTTTACCGCCGAGGCCAAAGCCCTCAACCTCACGCCCCCTCGCGGCATCATGTTGGTTGGAGTCCCTGGTTGCGGCAAATCCCTGGCGGCAAAGGCCATCGCACGCGAGTGGCAGCTTCCACTCTTGAAGCTGGATGCCGGCCGACTGTTCGACAAGTTCATTGGTGAATCCGAAAAGAATTTTCGCAAAGCGATTGAGATGGCGGAATCCTTGTCTCCGATCGTCCTCTGGATCGACGAACTTGAGAAGGCGATGGTCACAGGAGGGGGAACCGGCGAAGCCGACGCAGGACTAAGCCGCCGACTCTTCGGCGCATTTCTCACCTGGCTGCAGGAAAAAAAACAAGAGGTGTTTGTCGTTGCCACAGCCAACGACCTTTCCTCTCTTCCTCCCGAACTCCTGCGCAAAGGGCGGTTTGATGAGATCTTCTTCGTCGACTTGCCGGATGACGAGGAACGGGACGCCATCTGGAAGATTCACCTCGGCCTTCGCAAGCAAGACAGCAAGATGTTCGACCTCATGAAGATCGTCAGTGCCAGCGATGGTTTCAGCGGATCGGAAATCGAACAGGCTGTGGTCGGAGCCCTCTATCGGGCCCTCCATCAAAAAACGCCGCTCACAACCGACTTACTCATTGAAGAATTAACCCACACCGTCCCACTGTCGGTGACCAGGCGTGAGGATGTTGACTCACTCCGCTGCCTGGCCGAAGGGCGGTTTGTCCCTGTTCGGTAGTCCTATGCGTCTATTCTTGATACTGGCCCTGGTGGCACTCACAACCCTGATAGGCTGCGCCAACCATGTCAAACCGTCACGCACGATATCAGCCGAGCTGCCTGCCGTACGTCAAGCGGAGACGACTCCACAAACTGCCTCGGCACAATCCCCACAAATTGTGGTCACGGCGACACACCATAGCCCACCAGCAAATTTCTCCCACTCCATTCGATCGGCCATTGCCCTCTCCGCGTCGCAGCTCGTCGGAGCTCGGACCCTCACCAGTCAGGGCAAACAGATCGCCTATGACTGCGCCGGCGTCACACGGGCCATCTTTCTGAAGCACGGGATTGACCTCTATAGCAATGTTCCTCGCGATCCAACGGCAAATGGAGTCAGAGTGATCTACACACACGTCCAGCGGCATGGCACGATCCACCAAGGACCGATTGCAGACCCCGGTGACTTGGTGTTCTTTGATAACACATGGGACTTCAACGGAGACGGTCAACTCAACGACCCTCTCACCCATATCGGCGTCGTCGAACAGTTGGAGCCGGACGGCACTGTAGTGTTCATCAGCCGCGTCTCGGGAGCAATTGAACGCTACCGGATGAACCTAGACTGGCCTCACATTCATAAAACCGCCGAAGGACGAATTCTCAACGACTATATTCGGCGGAAGCTTCCGACGGATCCGGAGGAAACCAATCGGTTGACTGGGGAACTCTTTTCCGCATTTGGAAACCGCCTGATTCCCTAACAAGATGTCATTTCACTGAGAGGCCTTGGGGGTCGATCTACCGACAAGACATCACCCACTACAGAACTGAACCACGCGAACCGATAAGAAAGGACATGAGCGTCAATGAAGACCATGTCCTCACATCCACATTTTGCGATTGACCTGATAAGATAACCCAAATGGCTATTTCATCCAAACACACACAAGTCCGAGAAACAAACCCGCTCCGCCAGACATTGATAGGCGCGCGGCAAGGCCTCCTTGGCCTGCACAAGGCCCTCATTGTCGCTGAACAGCTGACCTACGAGCGGATTTATGGTCGGGTCGACTCGACCGGCCAATTGTTGCAATTGGTCATGAACGACCCGTGGTTTACCTGGCTACACCCTCTCTCCAACATGGTGGTTCGAATCGACGAACTACTGGATAGCGGTGAACGATTGACTGTCGATGACGTGGCCGTCATCTTGACCGATATACGGGCGCTGATCCGACCCTCAGAGGCAGGCGATGGCTATGAGCGGAGTTACTATGAGGCGCTGCAGCGTGCCCCCGATGTCGTGATGGCCCACTGCGAAATCAAAAAGCTGCTGACATTACCTTCATTATAAACGCTCAACGTATCCGTACTCAGCTAAGTAGCACACACGAGAGGGCGGTCGGTCCTGAGGGACCGACCGCCCTCTCGAGGTAACCGTTCTTGGGTCAGTCTCTTTCGTGCTGATCACCCTCATCATGTTTGTCCTTATCATGCCCCCGAGCGCGATCACGCCCATGCTTTCCATGCTCTCCGGCGACTTCATCAGCACGGTCAAGCCCTCGCTTCTTATCATGACCATGCCCTCGACCTCTTCCATTTTTGTCTTTTCCCTTTTTCCCCTTGCCCTCTCCTTCGCCCGTCATTTCATGTTGTCCACCCTTCTGGCCTCCGTCCACCATAGGGCTTGACGAAACAGGAGCAGTCGATGTCATAGATTCTTGCCCAAATACCGGTGAAAACGCGACAAACGCCACCACAGCAGTCACAGCTGAAATAATCCTAACCATGCAGCTCCTCCAGTTGTAGGTTGAGTTGATGATCAACACCGGCTGGATATACTCTCAACCAGCGAGATGTTTCGTGAATCATCTCTGATTCCTAGACAGGAAGCCATCTTCTGTTGATTTTCTGCAGATATGAACCTATCTCAAAATTGTTTAAGGAGCATGGTGATGCAGGCGAGCTGCACAAAG
>CAZOHW010000232.1:0-6972 GCA_964579525.1 uncultured Nitrospira sp. | reverse complement strand
GTTCCACACCGATCCCAAGCCGTTGATCTTGCGGTAAGCCGAACGTCTCGCGCACGGTGCTGCGGCAGACCGGTACCGGCGGTTGATGGGGAATCAAACGGCTGGGCCATTCGATCGAGATTGGATAGTGCTTCACCGCTGTCAATTTCCCACCATACGAAATCGTGGAATCATCCCGATCGATTCGGGCTTCAAGGGAACGATCAATCGTATCGATGAAGTTGCTGCAGTGGAACCTCGTGTGGAATCCCAGAATACTACTGCCGAGCAGCCCCTCCAGAATCTCTCGATACCACGGACAGATCGCATACCGTTCGGGATTGGGCCAGGGAATGTGCCAGAAGGTGATGATCGTTGCATGCGGCAGATGGTCGCGCACCATTTTCGGAACGAGCGCAAGATGGTAGTCCTGCACCAGGACAACGGGGTTGTCGGTCTTGGCCTCCTCAATGACCGCTAAGGCAAACCGTTCATTGATATCCTTGTACAACTGCCAGTCGGACGAGCGGAAAATCGGGCGGACATGGGCCAGATGACATAGGGGCCATAACCCTTCGTTGGCGAAACCGTAGTAGTAGCCGTCTTCCTCGTCGGGCTGCATCCAAATACGTCGGATTTCATACGCAGGAGCGTCAGGCGGGACACGCACATGGCTACGCTCATCGACGACCTCGCGATCGGCGCTCCCGCTGCCGTGTGCAATCCAGACACCGGAGCAGGCCCGCATCACCGGCTCCAGCGCTGTCACGACTCCACTAGCAGGAACCTGTACTTTGACCTGTTTCCCGACCCAGTTATGAACATAAGGTTCGCGGTTCGAGACGATCAGCACCTCCTCGCCGGCCAAATGATCGTGCAGAATCGCCTTGAGCGTGACCGGTGTCCAGCTCATCTGGCTCTCGTCGCGCATGCGCTTGTCCGACTCTAGATCCTGAATGAGGGCGCGCAGGTCCTGCGCCACCGGCTGCAATTCCGGCATCTGCTGCTGATCGCGGATCAATCCGATCAGCCCCTCGCCACGAAGCATCCCGCGCACACCCGCGACCCACCCCCGCCAACTCAAATGCGCCACCAACACCGTCACGAGAGAGATCACGACCCCGATCACGGCGAACAGATAAAAGAGGTACCACTTGGTATCGGTGCTGCGACGCTCCACCCAGCTCATATCGTGGACCAGCATCAAACGGCCCAACATACGGCCTCCCCCTTCAATCCGTAGCGCTGCGACATGCACCGCCCCACGTGGGAGGTGTACGACGGCCGTCTGACCAGCCTGAACCGTCTCGCTCCCTTCACACGAGATCATCTCGGGATATGCCGGCGTCCTATGGAGCAGACGTTGTTCACGATCGCAAAATCCGACGGCGAATAGCCGTTCATCTTGGATAATGCGATTCAGATAGGCGGACAGTTTCACTTTTGAATCGGAAAAGAGTAGTTCGGCCAGCGGAGCCTCGACCGTCCGACCGATCACTTCGGCCCGCATATCGAGATCACGCACAAACCATTTCAACGTTAACGAATCGACGAGCGGAATCACGGCATAGGCAAGGCCGGCCAACACCATCGCCAAGGGTAATAAGAAACGCAGTGACAACCGCATGCATTACCCTCCGTTTACTTCTCCCGGAAAATAGCCTATGGTGACGGCATGTATCCGTACGCCTTAATAGGGAATTGTTACGCTTCCGCGCTGATCAATGCAACAGGCAGTATCGAATGGATGTGTATGCCCAGGCCCGACAGCCCTCCGGTCTTCGGTCGATTGCTGGACCCAGACGGCGGCCATTTCTCGATCACGACCCCGGCTGGGGCCTCGAAACCGACGATCTGTCAGCAGTACGTTCCCAATACGAACATTCTGACGACCATCGTGACGTTGGCCAACGGCGATGCGTTTCAAATCACCGACTTCTTTCCCCGGTTCGAGCAGTATGGCCGTGTGTATCGGCCCGCCGCGCTCTTCCGCATAGTCGAACCGTTACAAGGCACGCCGGCCATTCATGTGAGCTGCCGGCCCGTATCAGGATGGGACAAGAATCCCGTCCTTCCGGTACGAGGTAGCAATCATCTGCGCTACGAAATCCGAGACGAAACGTTGCGCGTGCTCACCAACATGCCGTTAACCTATCTCTGTGAGGAAATTCCGGTCGCCCTCACGCAAAAATTTTATTTTGGCCTCACCTGGGGGCTCGGTATCGAAAACGATCTGATCAAGGTCGCCCACGATTTTTTGGAACAGACCACCCGTTATTGGCGAACCTGGGTGAAACACTGTTCTGTGCCGCTGTTGCACCAACAGCAAGTCATCCGTTCCGCCTTAGCCTTGAAACTCCACTGTTTTGAGGATACCGGCGCCATTCTCGCCGCCACGACGAGCAGTTTGCCTGAGCAAGTCGGTGGTCAACGAAACTGGGACTATCGTTATTGCTGGCTGCGAGACGCCTACTTTACCCTCTCGGCCTTCAACAATCTTGGGCATTTCGAAGAAATGGAATCGTTCCTCAACTTCCTCTTGAATATCGCTCTCACCCACGAACAGTCTCGCGACCGGCTCCGACCAGTCTATACCCTGAGCCAAGGCTTCCCGCTACCAGAGATCGAACATACCAACTGGAGCGGCTATCGCCAGAGCAAACCGGTCCGCAGTCATAACCAAGCCGCCGACCAGGTCCAGAACGATGCCTATGGGGAGATGATCCTCACCTTCGTCCCCATCTTCTTCGATGAGCGCTTCGTCGATCTTCGCACGCGGGACTTGGATGGATTATTGAAACACCTGGCACTCCTTTGCGCACGCAGTATCGGAGAGCAGGATGCCGGCCTCTGGGAAATCCGAGGCGGCTGGCAGGAACATTCTTTTACCAATTTGCTTTGTTGGGCGGGGATGGAGCGCCTTGAGCGTATCAAACAGGCAGGCCATCTCCCGTCGATCTCGATGGACCTGACCGCGGAACGACAGCGGGCTGCAAAGGCCTTGCTCCGTGCCGTCCACGCTGGGGCGGTGTGCAACGGGCCAAAAGATACGACCCCAGATGCCGCATTGGCCCAACTTGCGATCCTCGGATATCCTGATCACACTCTCTGTGAAACGACGGTCAAATACATCGTCAGTCACCTCTCATTGAAGACAAACCCGGGGTTTTTTTACCGCTATGTGCGGGAGGATGATTTCGGTAAGCCGGACGCGGCCTTCGTCGTCTGTTCATTCTGGATCGCCCAGGCCCTCGCCCGTCTTGGACGAGTGAAAGAGGCACGCGCTACGCTCGATCATGTTATAGCAGCCGCCAATCACGTCGGGTTGTTCTCAGAGCATTTCATTCCTGATACCAGAATCCAGTGCGGAAATTTTCCGCAAGCCTATTCGCACGTCGGCTTGATCAATGCCGCGTTCGCCGTCAGTCCTCCCTGGAGTGACGTGCTGTAACGTTCACGAAGACCCTACCGAAACATACCGTCGCCGAAACCACTTGATGACCTCCACGATGGCCAAGGGGAGCAGCGCCATGGCTACCAGGAGTTCCCAATCTTCAATTGGTAACGACGCAACCTTAAAGATGGATTCAAGTATCGGAATAGTCAGAATGCCGACTTGCAGAACAAGAGACACCGCCAGAGCCCAGATCAGGGCATGGTTGGTCGTCACCCCCACTTTGAACAGCGACCAGCGATCGCTCCGGCAATTCAACGCATGGACCAACTGAGCCGCAACCATTACGGTAAACGTCACGGTCCGAGCCTGCTCGATCGGCTGTTGCCAAATAAATAGGCTGCACGAAAACGCGCTCAAGGCGATAACGGCCAACATGAGGCCCTCGCCTGCGATGGTCCATAACCGTCCGCCGTCCAATAAGCGGGCCTGGGCCTGCTGCGGCGGCTGTTGCATGAGATCCGGTGCCTTTGGATCGACCGCCAGCGCGAGGGCGGGAAAGCCGTCCGTCACGAGATTCATCCACAGAATCTGAATAGGCAGGAGCGGCAGCGGCAAGCCAAACAGGGTTGCGAACAGCATGACGAGCACCTCGCTCACATTGCACGACAGGAGAAAATGCACCGTCTTCTTAACATTGTCGAAGATGCCCCGGCCCTCCTCGACCGCGGCGGCGATCGAGGCGAAATTATCGTCCGTCACCACCATGTCCGACGCTTCTTTGGTCACGTCGGTTCCGGCCAGCCCCATCGCCACTCCGATATCCGCAGCCTTGATCGCCGGCGCGTCGTTCACCCCATCACCGGTCATCGCGACAATAGCTCCGTTCCGTTTCCAGGCCTGGACGATCCGGAGCTTGTGCTCGGCCGAGACCCGGGCGTACACACTTACTTCTTGGACACGCTGTGCGAGTTGTTCATCGGTTAAGCCATCCAGCTCGGATCCGGACAGCGCCACTCCGTCATTGCAATGTAAACCTAGTTCACGAGCAATCGCGACCGCTGTCTCCTTGTGATCACCGGTAATCATGGCGGTCTTGATGCCGGCTTGCCGGCAGAGACGCACTGCTTCAGCCGCTTCAGGCCGCAAGGGATCCTTCATGGCGAGGAGACCGAGGAAAATCAAATCGCGTTCAAGCTCTGCATCCGAACCAACCGGTTCGTCAACGGGTCTATATGCGACGCCCAGGACACGGAGAGCTTGTTGAGCCAACGAAGCATTGGCGTCACCAATCAGTCGCCGATGCTCGTCATCCAACGCCTCGATCCGACCATCCAACGTGATGCATGCCGCGCAACGTGCCAGCAAGACATCGGGCGCTCCTTTGCTGTACGCCACATAGCCTGGCTCCGTGCGGCGAACGATCGTCATCATTTTCCGCTCGGCATCGAACGGAAACTCCCTCTCCAGCGGCGCCAGGTGTTCCAACTCAGCCTTCGTGAGACCGACCTTCGCCGCCGCCACGAGCAGCGCCCCCTCCGTCGGATCACCGATGATCTGCCATGCCCCGTTCTCTTGTTGCAGAGTCGCGCCGTTGCACAGCACCGCCGCTTTCAACAGTTCGCGTAAGGCAGGCGTTCTATTCCCCTCACCTTTCACCCCTAACCCCTCACGTATTTCACCCACCGGCTCATAGCCCTCACCGGTTACCTCAAAGATTTCATTCCCGACAAATAACTTCGTGACCGTCATCTCATTCTTCGTTAACGTGCCGGTCTTGTCGGTGCAGATCACGGTGGCAGAGCCGAGGGTTTCAACGGCGGGAAGTTTACGAATCAACGCATGGCGCTTGGCCATCCTGGTCACGCCCAACGCCAACGTAATCGTGACGACGGCGGGAAGCCCTTCGGGCACAGCAGCCACAGCGAGGCTCACCGAGATGAGAAACATCTCCACCAGTGGTTCTCCTCGGAGAGAGCCGAGCAGAAAGACCACAGCCACGACGCTGAGCGCCAGCCATAGGAGTGTCTTACCGAATTGTTCCAATCGTCGCTGCAGGGGCGTTTCAGCTCGCTCAGCCTCGGCAGCCTTCTCAATCATGGCCGCGATCCGACCCAATTCCGTGCCGAAACCAGTTGCCACCACCAAGCCGTGAGCCTTGCCGGAGACGGCTACCGTGCCCATGAAGACCATATTGCGTTGATCGGCGAGGGAAACCTCGCTGGTATCGAGCCGCTCTGCCTGTTTCGATACAGGTGTCGACTCGCCGGTCAGTGAGGCCTCCTGAGTTTGGAAAGTTGTGATGTAGGTC
This sequence comes from uncultured Nitrospira sp., assembly GCA_964579525.1. GTDB lineage: Bacteria > Nitrospirota > Nitrospiria > Nitrospirales > Nitrospiraceae > Nitrospira_D. The sequence continues at coordinate 1,288 of CAZOHW010000232.1, read as the reverse complement.
AAGCGTGCATCAGCTGGAATCCGGTCGCCTGCTTCCAGGACGATGACATCACCCCGAACCAGTTCTCGCGCTGGAATAGGCTGCAACGCACCGTCGCGGATCACGCGGGCCATCGAGACCGACATTTTGCGCAACGCCGCGAGCGATCGTTCGGCTCGGAATTCCTGCACGAATCCCAGCACGCCATTGAGAAACACGATAGCCAGAATTGCTGCTGTATCGATCCAGTCTTCCAATAAGCCGGACACAATGGCCGCCCCGATCAGCACCCAGACGATCAAACTGGTGAATTGCGAGAGGAAGAGTCTGCTCAGCGAGGGAGGAGGAGTGTCGGGTAATTCGTTGTGACCATCTTGCGCTTGTCGACGGGCAACTTCATCGGCGTTCAGACCAATATTGAGATCTGTCTGAAGTTCACCAGCCAAGACATCTGCTGGCCGGGCATACCAGGATATAGTTCTCTTCGGCATACCCAAGGCTTGTGGCTTCTGTTCCATCCGATCATGTCTCTTCGCTAGGGCAGTTCGCAGCAGGGCGCGTGCCGTGCAGAGCATTCAGCAATCGGACTGCTTGGCATGGTCTACTATAGCGTTATGCTCCGCCGGCTGATAGCTTTAGCAAGCTGTGGAAAACTATTCGGACACGGTTCTCATACCCAACTAGGGAACACTATAGCTTGCTTCAGGAACAAGCATAGGATGCCCCAAAAGTCCTACTTCTCACCAACCCAGCCCCGGCACGCCAAGACACACCGTTCCACAGGCAAGGCCGCAGTGAGTAAAGAGGCGAGCTTACCCTGGGCCATACGGTGAGCTTCTGAGTGACGCGAGAACGACGCTGGCGGACTTTTTCAGCATCCTGTTAGTGGTTAAATGCAACAGGAGAAAGGAGGGGATCCTGAGAGGATGGCACTGGACAACTTGTTATCCGCCACACGACGGACCAATTCCCCCGTCGGCTTGGGACGGTTAACCGTCGATCCAAAGAACAGTAGACCAGTTCACCATTGATCGCGGAAAAAGAGGAAGTATCCGACTGCCACGGCGATCGCTTGGAACAGAATCAACCAGCGCATGAGACCCCATTGGGTCCCTGCTCGATTTTCCACCATTCTCATTTTCTCCAGCAGAGACGGTTGCGAAAGAATAATGGAGGCTACGACCTCTCTCGCATCCTCCCGACTCATATTTCTCTCTAGCTGAGTCTGTTCAATCGCTTTGGCGCGATCACCTTGCTACAGGGCTTACAAGGCTTTCTGGTGACGACCGGATTCCACGTGTCACCCCTC
>CAZOHW010000231.1:0-7008 GCA_964579525.1 uncultured Nitrospira sp. | reverse complement strand
GGGGAAGATCGTATTCCACGTGTAACTCCTCCGTCATACATCGTAACCGATGGAGTCTACCAGAAACGATCTGCTCCCGTCTTCCTGATTTCCGGATGATCCTCAGTAACCCACACGAACAGCCAGTGTCTCGATGCTTCTTCCGTTACCGATAAGTCTGGGCTACCCGAATCCCGCACATCATCACCGTGGATGAAAGATCGAGTGGCGGCAGATGCGAGGAAGATCAAAGCCGGCTCTGGGATGAACCCCGTCACTCAAATGGATTCACTCGCCTTATGAATAACAGCAACTCGTGCTTAATTACCTATTCGACACCGCCCTTCCATTCGGCGGCATTCGTTTTCTTTGTTCAGCCAATAGGGAATTGCACCAGTTCGCCGACCCCCAGTAGGACATCCTGTTCATGGAAGAGTTGGCCGTCATCTCTCGCTCGCGGCGACGCACAGGCCGAGGGCAATAATCAAGTTCCTGGACAGGCATGATGTTCACGAAATTACCCGATCAGTAGTCCATGCTCAATCCGCAAATACCTATCTGCCAACTTACTTAAACCATTTGCTTGCACGTGGTCTACGATGGGGACAGCCTGGCCAGCAACACGGCCGCTTTTTCCCTTTGCGTAAGTCTTCGCAAAGACGTCTTACATGGTCCCGTCGGGTCTGGGCTTGCTTCACGATTGTTATCCAACAAATCCATTCGTTGCGAGCGAGCGATGTCAGCTGATTCCATATCTCAAGCACATCGCCATTCTCTCGTAGCAGCTTTCGCAAATCTGCTGGCACTTTGTGTACAACACCGGTACTGATTGCTTGAGTTGTCATAAATCACAAATATCGGAGTCAGGCCAGTAGTACGATATTCCGCCGGGCCGGAGAACCAGACTGAACTCATGGACGCCAAATATGCGTCATAGCCGCGAATTCGCGATTGCAGCAGAAGCGTTCATGAATAATGCGGGTTAGAACACCATGGCATGATCACACAGATATCGTCCGTTCTCGTGCACCAGTACCATTTCTGCCACAAACTCCCCCTTGGCTTTGGTAAAGCGCTGTTTCCAAATAATGGCTGCCGAATCAGGCCGCTTGAACACAGCAACCAGATGCCGCTCAGCAAAAAATCCTTTCTCCGCTTGGTATTGCCGGCACACCTTCTGGAGATGGTCTTTGGTTACAACCTTCTTCATTCGATCACTAAAATCCCTGACATGCGCTTCATAATCGATCCGAGCGGAGGCTTCCATCAGATTGTCCATAATCGGAGTGGCAATGGCGAGGATTTCCACGTCTGACATCGCCTCAAAATTCATGACGTCTCCTTTATGGGCCAACGCTCTGTTTAGAAATCTCCCCAATCACGTGCGAATATCAGCAGACTGTTCGCGGGCACCGTAAGACCGGCTGAGGCTGGCATTCCGTCCCATGCCGGTCCGTCGGCATTGACGCCACCGGAGTTACCCTGTGCACGAGGATTGACCCACTGGTCATACACGTCACTGTTGAAGATTTCGTTCCAGTGCCCTCCTCCGGGAAACCCGAAATTGTAGTTATATAATGTGTGCTCGTTCAGGCTGGCCACGACGACCACGTCTCGCCCGATGCCCGGTACCCAGCGGTGCATCGCGATCGCGCGGTTGTCATTATGCACGTGAAACACGTTGAGCCCTTCACCGCGCAGCGCTGGGTGCTTACGCCGCAGCCATAGAAGATCGCGCGTGAAGCGGTGTTGATCCGACATGTGCTTGTCTTGGCCTTCAAGACCAGCCCACCAGATCAATAACTCCGGCCGCCCAGGCCAATCCGTCCAGTACTTGTCCTCGAGAAATTCCTGGCCCATGAAGAGCATCGGGACACCTGGAGCGGTCAGCAACAGACCAGTCGCGACTTTGGCTCGACTGCGGGCATACCAGGATCGCGCGTCGGTTGGGTCCGCGAGGGCGGCGATGCGCGGCTGACGGTCGCGGCCCTGGTGATCGACGTACAGTAGGTCATGGTTCTCGATGCACTGCAACACAGTCCAACGGCCGGGGTTTTTATGCGTGACGTACAGGGCATCGCGCAAGGGGTCGAAATTGACGTAGGCATCCCGGCCACCTGTACTTTCCCCGATGACGGCGCGTAGATTGTCGCGAAGCGCATCGCTGTAGCCGATGTCGAAACCCATACCATCCGGCGGAGCGGCGACACCTTTCCAACGTTCAGCACCCCAGTATTCGGCGATCTGAACGGCACTCGGCTTGACGAACCGCAACGTGCTTGCAAGGTCTTGAGCAAAGGACCATCCGCCGCTTTCTGCAATCACCGTGACCTGATCGTACCGCAGGCCATCCACGTGGTACTCCTCCAGCAGAAATTTGCCGTTATCGATCAGGAACTGCCGTACTTCGCGTTTCCAGAACGCGAAGACTCGTCCACCGGCATGGTCCTGATCGGTAAAGTACAGGCTGTTGTTGTCTGTCGTGTACGGCTGTCGGTCGTAGAACTTGAGACTTTGATCGTCAAACCCGCCACCCGCATGGTTATAGACGACGTCGGTGATCACGGCGATGCCATACAGATGGCAGAGATCGATAAAAGCTTTGAACTGATTGGTCTGGCCGGTCAATTGAGCAGCCGTCAGCGGAACACATCCCTTCGCCGCCAGCAGACGATTGACGCGACCGAGGTAGAGCGCAAGATCCTCCGGCGGCACGGAGTAATCCATCTCGGGTGAAAACAGATCGGTGCCATTGTAGCCAAGGCTGTTCTCCCCCTGATATTCCTGGAACGGCAGGGGCATGACCGCATTCACCCCGAGATCGGCAACATATTGGATTCGATCCACGACGTCCAGAATCTTGCTGATGCGGTGAGGGCGAATGTCGTTACCGGCGCCATCCTTGGCATAAAACACGCCAATGTGAAACTGGTAGATGATGAGATCACTGAAATCCGGCGGATGGAACCCACTGTCGTGCCACGGATAGTCGGCCGGATTGCGGACAATGCAGTTGCAGTCGGGATAGCCGTTCAATTCCAGTTCCCGCGCATAGGGATCGCGCTTGAAGCCTTCGCTCCCGGTTCCGACCACATAGAAACGGTACAGATCACCATCCTTGACGCCGGGAACAAAGCCGGCCCAATAGCCATTGGTATCTTTCACAAGCAAGTCGTCCGCATGTTTGGGGAAAGCCCCAGACACAGTACCCGTTGGATGCCCCAGGGCGATGTAGACCTCCAGCGCCATCGGGGCCCAGGTGCGGAACGTGGCGCCCCCTGGCACGACGGTGGCGCCAAGCGGCGTATTCGATGTGATATTTAGTTGGGAGGTGGCCATGATGGTCCTTTTTGAAAGAGTAGGTTAGTCCGCTTGATTCATCGGCGATTATGCACTTGACAATACCAATAGTAAACAGTCTCGTGTTTTAGACCATCATCATGCGACATCCATCACTTCTTCCGGGATTTCCTACGTTTTTGCTTTTTTATCGCGGGAGGAGCACTCAGAGCTTGGCGCATAATTTCCTCAAACTCAGATGCTCGCATCCTGAATTCATCAACCCGCTTTGTCTTTTTACCTGTCATCGGTAAACGTCCTTACGACTGTCGATGTCCAGTACAATCACTTCGCCTGGATTCTGCCGAACAACGTATAAAATACGATAGTCACCTGATCGATAACGGTAAATAGGCTCGCCCTCATCAGTTGCAATCCCATTAAGCTTCTTCGAACCTGAAGGATGCGGATTGAGGATCAGATTCTTTGCTTTCTTAATTAACTGTGCGCGAATCTTGTGAGGTATATGCCTAAGATTATTGAGCGCGGTTTTCGCAATTACCAAGCCCACCAGAGGAGACATTGGCAATCTACTGGCGCTCCAATGCTAATAGTGCCTTCTCTAACTCATCTCCTCTGATGATGTGACCATCACGGACTTCAGCTAATCGTATGCGTGAAATTTCAATATCGTTTTCATCCTCTGTCTGATATGGCGCTAGACTGGCCGCTATTACGCCGCGAAATTTATCGAAGAGAGTTGCTACCGTCTTTAAAAGGCCTGGTGATCTAGGCAGCTTTACACTTGAGAGTCGCTTCGGAGTTATTTTCCTGCCGTAGTTGTATCTCCATTTCTCCAACCGTATACACGATGCCGCTAAAAACAGCTGAGGGATGGAAGCCCACTCTTCACTGCGCGGGAGTAATACCAAGCAATCTGAATTTGGTGCGCATGGCTCAAGGTGCACAAATGTCTCACCAATACTTCCAGTGCGAGCGACGGTTATAAATGGTGGTTGAAGTACCGTGTGAAACTCAAGCCACCCATAGCAACCGTTGTATTCTTCCGTTGGTGAAATTATGAGCGTGCGTCCAGGTGGAATGCCATCACGGGATTCAATTTCGCCGAGACCGTAATAGATATCGAAGCGACCGCCAATTGTGTCCCCTGGGCCAGTGATCTCTTCAGCATTCTTCCGTTTCTGTTCACTTACGACATCTCGATAAATGACCTGTTTTATTTCATCTGAGGCAATGGCACGTCGTTGTGCAATGACCTCTGGAGCATATCGCGTGTAGAAAGATGCAAGCCTTCTCAAAAGGACATCTGTAGCTTCACTGAGTTCCTTCTCTTCGGGAGGCGCTGATTCGATATAAGCACCAGCGGCCCATTCCATACCTTCAGTGACATGAGCAGTTCCTGAAAATCCTGGCACTACAGTCTTATTCAAGATCGCATCAATGGCTTCATGGATTTGATTAGGCCCACGTTCGATCCGTGCTCCTTTATGGAGGGAGAGTCCGTCATGATGCAGCCGAACGAATATGGTTTTTCGTTTTGGACTATGCGCGACACCTTTCTCTATAACAATGAATGAAGTTGTCGCCGAGGCAAAAGGCTGAAACAATTCATCTGGAAGCTGACATACGGCTAAAAGCGAGTGATGTCGGAGGATCTTGTTGCGCCATTTTTGTGTCCCTGGTTTAACAAGAAGTCCGGTTGGCATTATAACCGCAAGCTTCCCTCGATCCCTTAGACCTTCTAATGCGCGGTCAATTAGGCTTTCTACGGGAGTATCTGTCTTTTCATGTGGGAATGGAGGATTCATGAGTATGACGGTTGCTTTACCCACCGGATACTCAGGGGACTTAAAGCAATCCGCCTTGCGGACTCCAGTAGACCCATCACCCCGCAGAATCATGTTCGCAACGCAGAGCGCAGCGGTAACAGGCTCGTCTTCGAATCCAATGAGATTTTTTTTGACTATACCAACCATCTGTGCGCGAGAAACATGGTGGGTTCGAATGATGCGGTCCATGCAGGCGACAAGGAAACCGCCAGTCCCACACGTTGGATCAAGCACTATGTCGTCTTTAGTCACCTCACACACATCGGCCATCATGCGAGTGATATGGCGAGGCGTGAAATACTGCCCAATTGAGTTTCCGCCTGTATACCGAAAGAAGGTTTCGTAAAGCTGTCCAAGATAATCGTGCTCTGCTGTGAGTACAGTAACATTGAGACGCTCTAAGATTGTTGCAACTCTCCGCACCTTTTCTTTGAGTTTGTCGTTGGCCTCGTCTACGCGAAGGCTCTTCGCAAGATCTGGCTTTCCGGCTTTTACAAATGCATCCCGGCATGATCCATTTATGTCACGAAGAATGTACCCTGGATCACGTCGAATCTCTCCCTTCGAGAACCACAACGCGAGCATTACCGCAGCAACCACAGCAGGTCGGTACTCGTCCTTAATTCTAGCTTCTCTCAGCAGTCTATTTAGTTCATCAGCGCGAGCGGCTAAGACTTCCAGCGGTGGAACGGTAGGGCGAATATCTCGTGGTCCGCTAGGCGTAGCAACACGTTCTAGATCTGCGCGAGTCGGAATCCAACCTATCGGATACCCCTCATATGTTACTGGTTCCCATTTCCCAGATTTATTTCGTTTCGAAACGTGAAGGCTGAATTCCTCGTCAGAGGTTCCAGCCAAGCCAATGGCCAACGGATTCCATCCAAAGTCAAACATAGCGGAAGCATACATCTGAGCTTCTGCTATTGCCTTATCGGCTTCGGCTACTGCGCGTTTCGCCTCTATCACTGCCAGTGGCTTGGAAGAAGAATGGTCTATTAAAATTGCCTCTGGAATACCGGAACCTTCACCTTTCTTACTGGCCTTCATGAGAGCTTCCGCCAGCTCAGGAAATGCTCGGTACTCATGCTGAAGGACAAGATCTCCCTGCGGAGGCCGTCGCAGGTCCCATCCTTGAGAAACAAGCAAATCATTAAGCAAAAGTTCAGAGCGCCGCTCTGATACGGATCGTATGGTACCACTACCCATCTATTTACTCGTTTCACTTTTTGGTTTTTGCAGCATCAAACGCTTTCCCTCAATCTTAGGAATCGCTTCTATTGTCCTCTCCCCATCCGTCTGCTTTCTAGTGCTGTATTTGTAATCCAGTTCAGCGAAGTAAAGATCCGTATGTTTGCGGCTAATATGATGGTGGGCTCCATCGATCGATCGCTTACTATTCCCAAAAAATCCTTCTACTGTGTTTGTTGTAACCAGTTCACCTGACTTCGTGACTCTCGCATATTCTTCAATGCGGTGGTTTACTGAAGAGTGGGACGCAAAGCCCTTGCATGGCATTCGATAAACTGGAGATTCATCGGTGTTAATTACCGCTTCCTTAGCAACCTGGCGTCGGAGTATTTTGGTAATTTCTTTACCGCTAACCTTATCAATAACGTGAGAGCGGACACGCCCTCCACGTTCTACAAGTGATACAACTGGAGTCTTATTATCCTTATAACCACGACCATAACCACGACGACGACCGCCCATATAAGTCTCATCGACCGCTACTGTTCCACTCAGCAAATCTGCCGGTGTATGGTCTTTGAGAGCATATCACATACGATGACACCTAAACCAAGCCACACGATACGAGCCTATTTCAAGCTGTCGTTTTAACTGAAGCGCGGATCCCTGGGTTTTGCTCGCGAACATCCAATAGAACGAGATTGACCACTTT
>CAZOHW010000230.1:0-7016 GCA_964579525.1 uncultured Nitrospira sp. | reverse complement strand
TGCAGCTCGCCTGCATCACCATGCTCCTTAAACAATTTTGAGATAGGTTCTAGTTGGTTTGGTTCATTCTGTTTGTTTGGTCTATTTGGTTGGAGTCCAGACAACAAGACAAACCAAAAGAACCAGATCAACAAAACAAACCTGTTTCATCTGATCCCTCGGCCTGGTTCGAAGCCGGGCGGTAATTTCTTTCGGGTCTGCTCTTCTTCGGTCTCAATGCCGACGATGACATGGTCGCCTTGATTCAACTCGCCACCCACGATTTCTGTGGAGAGGGAGTCGGCAATGCCGGTTGCGACATCGACCTGATGAGGTTGGTTGTTCCGATCAAGAACCCATACATGGGTCGCTTTCTTGTCGATGGGTACATTGGGCATCCTGAATCGGAGAGCACCGTTCGTGACGCGGAGGGGATTCTCTTTCTGCGCCGTCACAATCGTGATGTTTGCCGTCATGCCGGGCTTGAGTTTCAGTTCAGGATTGCTCACCATGATTACGACGTCGTAGGTCACCACGTTCTGAATGCTGAGGGGAGCGTTGCGCACCTGCGTCACTACGCCTTCGAAGAATTGTTTGGGATAGGCATCAACCCGAAAGCTGGCCGGCTTTCCTTCCGTCACACCGCCGATGTCGGATTCGCTGACGTTCGCGTTCACTTGCATCTGGGTCAGGTCTTGAGCGATTACGAAGAGAATCGGCGTCTGAAAAGCTGCGGCCAAGGTTTGGCCGACATCCACGTTTCTGGACACCACGATGCCGTTCACCGGTGAATAGATCGTGGTATAGCTGAGATCCAATTCCGCCGATGCCAGCGCCGCCTGGGCCTGATCGAGCTGCGCCTGCAGGACCTCGACATTGGCCGCCGCGTCTCGATAGTTGGTGTCCGCGAGATCCATGTCCGCTTGCGAGACGAACGCTTGCGGTCGCAGTGCTGCCATGCGATCGAATTCCCGCTTGCGTTGTGTGGCCAGGACATTAGCTCTGGCAAGGTTCCCCTTGGCGCTTTTCACGGCGGCACGTGCTTGGCTCAAGCGGACTTTGAACGGCCTTTGATCGATCTGCCCCAGCACCTGTCCCTTCACGACCGTGGAGTTGAAATCAGCAAAGAGCTGCGCAACTTTGCCGGAAACCTGACTGCCGATCTGCACAGAGACGACCGGATTGATCGTGCCGGTCGCGGTCACAATCGCTGTGATCGGCCCTCGATCGACCGGGACTGTCTTGTACTGGATCGGAGGACTTCCCGCGGTCCACCAGTACCACAACTCCCCTCCTCCAATAAGCAGGACCACCAACATACCGATGAGCCAGGGCAGATGAGATCGTCTCGATCGTGCAGGGAGCGGGATAATTGTGGTGGGTCGCCTCTGTTCAGGCAATGAATCGGGATGTTGCTGAGCTGGTGCGGTGCCGGTGTAGTGCGGAACCACTTCAGATACGGGAACATGGCGGGCGAGTTCTTGTGGATCAGTGGTCATGATGGGCTTGCGACCTGGGTGATTCTGGTATTCATTCTGTGATGACGCCTGTTCACGATGACCTTCCGGCCTTCTTCCGCCAGCAACAGTGCTAGGGCTCCGAGCGCCAATGGTCCAAAGATCCAGAGTGGCAAGGGGCTGGTCCCGAAGATCTCGTTTCCAATCGGTGTATAGGTGATGAGCACAAGGATAGTCAGTTCAGTCAGGATGCCCCATATGATCAGCCGGTTGGTGAACCATCCAAGTCGGGATACCGAGAGATGATTGGACCGACAAGCAAAGACGTTGGCGATTTGGGCCAGGACGATGCCGACGAAGGTGACAGTTGTCGCCTCTCGATATAACGGAGAGGACCAATCCAGCTGTAATCCCCACGTCCAGCCTTGACTGTAGAGATAGAGGAAGAATCCTCCCATGGCTACGGCAGCCTCGATGCCGCCAAGGAAAAGGTACGTCCGTAACAAGATCGGGAGATTGAGAAGTCGCTCAGTCCTCGACCTTGGCGGGACGTCCATGACGTCGGCGAGAGGCCGTTCAGTACCGAGACCAAGAGCAGGGATCATGTCGGTTCCAAGATCGACTGCCAAGACTTGTGGAATGGTGAGGGCCAACGGCATCCCCAAAAAACCATAGCCAAGGTAAGGCACCACTTCGGGCACGTTGCTTGCCAACACATAGCTGGTGAATTTACGGATGTTCCCGTAGACCGTCCGCCCTTCTTCGATCGCGTTCACGATCGTCGCGAAGTTGTCGTCGAGCAGGATAATATCCGCAGTTTCTTTGGCGACGTCCGTCCCGGCGATGCCCATGGCTACGCCGATATCGGCTTTCTTGAGGGCGGGCGCATCGTTCACACCGTCGCCCGTGACGGCCACTACTTCCCCCATCTCTTTGAGCGTAGACACGATCCGCATCTTATGGCGAGGGGCCATGCGGGCAAAGACTGGGTCCGGTTCATTGAGGTGGGAGGGTGTCAGCAGCCGTTGAAGAGTTTCGTCGTTCAGATTATCGAGCTGCGCTCCCTCAATAACCGGGACAAATGCCGCCGTCGAGGGGCCAGAGGTCAGATTCGGCACGAGCCCGATCTTGCGCGCAACGGCCAGCGCCGTGAGTGGATGGTCGCCGGTGATCATGATGGTTCGAACGCCGGCCTGTCGGCATTTGGCGATCGCCTCTGGCACCTCACGATGCGGAGGGTCCATCATGGCGACCAGGCCAAGAAATGTCAGATCGTTTTCAATCGTCTCTACCTCGATGTGTTCGGGCTGATGGGCCACCTCACGAGTGGCTACAGCAAGCACACGATAGGCTTGCTCGGCAAATAATCGACTCTGGTTCAGAATGCGCGTCCGTTCGTCGGGGGTCATGGTCACTGGTTCCCCATGGATTAGGAGTTTCGTGCAGAGAACAAGCACCGGCTCCGGGGCGCCTTTCGTGAACGCGATGAGGCGGCCTTCCGACCAGTGCAGGGTGCTCATGCGTTTCCGATCCGCATCGAAGGCCAGTTCTCCCATCCGGCGCAATGGGGGACGGTGGGCCAACCCATGTTCAACAGCAAACTCCAGGAGCGCGACTTCTGTCGGGTCGCCGGACGCGACAGACCGGCCGTCAGGGCGGCGAATACGTTTGGCGTTGTGGCAATGCAACAATGCATCGAAGAACAGCCGCCACCGTTCGGCCTCCATGGTGCTGACCATGCGCCCTCTGGTAAAGAAACAGCCTTCGCGTGATTCGATCACGACCCCCTCTGCATAGAAACGGTCCACCTTCATGCGATTTTCGGTCAACGTTCCGGTCTTATCCGTGCAGATCACGGTCGTACAACCGAGGGTCTCAACGGAGGGAAGGTGCTTGATCAATGCGTTGCGTTTGGCCATGCGTTGACTGCTCATGGCGAGGGCCAGGGTGACGGTCGGGAGGAGCCCTTCGGGGACGTTCGCCACAATGATCCCAATGCCGAAGATGGCGCTGATCCAGAAGCCGAGCCCTGTCCAGAGGCCGATCACAAAAAATGTCGCTCCCATGGCCAATGAAATCGCGGCGACGATGCGGGTGACCTTGACGATCTCGTTCTGAAGCGGGCTGAGGCCGGTCTCGACCGTTGTCGTGAGGTTGGTGATCTTGCCGAATTCCGAACGCATACCGGTGGCAAACACCACGGCCTGTCCATGCCCTGAGAGGATCGTGGTTCCAGCGAAGACCAGGTTCGGCACGTCGAGCCAATGCCCGTCTTCTATGGCTTCGGCCGTCCTGCGTTTCGGTTTCGATTCGCCGGTCAACGCGGCGTTATCCACTCGCATTCCGATGGCTTCGATGAGACGTGCATCGGCGGGGACCCGTTCCCCTTCTTCCAGGATGAGGACATCGCCTGGCACGATTTCGCTGCGTGCGGCTTCGACCGATTGCCCGCCTCGCCTGACCCAGGCTTTGTCCGGTAACAGGCGGTGGAGAGCCTGCACCGCTCGTTCGGCTCTATATTCTTGGAAAAAGGCGAATCCGGCGTTAATCACGATGACCCCGAGAATGGCCCATCCCAAAGTCGCCATGCCTTCTCCCGGTTTCATAAAGTCCGCAGCAAAGGAGAGACCGGCGGCAATCCAGAGCAAGATAGCGAGAAAGTGAGTGAAATGGCGGAGCAGGCCACGGAGAAGTGAGTAATGATTCTTCCCGACAAGAACGTTCGGTCCGTATTGAGCTAATCGCCGTTGAGCTTCATCCACAGACAGGCCGTCACTACCGATCTCTATTCGCTTCAGAACATCCTCCACTGAGAGCCGGTGGATGTCGTGGTATGAGAGGTCAGGCACGGGCGCCTCGCACAATGAGGACGGAGCAGGGAGCATGTCTCAGCAGACTTTCAGACACACTGCCGAGGTAGAGCCGCTCGCTCTTGGTCAAATCACGGGAGCCAATCACCAGCAGTTGATCATGGTTGGCCTCAACATGTTTTACGATGGTGTCGATTACGTGGTCCATCTGGACCTGCGTGACGACCGGAAAGCCATCTTTCATGAATTCGCTCCGTAGGGCATGGACCAAGGTGGTAGCCCGTTCCATGACCGGTTGTTTCAATTCGGCCAGTTGTGAGACAGAGAGATAGCGCGCCGCGAGATCCGTGAGGGGGCTTTCCACCGAAGTCAGGATCGTGACCGTGGCGGATTCCGGAAGAATACAGGATCGGAGAAATCGGGCGGCCGTGCGTGACTGTTTGGAGTCATCGACGGCGAGGGCAACATGCGAGAGTTCGGTCAAAGGTTGTTTCACTACCAACAGGGGGCAGGGAGCCGTTGCGGCGACCCGTCGAGAGATACTTCCCAATAGAAATCCTTGAATGTCGCTCATGCCGCGTGACCCCATCAGGATGAGGTCAGCCTTCAGCCGACGGGCTGTTCTCGCGATAGTATGGGCGGTCGAGCCATGGGCGAGGATAGTCTGGAATTTCGTGCGCGGCCTTGTGGCAGCCTGCCCAAGAGCGAGGCTGGCCAATCGCGCTGCGTCGCGCAGCACAATGGTACCGGCCTTTTCCATGGCGGCAACGGCACGCTTCATGGCGACAGGATTCTTGTTCTGAGCGACCGCCAGTGCCGGCGTATCGACGATATGCAGGAGCACGACGTGCTCAGGTGCTCGACCGGCGAGTATGTTGAGCGCTTGAACTCCCCACTGTGAATGTTCCGACCCATCGACTGCACAGACGACCCGCATGATTCGGCTCCTTCACCTCGGATGAACGATCAGGTCGGGTATCAGTTCTGCATTGGATGGGCCTATAGGAGGCAGGGATATGGAAGAGAAAATCGTCATCTACCAAAGAGTTATGAATGGAGTCCCTGCTGTGACTCAGCTCGATGTTGAGGCATTTTGCGGCAGAGGCTATCACTGCACTGGGGTGAATGGCGCCAGTAGGAATGGATCCCTGAGAAGTATGATGACAGGGACACTTCCATAAAGGAGGGGCGATGAAACAGAAGAGAAAGGCGACGCGAGCCACGGTGGTCAAGGTGACAGATTTCGATTCCATGACGGTGGGACAGGTGATGGAGAAGGAGGTGCAAGCCGTCCGCATGAGAGTCAAAGGTGATGTGATCGCATCCCTTATGATTGAAGGGTTTGGGTCTGTCCCGGTGGTGGAGAATGGTCGCAAGTTGGCCGGCATCGTCAGCGAGCATGACTTGCTAGCGGCTGTCGACGATGGACATGAGCTGAGCACTGTTTCGGCGAAGGATATCATGACGTCCAACCCGTATTCCGTTAGGCCAGAAACGACGCTCGGAACCTTAGTGCATGTGTTGCGCGCAAGCGATCTCGTTCGCGTTCCCGTCGTGGATGGCAAGGAGAAACTGGTTGGCATCATCGCACGGCGCGACATCTTACGAACCTATCTCGCCACCGGTGGGAAACGACAGCGATGAGGAGCTTATGAGACAAACCGAATTCTTCCTGAAAGCCAGCGATCCGAAGACTTTGACCGTCGGACAATTGATGCAGGATGCCGTCACACGGTGCACGTCGCGCACTGACGCCTCAACCATCGCCCATCTGATCACCCATCGTAACTATGGGAGCCTTCCGGTCGTGGAAGAGGATGGGACATTGGTTGGAATCGTCACCGAATACGATTTACTGCAGGCAATGCTCGAGGGACGCGATCTTCGAAAAGTCCTTGCCGCGGAAATCATGTCGACCCATCCCGTGACCGTAACGGAAGATCAAACACTCGCCCAAGTGGCGGATCTGTTTCAGGACCGCTATCTCACCCGTGTTCCGGTGGTGCGGAACAACAAACTGGTGGGAATTCTGGCGAGGAGGGACCTGCTGTTCGGATATATTAAAGCATCGCAGTATTGGTCGTGACAGACTGTTGAAAAAGTTCACCAGATTCATGGAGACGAAGGTTGGCGATGAAGGTAAGCGAATTGAATCACCCTCAGCCTTAACCTCGATCTCACCGATAATGTTTCGTCTCTCTACGACCTTGCCCGCGGAACGGTATGTCTTGGCGCACTGGGACGTACACCCCACTCCGCGATCTGGCCGGCAGTCGGCATCTGGATTCGGAATCGAACAACCATCCGGCATATGGGTTGAGTCGACTCTTCAAAGTGGGTAATGCTGCCTCTTCCAAAAGTTTCTGCTTCTGAATTCTGAAGAGTCTCATACCGAGACAAGATGTCTGGGTCGGACAGATTGTCCACACTGAGCCGCAAAGCCTCCTCGTTCGGTGGCTAGAAGCCGCCGATCATTGCTCACTTATTATAAATGCATCGCTGGCTTGTCCCTTGCTTTTCCCCTCATCCATTACGCCCCAAAGGAAGAATGAAGCAAGATGACTGAATACGAAAAGATTTTGCAGATTGGGCTGTATGTCGCTGCCGTCATGGCGGTGATTCTCGTGATGCTAGGATTCCCGGCCATACTCGGTGAACGCCATTGGAAAAACCCGGCACGCCGCAACGATATTGCCACTTCAGTGCCGTATGAATCTGGCATCCGACCGACCGGTAGCGCCAAAATCCGCCTGCCTGTGCAGTATTACTT
>CAZOHW010000229.1:0-7056 GCA_964579525.1 uncultured Nitrospira sp. | reverse complement strand
GACATACTCTCCTTCCACATACCCCTGGACCAGATCAGAGGGAGGGTGATCGCATCCACTCAAAACAGTCACCGCCAGCATGAAGATGATCGGAAGAATCTGCCTGGAAGCCACTTGGTAATGACCCATCAGCTCACCGTTTGTGGCTCGCAACAAGCGCCCCCTCTAACATGAGTCGAATGACAGACGAATAACCCTTCTCCACGGTGAGACCCAGCTCCATCAATTTGGGCGGATTCATGATGGCCTGGACGGCACCCAGCAGAATCTCAATGATGAGGCGGGTCGGGATGTCACTTCGAATCACACCGGCTTTCTTACCGTCTTCGAATAGCCCACCAAAGTAGCGTCGGATCAGCTCACGGCGCCGCTGTTCGACGAACTGAAACAGTTCCGGGGTCTCACGCCCAATGTCTCGCACAAAAGCCGGTTGAATTTCCGCCGTGTGCCGTTGCAGACAGTTGAGCAACTGGTGGAGTGCCGCCTCGACATCGGAAGCTTGATCCTTCGCCAACTGTTTGAGATCCGCTTCAGCCTCTCTGAATTTGTCCTTAAGCACGGCCTCAATCAGCAAAGCCTTGCTGGGAAAGGCAACATAGAGAGTCTTCTTGCTCATGCCTAATTCGGTCGCTAAATCGTCCATGCTCACGGAGCGAAATCCATGGGCGAGGAATTGTCGGCGAGCAACGGCGACTACTCGTCGGACACCGGCTAAATCGACAGATGGTTCCTGTTGTTTAGGCTTTCGAATCGACATAGGTCACGAAGGATACGTTGGAAACTATTTAAGTGTTATCAGTTTCTAGGCGAGTCTGTCAAGTCATTCTCCATGATGACCAAGGTCGCGATGATCCGAGGAAGTAATGCACTTTGAGTACTAGGCAGTCTGTGTGAGGGCCAGAAAAGTATCGATGCGAAGAAAAGGCAGTCCCATTTTCTGTGTGAAGAATCCCATCGTCCCCACCCACGAGTGACGAAGCCAAGGAGCCGAGGGTTCGTCAGGTGACGAAGATATCGTCATAGAGTTGAGCGCTTTCTCGGCAAGGCGGATAGTTTGAATGGGGTCAGCGGTTCTGTCTCTCAACTTCTTCTCGAGTGATATTTACCTTTACATGCGGATGGGCAACGGCCCACTCATGCATCGCGAGCAAGATAGGTTCGAGAGACTGTCCTAGCGTCGAAAGACGATATTCAACGCGCGGTGGGTTTTCTAAAAACTCATGTCGTTCCACTAGACCATCAGCTTCCAGTTCACGTAACTGCTTCGTCAGTGTACGGTGTGAGATACCGCTCAGATCGCGCTGCAACTGGTTAAACCGCCGATCGCCTTTGAGCAACCAATAAATCGCCATCACTTTCCATCGGCCGGAGATTAAGCCGAGGGTTTGCTCTGTCGGACAACCGATGTTCTTTGCCACTGGCGGTATCCTCCTGGACCGTACTTGAAACTTGTTTAGCCGAACCTATACTACCTTTCAGCGAGAGATGAAAGGTCAAGACATCGCGTCAAGAAAGGAGTAGTCATGAAGAAGATAGCCGGCGTTCTGCGAGCAGACGAGAGTCATTGGGTCGGAGACGGATTCCCCGTCAGGTCATTGTTTTAATACCACCATGATAGTGCGACTGTCAGCCCGTTCCTGCTCTTTGATTATGCAGGTCCGCATCGGTTCGATCCCACCAACCGTCCACGAGGAGTGGGGCAGCACCCACATCGTGGTTTTGAAACGGTGACCATCGTCTACGACGGGGAGGTGGCCCATCGCGACTCGGCTTGGAATGGTGGTATTATAGGACCGGGCGACGTCCAATGGATGACTGCCGCCCGTGGCATCATCCATGAAGAATTCCATTCGCCGAACTACAGCAAAACAGGGGGGCCTTTTCGCATGGTCCAGCTATGGGTCAATCTGCCGGCAAAGGACAAAATGAGCCCCCCAGGCTATCAAGCGATCACCAGCGCCGACATACCGGTCGTCCCCTTGAATGGGGGAACGGCCCGCATCATCGCGGGAGAATTCCGTGGCACCCATGGACCGGCTCGCACATTTACTCCGGTCAATCTCTGGGATCTGCGCCTCGATCAAAGTGCTGATCTTACGCTGATCCTTCCCGAATGGCACAACGCCATGATCGCGGTGCTCTCTGGAAAAGTTCTTATCAACGGCTCTCAGATTGCCGATGAGGCGGAGATCGTTCGGTTCGAGCCTGACGGGAGCGACGTCACCATCCACGCTGTTCATGAGTCTATCGTGCTCATCCTGACAGGCAAGCCGATCGATGAGCCCGTGGTTGGGTATGGCCCCTTCGTGATGAACAGTGAGGCAGAAATCCGACAGGCCGCGTACGATTTCAACAGCGGCCGCTTTGGGCAAGTGGACTCGCCTGAACCGCTTGCCCGGTGAGTCGATGGACCAGGCCACGGCATTGTACGAGGCGACAGGCTAGACATCTGACGTCTAGCCTGTAACGTACATCTTATTACCGGCGCAGGCTATTGCACATCGTCAGCGCTACGGTGCTGAGGCCAATCTGCTTCATAAAAGCATGATTATCCCGCCTCCAGGAGGAACGAGGGTGTTTCGCCGTCTGTTACCACGCCTTCACACGCTTGTTCATGGATTCGAGTAAGGAGTCCTGGAGATACTCGATCATGCGGCGCGGACCGGTTTTGATCGCAACCGTCACCACCATCCCAGGAACAAGCTTGACCAGTGTGCTCCCTACTTGAATTGTTGAACGAGCCAGACTGACCCGTATGGGAGAGACTAGTCCGGCTTTTTCGATTGACGTCGTGTCGTCAGAGCCCGTCAACACATGACCGGGAATCGTCCCGTAAGGGGCCCCCTGAAACATTTCGAACTTGATCTCCACCGGCTGCCCTTTGCGGACGATTTCCGCATCCTTGCGCTCGACTTGCGCCTCTACTTCCACCGACGAGTCAAGAGGCACAACCAGAAACATCTGCTGCGCAGGCAGCACTACACTGCCCACCTCCTGAACGGCAAGTTGTTGCACCACCCCATCAATCGGCGAGAGCACCCGCTGTAAACCGGATTTCTGTTCGGCTTTCGTCGTCTCTTGAGCGAGCAAAGCCGCTTTGGTTTCGAGCGCAGAGAGATCCGCCTGTTTCGCCTGCTGAAAATCCGAGACCAAGGCGTAATACTCCTGCTCAGCCTCCGCAAGTGCCGCTCGATCTTGTTGTAGTTTCTTCTGTTGGCGAATTTCCTCCTGTCCCTTGTCGATGCGTCGATTCTCTGGGTGCAGAACGTCCGTCTTCGCCTCAACCGCATGTTCCAACGGATTCTTGGACTGTTCCGTACGCGCGGTCTCCCTCGACAGCGCGGCCTGCACTCGGAGAAGAGCCTTCTTCGTCTGCATGACCGCTGCTCGGCGTTGATCCACCAGATGCTGGGCCGTCGTAATCTTGGCTTGGTACTCTGCCAATTGATCCCGCAACAGCCGTTGTTGGAAGCGAGCCTCGTCCTCATCCGCCTCAGCCGGCACCTCGAGCGTCGCCTTGTTCTTGATGAGCGCGCGCAACCGAGCCGCTTCCACCTGTATCACTCGATATTCCTTGCCGATCCGGTCCCGCTCCGCGATTGTTCTGGTGGAATCCAGTTCGATCAAAACATCCCCCTGCTTCACAGCTTGTCCGTTCCGGACATGAATCGCGGTCAGCACACCCGCTTCAGACGGATGCATACTCTTCGAATCCCCACTTGATATCACCCTCCCGTGAACTGTCTTGACCGAATCAACTCTCCCGAGCATCGCCCATACTGTCCCGGCCGCACATGCGAGCAGCATCGTCCACAGCAGCGTTCGGCCGATCGGAGAGGGAGGCGTCTGCTGAATATCCAAGACCTCCGGAAGAAACTCTGCGGCAGGCCCTTCTGGAACAGCCGAATTGAGAGGCTGTCCAGATTCAGCCTCCCAAGCTGCTTTCCAGACGATCCACTGTCTTACCAATGCACCGAAGGCCATCGAAGCCTCATGATTGACTCCCAACTGTGACTCACAGAGTTGTGAAGAGCCCCCCTTCGCGCTCGAGCAGTTCCTCATGCGCGCTCTGCTCCAGGATCTCCCCTTTGTCCACGACATAGATGCGATGGGCCTGACGCACCGCACTCACCCGATGGGCCATAATGAATACGGTACGCCCCTGAGCAATCTGGGCCATGTTATGTTGAAGCACAGTTTCAGATTCTTCGTCCAACGCGCTCATGGCGTCGTCGAAGATCAGAATGCGGGGATTCGCAGCCACAACGCGGGCAATCGCAATCTGCTGACGCTGCCCACTCGAGAGCGTACTGCCACGTTCGCCGATCTGCGTGTCATAGCCGTCCCCCAACTCTACGATAAACTCGTGGGCTCCGGACAACGTTGCCGCCTGAGCAACCTGTTCCATCGACAGACCAGGATCGGTCAACGCGATGTTGCTCCGAACCGATCCATTGAACAGAACGTTCTCATGCCACACGACACCCATGTGTCTTCGCAGCCATGCCGGATCGACCTGCGCCAGATCGACACCATCCACCATAATTCGCCCCTGTTCAGGCCGATACAGACATTGAAGCAGTTTGGCGATCGTGCTTTTACCGGACCCTGAACGTCCAACGATCCCGACAATCTGACCAGGCTCTACTGAAAAGGACAGCTTGCGGATGACCGCCGGCCCATCCTGCCGATATCGAAACGTAACATCTTCGAACCGGACCTGCCCCTGGACCTGTGGAATGGTGGTCCGATTCTGGTTGTAGGAGGGTTCTGGCTGCGTGTTCAGCACATCCCCCAGCCGCTGGACCGAAATGCCCGCTTGCTGAAACTCCTGCCAGAGATTGACCCCTCTCAGAATTGAGCCGGTCAAGTGGACCGCCAACATACTGAAGGCGATCAACTGCCCGATGCTCAGTTGGCCTTCGATCACGCGAGAGACGCCGACCCAGAGGACCACCACTATGGTGACGTTGCGCACCCCCATCGCGATGTGCCTTGCGATCGTGATCAGGCTGGTTACCTGAACAATCGCCCCCACATAGCCGGCCAGCTGCGCTTCCCATTTGCGCAAGAACGACGGTTCGACCGACAGGGTCTTCACCGCTTGGATGCCACTGACGGCCTCGACCATGAATGCCTGGCTGTCCGCCCCTCGATGGACGGTGTCGCATAGACGGGCCCGTATCGCTGGACTCATGGAGAAGAACAACAGGGCATAGAGCGGGAGCGAGGTCATGACCACTAGCGTGAGCGTGGGGCTGAAGAACCACATTCCGGCCAAGAAGACCACGGTAAAGGGAACATCCAACAGCACGATCATGGGGTGGCTCGTGATGAATTGGCGTAGGTGCTCCCACTCGCGCACACGGTCGATGGTATCCCCGAGGCGCCTGGAGTCAAAATAGACCAGAGGGAGCGCCAGAATGTGGCGAAAGAGTTGGGCACCAAGGCTGACAGTCATTCGGTTGGTCGTATGAGAAAGGAGATAGGTCCGGAGCCCGCCGAGGACACTCTCGAAGACCACCATCGCTATCATGCCGCCGGCCAACATAGAGAGTGTGGTGAGCTCCTTGTGCACAAGAACCTTATCGATCACGATTTGCGTAAAGAACGGCGCGAGAAGGGCAAGGAATTGGAGGAAGGCCGACGCGACCAGGAGCTCGCCGAACAGTCGACGATACTTGACGATTCCTGGGATCACCCAGGTCATATCGAATGTGAGATCCTGAAGACGAATCTTGGCCCGCTTCGTCACGAGCACCAGCTCTCCCGTCCAGATCATTTCGAACCGGTTACGCGAAAGGATGAGGGAATAGCCTTCAACAGGATTCTGAACCAGCACCTTCTCGCCTTCGACTTTTATGACCACCAGATAGCCGCCGTCCACGAGCTTGGCCATAGCGGGAAAGGACGTTCCTTGCAGCTTGTTCCACTCAGGCGTGACGAGACCGGCCTTCAAACCAAGATTCTTGGCGGCACGGAGCAGCTCAGTGTCGGACAGCCTGTGCCCGGACTGAGCAAACTGATGCCGAAGCTGCGAGCCATCGGCGGGAAGATCATAGTACTGCGCGATGATCAGCAGACAGAGCAATCCTGTATCGGACTCCAGCGTATCCCGCGCTGGTATCGGATCGAATTGATGGGAAGCGGTGGTCTCCGAAGCATCTGGCATGCAGCCATCTTAGGGGACAGATGGGCGATGGCCAAATATTTTCGATGATTTAGCCTGGATGGCTCATAGCAATCTGTAATCTGGGGTCAGATCTTGTATCGTGCATGCCAAAGAAACAAAGACTTTCTGTTTCCGCTAACAACATTCTTGCCGGCTCAACGACCAATAACGCCGTTAAAGCCCGGCTACTATCCAGGGCGAGTGATGCCGAATTTCTGCATCTTGGATTGGAGCGTGGTGCGCTTCACACCTAAACGAGCTGCTGCGCCCGAGGCTCCCCCGACGACCCAATTAGTTTCTTGCAATGCACGCAAGATATGGTCGCGTTCGACTTCCTCGAGGGCCGTCATGGAAGAAATCGTCAAGTCACTCGTGGTCTGCAGCTCACTGATTGGTACTTGTAGGTCCGTTCCCTGCGTGAGGATGACAGATCGTTCCACGAGGTTTTCCAACTCTCGAACATTACCAGGCCAGGCATACCGGGAAAGGATCTCCAGCGTTTTGGCAGGAACAGTCTGGATATTTTTCTTCATGCGCAGGGCATAGTGTTGGGTGAAATAGCGGACGAGAGTGGGAATATCTTCCTGTCGATTGCGCAAGGGAGGCACCGTAACTGGAAAGACATTCAGGCGATAGTAGAGGTCGCGGCGAAACTGCTTCGCCTCCACCAGATCCTTAAGATCTCTGTTTGTCGCGGCGATCAGTCGGACATTCACTCGAATGGTCTTGGTGCTGCCCAGCCGCTCAAATTCCTGTTCCTGCAGCACCCGAAGCAATTTCGATTGGAGCTCCAGCGGAATTTCGCCTACTTCATCGAGAAAGATCGTGCCCTTATCGGCCAACTCAAATCGGCCGGCTTTCTGCGTGATGGCACCGGTAAAGGC
>CAZOHW010000228.1:0-7059 GCA_964579525.1 uncultured Nitrospira sp. | reverse complement strand
GAATAGCCCATATGGGATTGAGCATGTATAGCAAGGTGAACACATAGGCCGTAGCGGCCTGCGGATGCAAGTCGACCGCTCGGGGAAAGAGAAATATGACGACTCCAATCAATCCATACAGCAGGACTTGCGTGGCCGTATCTCCAAAGGAGTGCTGCATTCTCGCTTTGAGACACAGATCTCTCCAGACTGCCGCTGTCTCACCTACATCATGTCGCAAGAACTCCTCTCGACGCGACTTGCTGAGAAGCAATTCTTTAATGCCTCCCGTAAGGCCACTAAATGCCTGATGGACAACGTCTCGCTGTTCCATCGCCATCTTACTCACGCGGAAAGCTTTATTGAGCAATCTGCGGTGGATCAGCAGACCAACCGAGATCACAGACAACATCCCGATAAAGGCCGGGATAGAAAGCCATGCGAGATAAACGGCACATCCACACAGAATCGCAACGTTCATTATTATTGATGGCAACGCCTGTATCGCCCATGAAATGGATGACACACCGTCAGTCAATATGGCAAGAATCCGGTGAGTTCCCTTTTCTTCCAGCAGACGCAGTGGGCTCTGGAGAAGCTTTTTAGTGACATCATCTAGGAGCTTCAGGATAATTTCTTGCGAAAAGGCCGAAAGCATTAGCATCGAGTACACACCTGATCCTATCCTTAAGATAGCTAGACCAAAGAACCCAAGGGCCAATAATTGGATATTGTCCGTCGATGATGCAAGCGCATTATTGATAACTACAAGAAGCCCTGCACCTGTTAGGCCGCTCATCAGACCGGAAAGAGCAACCAATGTCACTGTTCGGAGTGAATGCCTTCCCAAAAGAACAAGAATATTCATAGCTAAACCTGATCGTAGTACCAGATGTTATCCAAGGGTCAATTTCTCCACAGATAGCAGGCATTAAGCCTTAGAACATAGGTTTCCTAGGCCTGGTCAAGTTTCCGATACTAGATGAAAAATCCTACAGTGGCAAATTATCCACGATCAGCGATCAACGAAAATAATTACCCTATAATTGCAAAGCATTATAAACGCTTCATCAAACTATACATAAACTGTACATCTATTCCAGACTGCTACTGACAGTGTCGATTTACGAAAGGCCTACTAGGCCACAAAAGATGCATTCAATACATTGTTTTTTATAAACTAATTCCAAGAAGTACCCTAGCAAATTCGTTTCCTTCTCGACGGGCACTCGTCTTGCTCATTCCTGGAGATAAGCCGATGCCCAGATACCAAAAGCCAAGCTGGTAACTCGCTAAGAAGATCCAATTGTCATCGGCGGTCTTCAGGAGGGATTATAGATGAAAACTAGAGTTTCTTTTTTGATCTCCTTTATTGTGCTTGTTACGAGCTCCGGGAGTTTTTTCACCTCGGACTCGCACGCACAAAGCTTACCCACCACGGCTGGGTGGCACCAAATCCCCAACACTAGAATCAGGAGCCACTGCCCAGACCCCTCAAAATACACGGACCTGATCGGGACTATGGGGTGCGAAGGAGTGACCTTAACGTGGTCAGGAGGAGCGTTCGACACGGCGCGAAATCGGTTATTGATCCGCGGCGGCGGGCACAATGGATACTTTGGGAATGAAATTTATGCCTTTAATTTAAACACTCTCACCATGGAACGGCTTTACGAGCCAAGCCGAAATCCGCCTACGACATGCAGTAACAACGGCAAAATGCCGGACGGGAAACCTCAGGGATCTCACACATATAACCATGTTGAATATCTTCCAGGACCGGACAAGTTCTTTGAATGGGGAGGGGGCGGTGTACCGTGTGGGAACTTCGAGCAAAGAACTTGGACCATGAGCGCATCTACCTACGCCTGGCAGGATATGGCGTCGGGAGGGACGCCACCGACACCAAACTTTGGTCGTTCAATGGTTTACGATCCGAACACCACACTCGTATGGGCTCGTGATGCTTATTCTCTCTACAGTTACAATTACAACACCAACGTATGGACGAACGTCAAATCTGACCAAGCGTTATCGGACTACAAAACCGGCGTCATCGATACAAAAAGGCATTGGTACTATATCGTTGAAAGTCCCGGCGGAGGCAGCAGCCATAACTGGTTCCGGTATGACATTACACCTGGCAGCAATTACGCCGTCCAGCAACTAACTGTCACTGGATGCAATTGGAACCACTATGCACCCGGTATGGCTTACGATCCTCTACAAGATCGTATTGTGGTTTGGGATGGTGGCAATACAGTTTATCTATTTAACCCTCAGACCAATAGCTGCAACACCGTCTCTTACCCTGGCGGACCGGCTAAAATCCAGTACGGCACCTTTGGTCGCTTTCGCTATTCCCCGACTTCTAACGTATTTGTCGTCGTCAATTCAGTAGATGATGACGCGTATGTTCTTCGTCTGTCCTCCGGCGGCGCGGCCTCTGATACTTCCGCGCCCTCAGTTCCCGGAGGCCTCACATCCAACGTAGTTTCATCAACCCAAATCACCCTGTCATGGAATCCGGCATCGGATAACACTGGGGTAACCGGTTATAAGGTATTCCGGAACGGAACTCAGATCACAACCGTGAGCGGCACAAGTTATAGCGATACCGGTCTCGTTGGATCGACCACCTACACTTACACAGTCTCAGCTTACGATGCCGCTGGCAACAATTCCGCTCAATCGACGGCGGTTACGGCAACGACGACTGCAATTGCCGCTGGCGATCCCGACTTCCAGAAGCGTTGCACAGCCGCTGGAGTCATTCAGTGCATGGGCTTCGACTCACTGACCGATTTCACTCCAGCCACATACCCCAACTCTGGTCTCTATCCAGCAGGAGACGGTCAGTTCCGTGGTACGATGGACACGACGACGAAAGCCTCCGGCAATGGCTCACTGAAGTTCACTATTCCTGGAGGATCCGACGCGAACAGTGCTGGATTCTGGTGGCAAAAATTCGGGCAAAGCTTTGCCCAGGGACAAAGCTTCTACGTACAATTCAGACAACGGTTCGACAGCAGCATGCTGAACTTGAAGTCCGGATTCGGCGGAGGCGGATGGAAGCAAGTCATCTTTCACAGTCTTCAGGGGGGCAGCTGCGCCAGCTTGGAAATAACCACGAACAACCTCTACTACAGCGGGTTTCCCAGGATGTACACAAATTGTGGAGCCCAAACTCTCGACTATGGCCTTGCCAATGGTGATGTAGTCATCGAATATAGCAATGCTTATCCTCCTGGGTCAGATGGGCCGATATATTGCCTGTATCGATCCATCGGGAATCCATCAAACAAATGTTTCTATTATCAACCTGATCAGTGGTTAACATTCTACTATCGAGTTACCATTGGAACTTGGGGCCAGCCCAATAGCACCATTCAAGCTTGGGCCGGTTATGAAGGACAGCCGTTAGCGCAAATCGTCAATCGCACGAACTATATCTTGACACCAGACGCGCCAGGGCTCGGATTCGACATCCTAATGTTAACTCCTTTTGATACCGGTAAAGACGGGCGAAATCATACAACTGCCAATACATGGTATGACGAATTGATAGTGTCGACCCAACCTATCGCACCTCCGGGAGGATCACCAAATCCCCCACCGGCCGCGCCGGCTAACCTCAGGGTACAGTGACAGACTGTCTCTAAGAGAGCCTTTACCAGGCGGGACATGCAACGTCCCGCCTGGTAAAAAATAGGCTGCTTACGTATCCGTTTGAAGAACTCACAAAAAACGACAGCCGCTGTCAAGACAAGAGGAAGGATGACGGCTTCGTCCGGTGTGGCCCGTGAATTTTATGAGCGACACCCTCTATGGCGGACGGCGGTTCCGGACCTTGAACGTCCTGGATGAAGGCGTGCGAGAGGGTTTTATCATCGAAATCGATACGTCGCTCCCGGCAGCGCGTGTGATCCGCGTGTTGGAGCAAGTGGTGGCATGGCGCGGACGGCCGCAGGCCCTTCGGCTCGACAATGGGCCAGAACTCATCGCGGAGCGCGGGATCGAGTTGCGTTACATCCAACCCGGGAAGCCCGATCAGAACGCTTCACCGAGCGGTTCAATCGGACGTATCGCACCGAAGTGCTCAATGCCTATGTGTTCGAGTCGCTGGATCAGGTGCGCGAGAAATCAGTGCGGAGTGGTTACAGAGTTACAACGAAGAGCGGCCCCATGACGCGCTGGCGGGCCTACCGCCCGCCACGTATCGGGCCCGACTTGAAGCCCGAAGTTCTCCTTTAGAAGTGTCTCCTTGACGGGGGAGCTTACGAAGAGGCTTGCTCCAAGGCTGTATAACAGACTTTAGAATTGGAAATAGATGAATGGGTCAGTCTTGAGAGGAGCCAGCAAGAAGACAAGATATAGGGCGACGCCATAAGCAAAAAGACGTATCCTGAATTGTGTTCGCCAGAGGAGCGTGACAGCTTCAGAGCGGAACAGCAATAAGCAGAAGCCGTAAAGCACAATGGCGGTAAAGCCATACGACTTCAAGAAGAATGATTGCGCAATAGTCCATGTACTCGAATCATAAAAAAGGGGGGAGAGACGACCGAATATCCTTCCGGCTGTGGCAAAATCGGGCGATCGAAATAATACCCACCCCACTGTGACGAAGTGGAATGTCACAAAGATCATCAACCAGCGATACAGCCATCCAGGCACCTTGGCCATCAGGCTTTGGCATAACCGCGCCTGTGCCCAGGCATGATGCACAACCAGTCCAAAACCGTGATAAACGCCCCACACCAGGAATGTCCATGAGGCTCCATGCCATAGTCCGGCAAGGGCCATCGTGATGGTCAGGTTTGCGGCAGTTGAAGCTTGTGTCCCTCTAGACCCACCTAAAGGAATAAAAATATAGTCTCGAATCCACCTAGACAGCGTCATATGCCAGCGTCGCCAAAACTCAGTCACGCTATCGGCCAAGTATGGAACATTGAAATTTTCAGGCAACGCATAGCCAAATAATCTCGCTGATCCTATTCCCATATTGGTGTAGCCTGCAAAGTCGAAAAAGATCTGGAATGAATAGGCTATCAACACTACGTAGAGCTCAAGAGGAGTCAGCGACTCGTATTGTCCATATCCATGATCCACGACGATTGCAAGATTGTCGGCGATGACCGCCTTCTGAAAGAGGCCCAGTAAAAGGCGCTGGCATCCGAGGCTGATATTGCCACCACTGAACTTCTTATACTCCAATTGAGGGAAGAGTTCGTGCCCGCGGAGAATCGGCCCGGCGATCTGATGAGGAAACATCGTGACATAAAAAAGAAAATCCAGCAGACAAGCCGGTTTTGCGTGCGGATGACCATGGTAGACGTCGACCAGGAAACTGATCACATGGAAGGTGTAGAACGAAATGGCAAGCGGCAGCGTGATCTCCAGGGTGACGTGAAACCAGGACCCGCCACTGAGATGCTCCCCCACCCAATTTGCGCTCGACACGATGAGTCCCGCATACTTGAAAATGACGAGATTGAGAAGATCAAGTGTAATGATCGACGAGAGAATGACCAGTTTGTTTCGCCGGCTTGAAGCCCGCTCCATCCAGAGTGATGCCCAATAATTGACCGTCACCATTCCAAAGAAATGGACGAGGAAACCCACCGACCAGAAAGCATAGAACAATGCGCTCGCCGCGACGATGAGGACCTTCTGAGCAAGTATTGTCTTGGCGGACCTGTAATACAGCGCAACGACAAGCGCCAGGAACAGACCGTATTCAAGACTGTTGAATTGCATTACCTTCCTAAGCCGGTTTGAACGGTAAACTGATATCGCGCAGTAAGGGCGGACAGCACCACCTCTGCAACGATCCGGTGTCCCAATCTGTTGTAATGAGCCCCCGGATCCCAATCGCCGTACGGATCAGCTTGTTGCGCTATGCTGGACGCGAGGGCTGGATACGTATTCACGAATGGAACGCCCGACTGTTCGAGACATTTCGCGACTTCGAGGTAGCCATCCCGCCGGAGGGAGCTCTGAGCCAGATCACTGGCCAGCATCGCAGCTCCGGTCGGTAGCCCGACAATGAGTACAGGAGTCCCCGTCTCACTGATCCTGGACTGAACATGGCGAAGTTGGCGGCAGGTATTGCTCGCGAGTGTTGAAAGAACCGAAAGACCGCCCGGCTTGACTTCTGATGATCCTGCAACTGCTTGGCTGCCAAACCAATTGTACACGAACGCCTTCACTCGGTCCGTCTTGAGTTGGAGAATATCCTTTACCCGCCCTTTCAGGATGAAAATGGAGTAAAAAAGCCGGTCAAATGTTCCTTTGACCCAATATCCAGCCTTTCCTATGTCTCCATCCATACGGGATTCATCCAAACGAAACTCTCCATCATCTTGAGTCACCAGAAACGCGCCGGCGGACCCGCTCACCTCGCTCGGCCTGTTTTCCATGACATCGGTATCATTAAAGGTGAAGAGAACTAGATTGAACGGGATAGGCTTACACTGATACAGCCACCGTGCAAAGGCATTGCCCGTATTGTCACCGCTGAAACCAAAGTTCCACACCTCTACCCGTACGTACGGCGGCGGCGGATGAATGACTCGCTCCAGCAGAGTTGTAAATTTAGCTTCATGCCCAACTTGCAGCGCTTCTACGATTGAGTCGCCGAACACGGCGATTCGGTAGACGTTTGCCTGGCTCAGCGGCGCAGGTTCCGTTCCCACTAGCCCGAACGAATTCACCGCATACCGAGAATAATCCTCGTCTCGATACACTTGATGACGCGATGGATAGCGGAGTTTCTTGACGTGGCTGGCCGGGTAAGAGTCTATGGCGGGATAATCGAGGATCCAGAGGCAGAGATTGAGGAAGAGAAACGCTCCGACCAATTCCAGAACGATGGTCGAAGCGAGACGGAGAGTCTTAATCATCGCATTAAAGCCGAGCACAAGGTATTTTTTACAAAAGATAGGGTAAGGCAGGCTAGGTACTCTTAACCGCGGGACGGTTCTCAACGTGCGCGGAGGAAGATTGCCCCAAGAGTTGAGCATAGACGGCATGATAGCCGTTCGTGGTCCGTTCCCACGAGCGTTCCTGACGGACCCATGC
>CAZOHW010000227.1:0-7059 GCA_964579525.1 uncultured Nitrospira sp. | reverse complement strand
AAATAAGGGTCTCAGCGAAGCCCGGGGGCGATCTAATTCGTGTCTAGAACGTGACGACATCGCGATGCCGGATTGCGTTGCACTATGCCTCCCCTTTCTCGAAGGCGGGCAGGCCGACGTCGTGTATGGGGCCTGGCAGGCAATCGTGGACGGAAGCAGAGATATTCCAGGCATCGTGGACGGCCAAGTTGTAGTGAGTCCTGATGCTGATGTGAATATGCTTCTTGAAGTCTGCGTTCCTTGCCAGAGCACAGTGATCGTGCGAAAGAGCGTGCTGGATTACGCGGGTTATCTCAAGCCGTCGATGAGATATCGCGAGGACCACGAACTGTGGGCTCGATTGGCTTATCATGGCGGAGTTTTCAGGTCCGTGCCTAACGTCCTTACGAAGTTGCGCTTACATAGTGGCAATAATGAATTGAATTTCAAGGATGCAGACAACTACTGGCTTGCAAAAGTCCGTGATGAATACAAGGTGCCAGGGCCGAAGCCAAAGAAGATCGCCTTTATTCTTCCGGGTGTGGGTATTTCAGGTGGGATTGCCGTAGTCTTCAAGCATGCGGCGCTTTTGATGAAGGCGGGGCACGACTCCTTCGTGATCAATGTGGGGCAAATGGGCGATGGCGCATGGTTCACCGGCAACCCTGTTCCAATTATTCACGTATCCGATCCACGGACGTATCTTTTCGAAAGAATAGACCTCCTTATTGCGACCGAGTGGAGTACTACTGAGTGGCTCGATCGCTTCCGGGCGGGGCGCAAGCTGTACTTTGTGCAATCCGACGAGAGGCGTTTCTATACGGAGGCGGCACTCAAACGCAAGGTCCACGATACCTATTTGACGCCCTGTGAGTATTTGACTGAAGCATTGTGGATCAAGAAGATGCTGCGAGAGGAGTTCGGCCATGATGCCGCCTATGTTCCCAACGGACTGGATGCTGCGCAATTCTATCCGGATGCGCCGATTGAGCCGAAAACACCAGGAAAGGTCAGGGTGCTGCTCGAAGGGCCGATCTGCATCCCATATAAGGGAATGGCCGACAGCTATGCCGCAATCGAGGGGCTCGAATGTGAGGTGTGGATCGTGAGTAGTGTCGGTAAGCCGCCGGAGAGTTGGAAATACGACCGTTTCTTCGAAGGCGTTTTGTTTGGGGACATGCGAAGGATTTATTCATCCTGTGACATTTTCCTGAAGATGAGCCGCATTGAAGGATTCTTCGGCCCCCCGTTAGAGGCGATGGCCTGCGGCTGCTCCGTGGTTGTCGGGAAGGTGACTGGTTACGACGAATACATCGTGAACGAGAAAAATGCACTTGTGGTTGAGCAAGGTGATGTGCGAGGGGCGCGAGAGGCCGTCCAGCGTTTGATTCTGGACGAGAACCTGCGCAAGCGGCTTATCGAAGGTGGTTCTAGGACTGCACTGGAGTGGAGTTGGGAGCGCTCGGCAACAGCGATGCTCGATCTAGTTGACTCAAATACTTACAACTGCGTGCCGAAGGATAATTAGCTTTGACAAGCAAGAATATCACAAGTGTCAATAATCAATTCTGAGGTTAATGGTTAATGAAGAACCTCGCCCTTACAGGCGGGGTCTCCTTACAATTCATGCTACGCTTGACCTATCTCCTACTCGCCTTGATGCCGCACATAGAGAGGGCTCCGGAAATTCGGACAGTATGCTAAGCGGTCGCCGGGCTTCACTGATGCCGCTGTGAGGTGGCAAACCAAAGGAGCGAGGGGATGAAGAGAACGAGACGGAATCACGGAGCGATCTTCAAGGCGCAGGTGGCGTTGGCTGCCGTCAAAGGCGACAAGATGTGCGCCGAGTTGGCCGAGCAATTCCGTGTGCGTCCCACCCAGATCACCGACTGGAAGTAACAACTGTTTGTCCGGGCCGCGTATGTGTCTGGTGGGACAAAACCGCCGTCGGATCCCCCGGAACTGAGGGCGCTGCATGCGAGGATCGGGCAACTGACCTTGGAGCATGATTGTTGAGAAGGCGCGCTTATCAAAGCGGTCTTGCTGAGCGCAAAGCGATGATCGATTGAACGCATAAATTGTTTGTCGTGCGGCAGTGTCAACTGCTCACCTTGTCCCGGTCAACCGCGTACTACCACCCAACGATCGTGCCGTCGGAGGACTTCGCCTTGATGCGCCAGATTGATGATCTGCATCTGCAGTATCTGTTTGCTGGCGCCCGGATGCTGCGCGAGTCGCTTCGGCCCGGTGGGGGAACCATTGGGCAGTGTGTGGTCAGTCTTATGCGGCGCATGGGGATCACCGCCGCGTATCAGCCAACGGTATCCTTCCCACCGGATCTACCCATATCTCCTGCGCGGTCTAGAACCTATCTCAAAATTGAAAATCGACTCTTTGAAGGTAGTTATTCGCGAGACGTAAATGGCTCGCCCCCCGCTTTTCCGGTCAATTTAACGACTTTTTCATGCCCCTGCCTGGAATGCAGAGGCTATGCCTCATAGGAAATCGATTTTGAGATAGGTTCTAGACATTGTTCGCCCGAACCACGTCTGGGCGGCGGATATCACCTACATTCCCATGCGTCGAGGCTTCGTGTATCTCTTCGCCGTACTGGACTGGGCCAGTCATTGCGAGTTGACACGGTGGTTGCCAATATGCTGACCATTGACTTTCAGGAGATATGTCTGGCTGAATTTAAAAGAAGGCATTCTTTCTGTATTAGGGCTGGTGCGAGCACACGATATGACTGTTGCTATTGTAGTTACATATGAGCCGGGCTTTGTCGAGCTTACACGCTTGCTCGATGCAATAAGGTATCAGGTTCAACGAACCATCATCGTTGATAATGGCTCCACTATCAACATGAATGGTCTTCTTGCTGATCGTAATGACCCAACTATTCATTGCCTATGTCTCGGCAACAATCATGGTGTGGCAGCGGCGCAGAATGCTGGTATCGCATGGGCTCGGGAGCAGGGGGCGGGTTTTGTTATTCTGTTCGACCAGGATAGCATTCCCAATCCTGACATGGTCGCGCTGCTACATCGCACCTATCAACGCAAGACTGATGAAGGCTTTCGAGTGGCGGCAGTAGGGCCCCGCTATGTCGACGATCGAAATTGTGCACGTGCATCATTTTCGAGATTGTCCGGGATGCGTATACTCACAGAAGATTGCACAATGGATAGAGAAGCAATTCTTGCTGACTTTGTGATTTCATCTGGATCGCTGATCTCTGTGGAGGCTCTGAATCGCATAGGCTGTATGAATGAAGCCTTATTTATAGACCAGATAGATATAGAATGGGGCTTGCGAGCCAAATCACTCGGCTATCAGTCATTTGGTGTGCACAACGCGGTCATGGCCCATTCCCTTGGTGAAGCGCCTCTGGTTATTCTTGGCCGAAAAATTCTCAATCACAGCCCACTGCGCCACTACTACATTGTTCGTAATGCGATTTGGTTAATATCTAGAAGCTATACTCCACTCGGGTGGCGGTTGTATTTTTGCCGGATGATTCTTGTTAGATACCTTTTATATCCATTGTGGGTAACTCCTCGGTTTGATTATTTTAATCTAATGACTAGAGGCCTGTGGCATGGGCTGATAGGTCGGATGGGCAAGTTGGAATCTTAAATAATCGTGGGGTCGGCAACGACAGGAGGACAACACAGTGACTTTTCTGTATATCACGGCCATCGTAATCTTGTGTGGACGTTTGTGAAGGATATGCCAGGCATATTGTTCTGGATGTTACTGCCGTTGCATCTGCTGATGAATCTGGCAAGTATCCTCTGGTTTACAGTGAAGGGGCGTGGTCGGGTGATCGTAAGAGCCAAGCGGGATGCGTTGCTGGGTTTGCCGATGATGTGGCGAAAGCGGCGGGCGATTCAATCGACTCGTATTGCAACTGTAGGGGAGATCTGGCGATTGATGAATAAGCAAATCCCTCCAACCGGATAGGCGCTCTCTCAGAGCCTCTTATCGCTCGGTGCCCGTCCAAATATTCAGAACTGGATTTCACACAATGAATTATCACTTTGACACTATTATGTGTTGACTAATGCCTAGGGGCTTACCTAGTTTAACCTTTGCAGAAGATTTAGAACAATCCGTCGAAGAACGAGAATGCTGATGGAAACTGTTATGGACAGCAATTCGGCTGCTGCACCGTGCGACGTAAGGAAGGTCGTGCGCTCTTCCCGAGCTGTCCGGGTAGCACTCATCATCGTGAACTACAATGCGGGCCATTACCTTCAAGCTTGTGTAGCGTCTGCATTGGATCAAGTTGATGAAGTGATCGTGGTCGACAATGCGTCTAGCGACGACAGTTTGGTGAAACTCGAAGCCCTGTTCCTCGCCGATTCCAGCGTAAAGATTATTCGTAACCAAGAGAATCTCGGTTTTGCCGCGGCGTGCAATATCGGAGCCGCACACTCCACTAGCAAGTACCTATTTTTTCTTAATCCTGATTGCGTGCTGATGCCGGAATCCGTCAAGCGCCTCGTGCATGTGCTCGACAGTTACCCAGACGTGGGAATGGTGGGTGGTCTGCTCGTCAACATCGATGGGACCGAACAAGCCGGCGGGCGAAGGGCCATTCCAACGCCATGGCGATCGTTTGTTCGGGCATTCGGCTTGTCGCGTTTTGCAGACCGCTGGCCGCGCCTCTTTTCTGATTTTTACTTGCTCAAACAGCCGCTGCCGACTCACCCTATTGAGATCGAGGCCATTTCCGGTGCCTGCACCGTGGTCCGGCGTACCGTATTCGGCGAGATCGGCCGGTGGGACGAGCGGTATTTCTTACATTGCGAAGACCTGGACTTGTGCATGACTGTGCGACGCAAGGGGTGGAAGATCATGTTTGTGCCGGACGCGAGGATCGTACATGATCAGGGGGGGTGTAGCCGTTCTCGGCCCATATTTGTCGAATGGCATAAGCATCATGGAATGATGCGGTTTTATCGGAAGTTTTTTCAGCATCAATATCCAGGTCCTTTGATGTGGCTTGTAGCGTTCGGTATCTGGCTGCGATTCGGCATAGTGGCCTCGTATCATGCCGCTTCGCTGATGCTTCGCCAGCTCAGGGCTCAGCGTGCATGAATGGTCGAATGCGGCTTGCTTGGGGCCAGCAGCCTGGTCGGCGAATGCGTAATCCCACTGTTGATTCAGGACGGCCGTCATATCGTTGCCTTCTCCCGATTTGCCCATGATCGCAGAGCCGAACCGGAAATCACCTGGTCTCAGCTGGGTGTCTCTCCCTCAGCTTTCCCCGACGCTCATCTTATCATCAGAGAGTGGTTGTGTGTGGCCCCCATCTGGGTGTTGCCTCAATATTTTGAAATGATCGAGGCCTACGGCGCTCATCGCGTAGTGGCGCTGTCTTCCACGAGTCTCTTCATTAAAGAGGATTCGTCGGATAACAGTGAGCGGCATGTTGCACACCGTCTGGCTGAAGGAGAGCGTGCGTTGCGTGTCTGGGCAGAGGCCCAGGGAATTGAGTGGGTGATTCTGCGTCCGACATTGATTTACGGCCGGGGAAAGGACAAAAACTTGGCGGAGATCATACGGTTTGTCCGTCGCTGGGGATTTTTCCCTCTCTTGGGGCGAGCCGATGGGCTACGTCGGCCTGTGCATGCGGAGGATGTCGCAGCAGCATGTCTGTCGGCGATGACGCGACCTGCTGCAGCGAATCGGACGTACAACATTTCGGGTGGAGAGACATTGCCTTATCGAGAAATGGTGGGGCGCATCTTTGGCGCGATCGGCAAATCACTACAGCTGGTAACCATACCGCGATGGCTCTTCCGGCTAGCGGTGATAATAGCGCATCTATTGCCGCGCTATAGATATTGGACGATGGAAATGGCAGAACGCATGAACCGTGACCTTGTATTCGACCATACTGACGCTGCGCGTGACCTGGATTTTTCCCCAAGACCGTTTCAGCTACTGCCTCGCGACATCCCCGCGTAAATCTACAGCTCGTAACAATGATTGTGCCGATACTTGAAGTCAAAAATCCACGGAAACCTTTTGGAATCTGTTGACCGTTGGGCATGTTTTTGTTTTGCAAAGTCTTGCTTCTCGGGTATCATAGCCCATGCTGCAGTTCATGTAAGTAAACTTCTTGGTCTTGGCACGCAAACCCGCAAGACGAAACTCCGTGCGTAGGCGGCCATCCCGCACTGTACTCAACGGGATCCGTCTCGTTGCCACCGATGTCGACGGGGTGTTGACCGATGCTGGGATGTACTATTCCGAGTCAGGTGACGAATGGAAGAAGTTCAATACTCGAGATGGAATGGGCATCAAGCTGCTTCAAAAGGCTGGGCTCATCACTGCCATTGTCACGCAGGAACGGACCCGGTTGGTCGCACGGCGGGCGGAAAAACTGGCGATTCCCGAGCTTCATCAAGGTGTTATGGATAAACTGTCGGTGATCCGGGATATGGCCGTGCGGCATGGTCTCTCGCTCCAACAGATCGCCTATATCGGCGACGATGTGAATGATATTGAAGCCTTGAAGGCCGTGGGGGTGTCGGCGGCTCCGGCCGATGGTCTTCCGCAAGTGCTGGACGTGGTTGACTATGTTTGTCGGAAGAAAGGTGGAGAAGGGGCCGTCAGAGAGTTCGCTGAGATGATGCTGCAATCGCGTGTCGAAACACGCATGTTTAAGCGGAGAGGGTGAGGAGGAAGATGGCCACCAAACATGCCGTATATCCGGTCATTATGGCGGGAGGAAGTGGGACCAGGTTTTGGCCGCTGAGCCGGCATCTGTTTCCGAAGCAGCTCTTGCGGATCGGCGGTGAACATACCTTGATTCAACAAACGATGCGGCGTGTGCTTGGCTGTGCGCCGGCGGGCAATGTGCTGATTTCGACCAATGCCGCGCAAGCCGATCTTATTCGCGTCCAACTCACCGATTGGAAAGAGGATCTTACAGATGGGTTTGTGCTCGAACCGGATGGCCGGAACACCGCCCCTGCCATCGCCTTGGCCGCACTCGAGGCTCAGAGGCGCGATCCGAACTCAGTGATGCTGGTGGTGCCTGCCGACCATGTGGTTACGGGGCAGCGC
>CAZOHW010000226.1:0-7086 GCA_964579525.1 uncultured Nitrospira sp. | reverse complement strand
TGTTGGGCTTCAACAAATCCGGGAAGGAAGTGGCACGGATTCAGGTCGAAGAACCGATCTATATCAGACCAGCTGAAAGAGTCACTTGGTTATAGATCCAGTACCGCGCTGATGTAAGGGGGAGGGGCCATTCTGGGACTTTCGCCCATCCTGTTCTTACAGAATGTAGGAACCTGTATGGGAAGTGCTGAACGAGAAAACTATTCATCCCAGCAAATCATGGGAAGAAATCGAAGAGCCTATCGGCTGAATACGCACTTCAAAGAAAAGAAGAGAACTATGATATGCCTCCGCTGTAGCGGATTCATGGTCCGTGAGGAATTAGACGACGTAAAGTCCGGTTCAGGTGGTTATGAGTCGGTCGGCTGGCGCTGTGTGAATTGTGGAGCCATCGTGGATCAACTCATTGCAGTCCATCAACGAAACCGTGAACCTCAGCCAGTGTCCTGAGTCAGAAATATGTTCACAATATAGTTTAAATAGTTTGACGCAGGTACCGCGGAGATGAAAATGTTGCTGGACGGACGATTCCTTTGCCAAGAATTTAACGGCCAGATGATGGGCCAATCGTTCAATGGCATTGGAGATCGTCTATACAGAGGAAACCATAGGCGAGGGTTGAATACTTAGGCTGAGAGGTACGCCTCTCAGCCTCTCGTTCCATCATGACCGGCAGAGTCAGCTGACCAGGCTTCTGGACCGGGCTCAACACGTACTCAGGTAATTCGTGGTCGGCTGTTGAGGTGCATGCGCGGCATCATGCCGCCGTCCGGTGAGTTACCCGGGCCCCGCGATATGCCAGTAGTGATGGATTACGGCGGGCACTTTAACAAACTTCCAGCCGAACAACGACCCATAAAACTTCTTGGCCCGGTTCAGATCGTCTGCCGGAACTTCAAACCAGACAATGTTAGCCGAAGCCCTTCGAATCTAGGATTTTTGCGCTTTCTTGTGCGTCGCCATGGGGGTTCTCCTTTTGAGTAGGCCTAGATGAAGGCACTGCTCAGGATAATAGTCGTCAGGAGGGTCTAAATTCGACAAGGCCTCGAATGTCTCTGTCCGTAGGCCTATCATAAATATCTGCGACCTTCTGTTTCTGTCTCTGAGGTGACCTCTTGTTTCAGTTGACAGCCGACGGTAAGATCCCCTATACATACTCGGTCGTAGCCCGCCTCGCCAGGTTGTGATCGAGTGCGGAACGTAGCCGTATGTTCAGTTTGATAGATCTAGATGAGTCAGTGGGTTAAAAGGCAAGGTGTCGGTTAATTACAAGGAGGCAGTCCAATGAAGAGTGCGTTAACAATTGTATTTGGAGTGGCAGCCGCCGCGTTGGTTGCGGCGCCTCTCACCTCGTACGCGGGGGGAACGATTGCTGGGAAGGTCACGTATGCTGGGAAGGCGGAGCAGAAGGAATTCTTGTTTTCCAAGTTCCCCAACCCCAAGTTCTGTCCTCAGAATCCCAATAAGAGCCTGATGGATGGAGACAAGCGGTTCTTGAAGCAGATCGAAGTTTCAAAGGATGGTGGATTGAAGGGTGCCGTGGTTGCAGTTGCCGATATCGAAGATAAGGCTTGGATGGATGGCTACGCTGGAACGGAAGTTGTCGCTGCGTTCTGCGAATTCCTACCGTTCAGCGGCATCGTCGTGAATACTCGTCCGTTCAAGGTTGAAAATACCGATGCCGATGCAGAAGATCCTAAGTCGGTAGCCGGTGTGTTGCACAACCCCCACAGTTTCACGGTGAAGGGCACCTCGTCTGCGACGGGTTTCAACATCGGTCTCGCGAAGAAGGGTGACAAGCTGGATAAACCGGTGACCTTCCGTGGCGGTGCAGAGAAGGAAGGGTATTTCCGTTTACAGTGCGACCAGCATGAGTTCATGCAATCGTTCTTCCTGCCGGTCTCGAACCCGCACTTTGCAGTGGTGAAGGACGATGGTACGTTCGAACTCAAGGACGTGCCGGCTGGCAAGCATAAGGTAATAGCCTGGCATCCGTTTGCCGGCAAAGCGAAGAAGACGGAGTTTGAAGTAGATGTGACCGACGGCGGAACTGCCAAGCTTCAAGCTGAAATCAAGTAAACCTGCTTCAGTAAGTTTTTCGTAATCGAAGGGCAGCGGAGATCCGCTGCCCTTCGTGTTTTCAGCTGATTTGGTGTCACTGAGTTGCCTTGCCTTTCGCTTTCCCCTCTAGGTAAGATGCCTCTTTTCAGGCTTGTTGCTTGAAGGAGTGGCGTGTCACGAGAACTCTCACTCGCGGAAATCTTTCAGCTCGGCTATTACTGGGAGACGAAGATTCTCCTGACCGCTGTGAAGCTTGAAGTATTTTCCGCCATCGATGAAAGACCGAAGGCTGTTCGGGACATTGCCAGTCGGCTGAACGCCGATGAGTCAACCTTGGTTCTGCTCTTGAATGCCCTTGTCGCGATGAAACTCTTGATGAAAGAAGGGGAGCGGTACGGCAACTCTTCAATGTCGCTGAAGCATCTTGTGCGACATTCACCCCAATATGTCGGTCATCTTCTCCTATTGCATGATGCGGAATGGAACAACTGGGGCAAGCTTGAAGAGACGGTTCGGACAGGCAAGCGGGCGGTGGACCGACATGTCTTCGAGACGGATCCGGAGTTGGGAAGCAACGTGCTGGAGGTGTTGAATCGTATCGGTCAGCAAAGCGGTCCTGACTTTGCCAAACGGTTGAAATTGGTCGGCAGTGAGCGTCTGTTGGATTTGGGCGGTGGGGCCGGGACGAACGCCATTGCCTTTTGTCAGGTATATCCGGAATTACGTGCGACGGTGTTCGATCTTCCGTCGACACTGAAACTGACGGAAAAAACGGTGAAGGATGCAGGATTGGAATCACGGATTACCTTGCATGCAGGAGATTTCAATCGAGATCCACTCGATGGCCCATACGATGTGGTTCTGATGTCGGATATTCTGCACTATCAAACGTTTCAGATGAATCAAGATTTGGTCAAGAAAGCTGTTGAGTCACTCGTTCCGGGGGGGCGCGTAGTCATTAAGGATCGCTTCCTCGATGAAGCCGGAACCGGTCCGGCTTGGACGACCGCGTTTACGATTCATATCTTGGTGAATACGCAGCACGGCAGGTGTTTTAAAACGAGCGAGGCGATGCGCTGGTTGACCCATGCGGGGTGTGTGCCTGTTGAGGAATTGGAGAAGACGGCTGTTGTTCAAGGGATGAAGCCATAATGGTCATCAGTCATCGCGTCCCCGGTCATTGAAGAGGTCAATGACGAATGACCATTGACCAGTGATGTTTTACTGAGATGATGGATTGGCTACGGGAACCGGGATTCTTTGGCACGCATGCGACGGCCGGTGCCGATTTAAGCCAATTCATGGCCACGTTATTTACCACGCTCTTCGTCATCGGGTGGATACAGGCTCGTCGGAAACGCGCCGACGCTCACCATTGGCTCATGTTGGGCGGCATGGTTTCGATGCTCAGTTTCTTCGTGGCGTACTATCTGTTCCGACAGCTCGGTGTTCTGGCAGTGGAGGGGAAAGAAGGATTCGGCGGCTCGCAGTCGCTCTATGATTACGTCTTCATTCCGGTGCTGACACTCCACATCATCCTCGTCATCATCGGACTGATCATGGCGGTGTACATGATCGTGTTGGGCTTTCGCTCTCAACAATTCATCGAAGGAGTGAGGTCGCTTCGAGAATCGCGGTTGCTCACGACCTGGAAAAAAGTGGGACTCATCTTTGGCGGAATCGCCACAGTCGTGCTCGGTCTGTTTTTCTCTCGCGTGGCGACCGCCGGATTTTCCATGCGCAAGTTAGAAGTGTATGTGATCTTCCTGTTTCTCGTGGCGTTCGTGTTTGCGATCGAAATGGCTATTCAACGGATCTGGCCTGATGGTGCCAGGCGACATCGCGCGCTCGGCCGGTTCACAATGGTGATTTACTGTATTCTCTTCGTGACGGGGAGTTTTACCTACGCGATGCTCTACATTCTCTATCCTGGGAAAATTGGATAAGCCGATGAATCGCTCCGTACTGTTTACCTTTCACCCCTCAACAGAGAGATCATGCTGACCTGCGGCTGTGGTCGATGGATGCATACCGAGGGGATTGAAGAGCGGGTAGGCGAAGGTGGAGCTCCTCAGTGGTTCATTCGCTCAGAGTGCAGAGGCTGTGGTCTGAAAGTTGGTGTCGATGTGCCGGAAGGTCAAACCTATGGATTGGTTGATCGATTAGTTTGGACGGATGACGCCTTGCAACGGTTGGATCGGTTGCCACCCTATGTCGTGCCACTGGTCCTGGAAGATGCGCAACAAGATGCACGGCAGCGGGGAGATCGAGTGATCACGTATGATGCGTTGTTACGACCGAACGGGCGCGAACGAATCGAATGGGACTCTGATGCGGAGCGACGGTTAGACAGAGTTCCCGCTCCGGTTCGCGCCATGGCTCGGATTGAATTGGAGCGTACGGCGGCAGATCGTGGATTGTCTCGGATTACTGTCTCTCTGATGGAAGAAGTGAAAGCCAAGTATTTTGGAATGGGAGCTTCGAAGGCGTAAGGGGTTAGGCGTGAGGTGTAAGAAGGGCGTCCGTGTTCATCGCCTCACTCCTCATCTTTTACCCCTAACGAGTTAACATATGTTGCACCGGATGGCGTTGCGGGTACTTCCGAGTCTCAGTTTAGCGGTCACGGAAGATGCCGTGCGCAAACAAAAACGGATCGTAATGTTTGTGCCAGGACTGCTCGCGTTCGGAGCATATCGTGTGGCGAAACATATCGTTCCAATCGCGGAACCATTGGTACTCTTGGCGGTGAGTGCGCTCGTCGCGGTTGTGACATCAATCTTAGCCTATCGTGTTGGTCGAGCTGCACCATGGTCTGCGATTGTCCGTCAAGACGGAGTGCGGTTGTTCAGCTGGCTTGCCGGGTGGATCGGTGCTGTCTATGGCATTCAGCTTTCGCTGTTGGTTCTGACTCTGTTGTGGATCATGAATTATAACTATCTCCAGCATCCCGATGGGCCGGCGATGATGGCGATCATTATTTCCTGCACGGCTGTGGCTCGAGACGCGTTTGAAATCGGTCATGTGCGTAAGCTCT
Source organism: uncultured Nitrospira sp. (assembly GCA_964579525.1). Classification (GTDB taxonomy): domain Bacteria; phylum Nitrospirota; class Nitrospiria; order Nitrospirales; family Nitrospiraceae; genus Nitrospira_D. The sequence continues at coordinate 1,991 of CAZOHW010000226.1, read as the reverse complement.
CGCTGCTGGGACGGCCATTTCTCACATTTCCGGATGGAGAGCAACTTCGAGCTTTGGTACAGCAGAAGGCTTGGCAACTGAGGCCCTGGGTCATGGTGGGACTTGGCATGGGTGTCCTGGCATCGTTGGCAGGGACGGCCATCACGGATACGCAGGCTTCAGCACTGGTGCAATTGTTGAGCGTGACCCTGCTCGGGGGCGGCCTGACTCTGTGCGCCTACTTTCGTGGACTCTATCCGGCCATCCCTTGGTTTCAGACGCTGCGTCAGACGGCACCGGGAGAACTGCTGAAATATTGGTGGTGGCCTGGGATGGCGTTTGCGTCGACCTATTATCTGGTAGCGATGGGACTGCTTTTGTTTGTTATGAGACAGCCCGCGATCACGTTGGGTTCGGCCGCTGTGATGGGAGCGATCGTGACGGCCATGATGGGCCTATACGGGTGCTACCTGGGTGATCGCCGTCATGTCGAGGATGAGCAGGCGCCGCAACTGTCGAGTGGTATGTTGCGGTGTCCATTTGTGATGGGCATTCTGGGAAAGACGGTCAGTGCCGACGGGGAAGCTGGGGCGTTGGTACTCGGCAAGACCGGAACGAAGGGGTAGCAGTATGGGGCAAAGATTCATGGCGGGAACACATTCCGCAATCCGTGTTGGGTTCTGCGTCGCTATAGCTGCGATCGCTATGGGATTTGTCTGGAACTGGCCAGTTCTCTCCTTTGCTGAATCTTCTACGGATATGTACTTCGGAACCGAGGGCACTCCGCAGGGGCCAGCTGCTCCAACCCCTGATGAAACGACGTACCCACGAGTTGGGTCATTAGACAGCCGGTTGCTGGTGTGGTTTATCACACAACAACATACGTATTTTGGCGGGTTTGTGCTGGCGCTGCCGCTCTTTTGCGCGTTGCTCGAATTTCTTGGGTTGGTCACAAAGAAGCCGGCGCTCGCCCTTCGATACGATGGTCTCGCCAGAGATTTGGCAAAGGTCGCCGTATTGGCCATGTCGGTCACGGCACTCATCGGAAGTTTGATGCTCACGTTGTTCATCACGCTCTACCCCAGTTTCATGAAGTACATGGGGGGCACGTTCAAGGGATTCATGCCGGCCTATGCGGCCGTGTTCTTCGGAGAAGCCTTGTTGTTGGTCATCTATTACTACGGTTGGAACCGGATGACGGACCGAGGCATGAAATGGATTCACGCCGCACTCGGTATTCTGACGAATATTGTAGGCACCGCGTTGCTGATGATGGCGAACGCCTGGTCGGCCTTTATGATGTCGCCCGCTGGGGTGGATGCGCAGGGACGCTTCTTGGGCAATGCTTGGCATTTACTGCACTCTGCGCTCTGGAACCCGCTGAACGTCCATCGCTTTCTTGCAGACATCATGTCTGGGGGGGCCGTCGTCTTGGCCTATGCCTGTTATCGCTTCTTTATGAGCAAGACCAACGAAGAGCGGGCCTATTTCGATTGGGTCGGGTATGTCTTTCTGTTTGTGACAGTGTTCGCACTCATTCCTATGCCATTTGCAGGCTACTGGCTGATGAAGTCCGTGTTTGTCTTTCGTCAGACCATGGGTGTGACCATGATGGGTGGGTTGTTGACCTGGCTGTTTGTGGTCCAGGCGCTTCTGATCGGTGTCCTTTTTTTGGGCATCAACTACTATTTGTGGCAGAGCATGGGACGGATCAAAGGAGGCGAACGCTACCAACCCTATTACCAAGTCCTGCTCGGGGTGTTGATGTTGGCGTTATTTATTTGGCTGACACCGCACACGTTGCTGACGTCCGCCAGCGAGATGAAGGCGATGGGGGGCGCCCAGCACCCCGTAATCGGCAATTATGGTGTGATGTCGGCCAAGAACGGTGCGGTAAATATCCTGATCCTCGTGACGGCACTCAGCTTCTTGTACTATCGCCGCGCGAACCGCACCATGACCATTTCCTGGGTGAAGACCGGGAATTTGATACTCACGGTGCTGTATGTGGT
>CAZOHW010000225.1:0-7091 GCA_964579525.1 uncultured Nitrospira sp. | reverse complement strand
AGCCCGGTTGGGCTCAATCCACCGGCTCATGGTCTGCAGATTCTCGGCCCCCCGTTTCAGGGCTTTGCCGAGAATGATCTTGTGCATCGTGATCCGATCGGATCGGCGCCGGAGTGGCTCGGTGAAGGATTACGGCGATCCATGTTGAATTACTTGGAAGGACGGGGGTTGACGCTGGATGTTCGAGAATGGTTCGACTACGAGGTTCCACGCCCCAAAGTCATCACGACTTGGGTCACTCACCTACTCACAAACACAGTGACCGCAGATAGCCCCACGGCTAAACGGCGATGTGTATGGTTGGGAGGACCGGTCACTCACGATGACAGCGGATCAAGGACACAACTTGTTATTTCAGCAAACTCTGCCAATCAGAGGATCACGTTTCCCGAAACACGCGCCCAATGGCTTGAGGAACTCATTACACAAGCCAGCCCCACACAGACAGCTCCCTCCTATCCGCACTTGAGCGACGTGCGCAGCAGCTTTCCTGGCACGCCCCAGGATTTCCAGGCCTTCCTCAAGAGTCCAGCATGGAAGAATATTCGCACCGCCGGTTTGGTGCTTGTATAACCCAGATCCGTCTCTCATGCCTTCTCATCTTTCGATCACATCCCGGATAGATCGAGGTCATGCCCACGTAAGAAAAAGAACGGGCCGGAATTCGCGCTGTGAATTCCGGCCCTCCTTATGAGAACAGAGGTTCTCTATCAACCAAGCAACTTAGTACTGCACCTGCAAGGCGACATGGAACGAATCGACCTTGTTTCCGGACGCATTCGGTCCATAGTTGCCAAAGACACCCTTGGTTTCAATATCGCCATACCGGCCATATGCAGCTATACGAGCATTGTGGCCGGAGATGATGTAGTTGACACCATACTCAAACTCCTGCCGCATGGCACTATACCGTGGATCGACGCTGACGAACCGCACGTAGGGTTGAAACCGCCCAATCCCGACCTCATGGGGGATCAGGTACAAGCCATAGACCGTCCAAGAGTTGCCATTGAATACGCAGAAGCAATTGGTGCCACCCGTCGCGAACGCTCCGGTCCCATAGTTGGCGAAAAACCGCTTGAATTCGCCGTTGAACGTGAACACACCCATGTTATTCGGGAGAACCTTTTCAATCAATACATCGACGGAAAGCCCGGTGAAGTCCGACACATTGCCTGTGGTCGCATTCCCTGCACCATCCTTTTGGTGCTGCACGTTACCGGCGATCGCAAAGATATCGCCGGCCGTTCCATAATAGGTACCGGAGGTGTAATAGCCGGGATTCTGCTCATCGTTCAACAGGTTCCACTGCAACCGTCCCGTATACATCAGACTGTTGCCCTGATTCGGTCCGTTCCGCAACCCTTGAGACACACTGGTGACATACAACAGGTGTGTGCCAAATGATGGGTGAATCTTGCCCCAGAATGTCGCCGCGTTATCGCGGCCATAGAGCCCCGCTCCTCCACCGTTTGTGCTCGCGTCGTTGAAGTTGCCGCTGAAATCGGCGGGAAACAACGGCGTCCGGAAGCCGTCGAAGGTGGCATGGTAAAAGGGACCGTTCAACTCGCCGCGCTCACTTGGCAGCAACATGCGCCCGACCCAGATATTGATCATTTCATTAAACTCAAACTTGCCGATCGCATCCAGCAGGCCGATATTGGAATTGCCTCCAAAATGATTATTCCCACTCTTAACACTCTGTGTGCCGACAATATTGCAGTTGAAACATTCCGTGTTGAATTCAAACTTCACGTACTTGTGGATCTGCCCGTTGATGTAGATACGAGCGTCGTTGATGGTGAACTCATTGCTGTAGGCATGACGGTTCACCGCCCCATCTTCGATGGAATTGAAGCTGGTCCGGATTCCCATGCCGACGGAAATCCATTTATCCTCATCGGCCTTAATCATACCTGCGGCATAGACACTGGGCAGCGTGGATCCCATTCCAGCCACCAGCGCCATCATGGCCCCAGCAACTAAAAACTTGCTCCACCGCTTCGACAGTTGTCTCTTCATACAGATGCCTCCCTTGTGAATGATAACTGCGCCCTACCCTTGATATGTACACTAACAGCTATCCGATTGATTCGGCTCGGAGTATGCCTAAGCTCTTAAAATAGAGCAAGAAAATTCTCGTAATTGCTTCATGCGATCGTAACTATACATCAGTATCTATGCTTGTCCATGTAAATGTAAAAATCGACCAGATGCGATACTGATGCGGTTTTCACCTGCGCACCTCAATAGCTTCCCCCGTCAGCTCGAGCCATTTAATAATTCGAGCTAGAGCCTTTCAGCAGCATGCCGAAACCTTCGCGAAGGGAGGACAGCTTTCAACCAGTGTGGCCGAAAGAACCACGACTGGACAGCCAGAAGGCTCCATCAGCCGTTAAGCAATCCTTGTTCCCGATCACTTGGCGCGCGACGATACCTACGGTTTCAAAAGAATAGGTGTCGACGACTGTGAGATTGATATTGGCCAGTAGAAAGAGTGGGGGAGATAACTTGATGATAAATAAAAGCCAGACAGAAGAGGTTCCTCATCCTCTGCCTGGCTTTTTTGATGACACCGGCAAGAGCCTATCGATAGCCTATCGATTCGGCTGAGGCGTGTAGCGAAGATACGGCTTCACCGTCGTGAACCCTTTAGGAAACAGTTGTTGCGCTTCTGCATCACCTACTGCGGGCGTAATAATGCAATCTTCGCCCTCCTTCCAGTTGGCCGGAGTGGCAACCTTGTACTTGGATGTCAATTGCAGCGAGTCGATCACCCGTAGCAACTCATCAAAATTCCGGCCACAGGAAGCCGGATAGGTCAGGGTCAATTTCACCTTTTTGTCGGGACCAATAATGAAGACCGACCGCACCGTCATATTATCGATGGCATTGGGATGGATCATGTCATAGAGTGTCGCCACTTTTTTATCCGGGTCGGCAATGATGGGATAGTTCACCGTAGTCTTTTGCGTCTCATTAATGTCGTTGATCCACCCCTTATGGGAGTCCATCGGATCGACACTCACCGCAATGACCTTCACACCCCGCTTCTTGAATTCCGGATAAATCCTCGCCACAGTCCCCAATTCCGTCGTACACACGGGGGTATAGTCTTTGGGGTGCGAGAAGAGAATACCCCAGCCCCCGCCCAACCATTCGTGAAAGTTGATGGTCCCCTCCGTCGTCTCCGCCGTGAAGTTCGGCGCATCGTCTCCCAATCGTACAGCCATGATATCCCTCCTTGATCTTGCGTATGACAATCCACAGTAGAGCACTCGGAATTCATTACCATACTGTTTCGCAACGGATGAGTTCAAGAGGGATCAAGCTTCAGCCTCAACTACCGATAGAGGCCTAGAATACCTTTCTCATGGAGCTTCCCCATGGACAAACCTGATACATCACGAGTCAAGCTACATATCTCAAAAGATCCGATGTATATGATGCTGCGCGAGGGCTGCATCAAGGAATTCAACGTGAAGAAAGCCTCAGGCGACAAGTGTGACCTACGCGGATGTGATCTGAGAGGGCTCGACCTTCGCGGTCTCGATGCCGACGGATTGGATTTCAGTGATTGTTACTTTCGGCAATCCGATCTTCGCGGAATCGACTTGAGCAAGGCCAAACTAGAGGGAGCGAGTATCAACGCCTGCAAGATTTCCGGTGTGTTGTTCCCTGCTGAACTCAGCGCCTCAGAAATCGAACTCTCCCTGCTGCATGGCACACGAATGCGTTACCGGGTGCCGTGAAACACTTCGTCATTCGTGAATCGTGAAGCGCATCTTGCCAGCAATGATATGTTTGCTTGCGGACGACGAGATACGAGCCCCGCTTCACGAACCTGCCGCAAGCCCTAGTTGCGTGCGTACCTTCTCATGGCCGGACTCTGCGGCACCTGGATCGAGGAGAAAGACTCGTTCCTCGGTCAATTTTCCATTTTCCAATAAGCGGTTGCGAACCGCCGCCGCCCGCTGATTGGCCAATGCTGCTAATTCAGCGTCTGAAATTTGAATGGCCGCCGCGACTTTCTGCTTCATCTCCTCCACCGTCGGCTGAGTGGATTCGGCTGAAGCGGCAGTTAGAGCAGGGGGCGGCAGCTTCGCGTACAGTTTTTCGATGAATCGCTGTTCGTCCTTTGGCGAGAGCGCTTCTTGTTCGACGCTCGCAGCACGGCGCGGTATCCCCTTCATATCGAAGAGTTGATCCTGAAGTTTCATCCTCTGGAGAACCACTCGATCAAGAGTTGAATCTGATGTGCCTTTGATATCGAGCCTGAGCCCATCCCGCTCCTGGAGGGCCTGTTCCAACACTTCAAGTTTTTTCACTTCACCTTCTAGCAGGACCGCGCTACCCGGTGAAAACTCGATGAATTGCAGCTCCTCCTCGCTCCCGCCACCCGGTACCAGTTTACCCATCAACGAAAACGGCGAAGCGACCACTTTAGCCAGTAGATTGACTAAGGTTGAGATGACGACCTTGCCATACTTGAAATCCGGATCCTTCAGGTTGCCACGAATCGGCATGTCGATTTCAATCAGCCCTTTGCGATCTTTCAAGAGAGCCACGATCAGTGGAACAGGCAGCGACGTGGCGTCCGGGCTACTCGTTTTCTGCCCAAATGTGAGCTGATCGACATGCACAAGATTTTCCGCTTCCAGGATTTTTTCTGAAATCTTGTATCGCAAATCAAGGGAGAGCCTACCCTTGGACAATCCATACCCGGCATACTTTCCGCTATAAGGTCCGGCCGGAATGAGATCCATGCCTCCCAAGGTAATGGTGACGTCGGTGAACGCATCCTCGCTCAGCGGGTTGATCTTTCCTACAATTTTCACTGGGGCAGCCCTGCCAACCCGACCAGCGAGATTGACGTTGGCTTTCTTCAGTTGTTTGGAAGACAACCCCTTGACGGTGCCTCCAAACTCCGTCAGACTCGTCGTGACGCTAGGTTCAATGGACAGATCCTGATAGGTTGCGGCGAATTTCACCAACTTGACTTGGTCGATCGTCACGGGAATTGATTCGGCTGGTTTGGCCTCTTGCTTCCCTGGTTCACGTTCTTTGGGAACCGTCGCTTGATCAGTCGGCGGAGGTGAAGGCACCAAGTGAGAGAGATTGAGCTGCCCATCCGACTCCACCACGATCTCAATAGCCGGTTCTTGCCACACAACTTCTGCAATCTTCACGGCCGTGGGCTCGACATCCAATGCGATACGATCGACGTTCAGCGCTTTCCAGCTCAGCACATCGTTAAGGGTTTTACGGTCGGAGATCGCCAGCTGCTTCACCGCTGTGTTTCCTTGAAACCTCAGCAGCGGCTCGGTCGAATGCTCTTTGGCAAAACGCACCGCTCCCACAAGATCAATCGCGCCATCCAAAACATCGGCATTCAGGAACCGATCCAGGTAGGGTTGAAATGGTCGTATTTCAATATGCTCCAGCTTGAGCTCGACATCAGCCGCCAACGGTTCGACCGTCACCGTTCCCTGTAGGCCGATTCCACCGGTCTCATTCAGTTTCAGTGACAGATCGATCGGTACCGGTCGCTTGAACGGTATCTGCACGTCCTTCACGGTGACATTCATCGCCGACACATCCACATGACCAGGCCGGCTGAGCGTTCGATCTTCGAAAGCCGCTCGATAGTTCCGCAGCGCAATCTGATCAACCGAGATCGACCAAGGCTTGGTAGGTTTGGCTTGCTCGGTCTTCGCGGAAGTGACGGTTGCCGTAGGACCGCCCCCACCACCGACCGGAGTCAACAGCGGCTGAACATTGATCACGCTATCTGGATCCCTCCACGTATCGAATCGAGCGTCCGCCGAATGAACCCTTGCGACATCGATCCTCTGCTTCTGCAAATCCAGCCGGATTCCCTCAACATCAAAGGTTGGAATTTGGATGACTGGATCAAGTGCTCCCCGTTCCACGATCGCCAGATTCTGAACCGATACATGTCCGTTCGTCACCGTAGCTTGAGGAGTCTGGCCACGAAGATCAACATGATAGGAGGCGGACAGTCCGAGTATGCCCTGTGGAATATCAAACTGAAACTGATCGCGCACCACTTGGTAGAGAGTGTGGAGCTTCACCCCTGAAATATTCACCCGGCCGTCAGATTCCAGTGGCTCCAGGAAAATCGTACCCTCCCACGAAATCTTTTCCCCCTTCCCGAGCTCCGCCGTAAACGCATCGGCGTTTTCGCTCCCTTGACTCGACACTGTACTAAAGTTGCGGAGCACGATCGTGAATGGCACTACATCGATCATCACCGGTTGCGCCTTCGAATCATCGCGATACTCGACAATGCCCTGCCCGATCTCCAACAGATCAACCTGCACAGGCATGAGCTTCTTGGGCTCTCCAGCAGGCTGTTGCGGTGATGGGGATTTTCCCTCTGACGGAGGAACCAACGACATCAGATTCAGCTTGCCCTGGGAATTGACCCTGGCCGCAATAAACGGCATGACGAGGCGAATCTCGTCAAACGCTACCGCTTGCAGAAACAGCGTCCGTATGCTCAGATTGACGAACAACTCCTCGAAGCCCACCATCGGCTGTTCGTTCTGCTCCCGCACTTCCAATCCGTTGAGACGAAGCGACAAGGCAAACGGATTGAACGCCGCGTCTCGAAGCACGATCGGATGCCGAATGTGATCCGAGACAGTGGGAACGACGTAGGATTGAATCAGGGAGGGAAGGAGAACAAACCCTACGAGCGCATACAGAGCGAGCAACCCCGCTAACGCGCCGATCACAACTTTTGGTCGGAACAACCGCCGCATATTCGCTCGAACCAGAGAGAATGATGACCAGGCAAAACTATAGAGGAGTACGCCGTGGAATGTCTACCGAGAGAGAGCCCTCGCTCGCAGTGAATTTATTAGGTATTACTACTCCCTATCGATTGCGCTTATGAAAATGCGAAGCACCGGTGGTTCTATCGGGATCATGAAGAGAGGCTTCCCCTGGTGAGCGAGCGGGATACACGAAGGGCAGTTTGGTGCGCCCGGCTGGAATCGAACCAGCGATCCTCAGCTTAGAAGAAACATCTACCACAACTAAGACAGACGCTTCGACTTATAGAG
>CAZOHW010000224.1:0-7091 GCA_964579525.1 uncultured Nitrospira sp. | reverse complement strand
GTATAGATTCGGCTTTGTCCCGGCGCGACGGTCTGGTCACCGGGATTGTTGCCGGCGTTAATCCCAATCGACTCCTTGGGATCGTAGGCCAAATTGTCGACATGGAACCCGGCCCGATCCTTGGCCATCTCGTTCTTGAGATTGACCTTAATGCAATCCCCGACGTTCACATGGAGCGTCAGTGGACTCGGCTCGAGACTGCCCGATGCGACCTTGGTTTTTTCGCCTTCGAGCACATACATCTTACCGGTTTCATTGCCGAACACCATCTTCCGTTCAAGATCCACCTCCATCACACCAGGCGTGCCTTTGTTGTACCGGATCATCTTGTCGATGGCAGCCACATTGAACGTCTTCACCGGTGCACCAGCCGGACAGACGGACTTGGCCGACTGTGGAATTTCACTCCGTCCTGGTAGCGGTTTCAGTGTTGAATCCGCCTTATCCAGAACCCGGAACAGCCCCCAGCTCCCTTCCGCGAAGTGGGACGCGCGCCCACTGTAGTAGAGATAGTCACCGGCCATCTGTTGCGGTCCACCGGCAGCTGGAATCGCCGCATCGTACCGTTCACCGATCACGACATGCAGCGTGCTGCGTGGGATCGAGTCCTTGCTGTACCGTTCCATCGGGAACCAATGGCCGCTGATGTGCCACGAATGTACTTCGTTTGCCGAGCCTTCGATCAGCCGGACCACCACCGGGTCACCCAGATAGGCCCGCAGCATCGGCGTTTCGGGATCGCCATGGATGACACTGCTGAACAATTTCGAGGGATCTGGGTTGTTTGCCAACCGTACCGATAACGGCTCGACCCGCATGTTGTACCCGCTCCCCGTCGTGGCTTCGCCGCCATTCAGAAACTTCATCGGCGACAGATTGAGCCTGGCCGGATAGACCGCTGAGGGTGTGCCGTCCACGGAAATCGCTCCAGCCCGCACTTGTGGATTGTCGGTCGTGATCAACTCCGCGGTTCTCGGGTTGGAATCCATGACCTGTGTCACGATCTCGCGGAAGGACCCCTTGATATGTGCAGACACCTGTTCGGTGGTGTGAATATCGGCGACCGGTCCGCTGCGGACTTCTTGACCAGTCACAGGATCATGGTACGTCGACCGCGGCGGCTCGGCGATGAAGGTGGAGTAGAAGCCATGCCCCCATCCATCCAATCCGAACACATGATCATGCCAGAAGGTGGTTCCGAAATCGGCATCTACATACCACCGTTCTCTGATCCACTCCACCGACACGATCTCGCCCTTCTTATGGGAGTATTTCAGCGGACGTTCGAATGTGATTTGGTTCCCATTAATCTTGCTGATGCGGGCCGACTCAAATCGGCCCACGTCGTCCATCCCCACCCCGAGTTCAGTCTTGAGGTGGAAACGCGAGGCATCTTTGACGGTGATGGTGGTCGCACCCTTAGCGACATCTGCCTCCATCGTCGTATTCATCGGCACCGGCATGCCTTTACCTGGGTGCTCCTCCTTCAGAATCGTGAAGGGACGAAGCGACATCTCATAGGAAAACCCGATGATGGGCCCGTCCGACGCCTGCGTGTCGAACTGGAACATGTGCGGATGCAGGTTCGTCTTACTGGAGAATCCTTGCCGCTGATCGTCCTTCAACTCGCTGCTATAGATGACGTCGACACAATCCTGGACGTTGCCGCGAATCACCAACGGCATCTGTTTCGCAGAATTCTTCCGGACCTCCTGTTCTTCTTCATGCAGCACATAGAGCATGCCGTCTGGATCGACGATGGCCGGCGTTTTAGCAGTCGCCTTCTTCAACGTGATCGGCAGCGTGATCGCGTGAATATTAAAGAACTTCTGTGGCGCTCCTTCGGGACAGAGGCTCCAGGGTCCCTGCTCTCCCGGCCTCGGCGGCTCAGTCGAATTACTCCCATCGTCCCGACGGTGGATCGGCTCGAGCCACGGTGCACCGCTATGGCTTGGCGCAAAGGGCACGCGACGGCCCAAATGCGGTCGCAACCATGGCCACGACAGTTTTCCACTCCTTGGATCGAAGAGAATCTCCTGTCGCTTCCCAGGCGTCGCCGACTTGTAATTCACCCATTCGTACGAAGTCTCCAGCTCGGTGAGCGCCTTGTTCCCGTCCCACGCCCAGTCATTGACGGTCGAATCATAGGCCAGTGTCTGCTCCTTTTCGCTGTTCTTCTTGCCCGGCTTGCCTTGAGGCGGCAGCATCATCTCCACCCAGTCTTTGAGCGAAATCTTGGCTGGGCTGGCTTTCCAGTCCGTTTGATCTTTCGTGATCTCGTACTTCTTCCCGCCGTACCAATCCACTGTGGTCCCGACCAGCTTGTCGGATGAAATGCCGCCTTTCATCTTGCCGACACGATCAGGCAACTCAACCAGCGGCTTCATGACGTCGGTCTGGAACCCTGGCGCTTGCAATGTGTTATAGACACGCCAGAATCCCCACATGCCGGTCACGTAATGTTGAGGAATATGGCAATGGAACACGAATTCTCCAGCCAATGCCTGCAGTCCTCCCGATCCACCCTCGATCACCTGATCGTACACCTCTGTCGGTCCAATAGACTGGACGTCCAGCCGATCCGACGTATCGCTGATCAAGGGAAACTTCACCGGTCCGTTCTTCGACACGGCGAAATCGAGATTGCTGATGCCAGGCTGACGTGCCCAGCGTATGGAACCGCCATGCAGATGGTGCGAGTGGACGATTTCCGATCCGCCCGCCATCCGGAACTTGGCCGGATCGCCGAGATAGGATCGTGGAATCGTCGTCGCCGGATCGCCGAAGGTATAGGAGCCGTATGCCATCGACTCATCGCCATAGAACCCCATGTGGGCTTGCAATTCTATGCGTGTGCCATGCGGTTCGCTGCGATAATTGAGCAACCGCGCGCCTGGGCGATACGAATCGGTGTGTGGATCACGCTGCGGCAACATTTCGCCCTTCTTGTTCAATAGGCGGAAGGCTTCGTCGCCTGCTTCATGATAGAAAATCGCGAATTCGCGGAAGTCTGCTCCGTTCGGGTCTTCGATCATCGCTTCCCACCCGCTCGCCATTGGCTGGCCGTCGAACGGGCTCAGATAGCGGGATCCACGCGGCTCCACCACCAACATCCCGATCAAGCCGAGGTTGAACTGTTCACGCGAGGCATGCGACCGGAAAAATCGTGCACCCTCTTGCGTATCCGGCTTGATGTACCACTCAAAACTCTGCTGCTTCCCTGCCGCCACCGTGGTCTCCGAGTTCGACGGCGTGGCCGGCTTGCCGGTGGATGACACCACCATGGACGAGCCGTTGATGACAAGATTCGTCGGCTCATCGCTGATCTGATTGTGCAGGGTCATCTTGAGACAATCACCCTGATTCGCCCGAATCACGAGCGGCTGAATGACATCGCCTTGCAACCCATTCGAGACTGCACCAGGATCGTTTTCCTTTTCCCGAGCTTCTTTGTTCGCCGTCTCCTCAGCCCGGACCTTGTCCAGATTTTCATTCAGGACGTACATATACCCTGGGAAATAATCGAGAAAGCGGCTCAACGTGATCTCAATGTTGATTGCAGTGACGTGGTATTCCTTGACCGGTACGTTCGCCGGACAGCGTGCCCCATTGCCGATCGCCACCTTTGAGGAATCCTCAGCCACCAGGAGCACCCCCTGCTGCAACATATGGCTGTTGGCCCCAGTGGTATAGCCACCCTTTCCGCTGATGGACTCCTGCTGCCGTTTCACTTCATTCATCATGCGATCATGCAAGATTGATCCGCCTTCACGGTAAATGACCTTTTGTGCCGATGCTTGCCGTGCATCCCCATGGTGATTATGCTGCTCTGCCGCAAACCCCATGGGGGCAAAGGCGAGGCTACTCGCCAACACCAGGCTCTGGAGTCGCAGCAGCGCGCTGGCTCTTCTCTGTGTTCGACTGCTCTCACACTCAGTGGACTTCATGTCTCGGCCTCCTCTCCCTAATGATCCCCGTCTTATCGGACGGTTCGTTGATATTTGTTCATCGATGCTCATGACGACCCTCTCTTTATCGTGGCTATGGATGAGATTCCGGCCTCCGCACACCTTCCGGCCTTGATTCTCAGGAGGGAGTAAGAGCTGGTGAAGGGTTCCTTCTTGCGAAGGAGTGGGCTATTCGGAGGCCGGTCCAGAATCACCCAAGCCCTCACCAGCGAGATCTTCATAGCGCAATCGTCATGCCTCTCCACAGCGACAGGCTCATCAGATGAAATTTGTGTGTTCTCGCAAGCGGTTAGGGAGTACTGGATCGTGAGTCGGCAATCAGGTCATGGTGAGGAATTCTTCTACGGCATAAGACAATTATTGGAAGCTCGCCGTGTTCAGCTAATACAATCACATGGTTATGCTGTCTGTCCGCTTAGACACTGTTCGATGGGAAACTGGGGCATCGCGGGACACTATTGAAGTGCCGAGGCTGGTTAATAACAGGCGACCTCGGCTTTTCATCGCCGGACTGCCTGTTCGCACAAAGAAAATCCATCAGCCATCGGGTCGGATTCAGCAACCTGGAATCTTGTAAGGCGAGATTGGCAAGCCCGTGCATCGCGCAGGTGCTGGACATGATTTGAACAGTCGATAGAGCGTCGATCACCGCCTCGGAGTTCGTCTAAGATCGTTCGTTGTGAACGCACAAACAGACAACGCCCAAGGTTACCGCAATCCGGCTGACGGATCTCACCGGTTCGAGACATGTCAAGACCTTCTACACGGTCATACCTGTCCCCACGGACGGCGAGCCGACTTTGACCGCAGCACTCTCCCAGGCCATACCCAGACTCTTCCCGCTCAGCGGCATCAGCCGCCGAGCGTGTCGAGCGTTTCCTTGAGGCTTTTGCGAATGCAGGTGAAAATCGGCGTATCATGCAGTGTGTAGCGCGAGCCCTCGGTTTCGCGTAGCGCCATTACGAGTTCCAGAAAGTCTTCCGGCGTATCACTCTCAAACGCCACCACCCACTCCTGATCATCCAATCCGAATGAATAGCTCGTGTTCAGTTTCACCGAGGGAAAGCGATGACAGACCTCAATGTGCTCATCCATCATGCCCTGCCGCGCTGTTTTTGTGAGCAGGAACCAGTCACGCGTTTTCAGGAATGGATACACGAATATGTACCGGCTCTTCCCTGGCACGACCGTCAGCCGCTTCCCTTCCTGCCCTGCGTGGATATGGTGGTCCACATAGACCGACCGTTTGGTCATCGCTAGGTAGGAATAGGGGGTCGTGAGGTATCGCCCCAAGCCAGAGGCGAGGATCTTGGTGCTCATGTCCTGGAAGAGGTCCAGATCGTAGCTGATCCTCCAGAGCATGAAGTCGCAGTCGCTACGAATGCCGATGGTCGAATACAGAACCACCAGAATTTTTCCGTTGTAGTCCTCCACGGCCCTGACAAACTCCTGTTTACCCTGGGTGCGCACATCCTCAGGCAAACGCCGCCAGTCTGGATCGACTTTATAGAATACGAAATTTACATATTGACGTGGGAGTGCCTGAGGCACTGGAGCCTCTGCAGGGCTGGCCATCGATGCTCCTTTCATTCATTTCATTGTGGGCTGGGACAGCTACCTGCCGTCATGTAGAGCAGATAGTTTCTCATGCCGTGATTCATCAACGGTTCCTGCAAAGGACGGTGACGGACCATCACCATCTCGTACTCGTCGCGGGTCGTGACCGGAAAACCCTGCGCATTTCGATACACTTGGTGCGGCAGAAACGACAGAAATGTTCCGTCCGGGGCGACATCGGGCACCGTCCGGAGCAGTGTCTTTTGCACGGTCTTGTTTTCCAGGGCTATTAACAGCACTTGGTCGTGCCCGTGCGGGTAGGCGGATTTCACGCAGCCGTCCACTCGGAATTTCAGCGGCGCCCGATCCACCTGCACGCCTCGCCGGATCTCGATGCCCTCGTCGCTCTCATCCGAACGCCGCTTGTCGAACTACGTGAAACAGACCGTGTTGACGCCGACCTGATACACCTCGAGCGGCTGCACCGCCGACCCTTTCGGCGCCAACTCCATCGTGAAGCTGGCCATCACGTCCTTCGTCGGTGGCACACCGTGATAGAACACGACGATGGTCATGAGTTTCTGGCCTTTTGTGAGCGTGACCCCGTACCCCTCTGGAAACCGGGTCTGCGCCATCTCCATGCCGGCCCCGGCGAAAAATAACGGCTCGCCGGGGCAGGCGGCACTCTGTCGATCCTGATTGATCATCAAAATATGGTGCAGGTACTGGCGCGGGAGGGGCGTTCCATCCTTTTGAAACACAGCGGAATGAAAGCCGGTCATGACCATATCATCCGGCACGGTAAAGCTGTGCTTTGGCAGGCTGGCCGCCAACTCACCGTCATGCCCAGACGGCAGATCGACCGGGCCGAACGTGATGGTGACACGATCGCTTTCCCAGGACACGTTGGTCGTCGTCCGGCTCGCCAGTTGCGGTGCATGATGATCATGGTGCGCACCGTCTGCCGACACCGTGTTTGTGATGGTGAACAAGAAGAACAGCACAAGCGGAAACACCGTCATGCCCCCTCCTCAGTGAGAGATTCACTGTCGATCAAGCCGATCAACTCCGTTTAAAATGAAATCCCAACGTAAGGGCCCACCTGCATGTAGTTGTTCGTATTGCTGTTCGTCATGTTGGCGGCCAAGTGGTATCGCGCATCCAGGCCAACCTTAAAAGCTTTCCACACGGCATAGTCCACTCCGGCGCCGAATTGCACGCCGACGTCGAGATATTGAGTCCCATTCGACGGCGGGCTGAACACATGGAGATCCAGTCCCGCGGGAATGATCCAGGGACTGAGGCGGCTACTTTGCCTGAATCTGATTTTCGGTGCGATACTGATCGTAGCCATCGTCAACTGTTCGAGAGACGAGGTCGTCGATGTAACTACCAACCCCGGCCCAGCTCCCGTCGGCCCAATCCCCAGGTTGCTCGTATTCGTCACCACATGAGAGCTGATGCGGTTGAACTGCACGCCGATCTCGCCGAGGACGGCGGTGTCATTGATCATCCCCCAGGCGTCTTTGGACAGCAACATATCCAGCCACGCCCCGATATACCATC
>CAZOHW010000223.1:0-7092 GCA_964579525.1 uncultured Nitrospira sp. | reverse complement strand
CCGTCAGACCGTCTTTGAGGCTGTTAATCATCGTCCGTCGTGGTTGGGAAGACGCGGCCGACGCGACAGATGTTTTGGCCGCCATCAGGCCCCGCACAACGCTGCCATGCTGTTGCTCCAATTCAAAGAAGCGGTGGAATGTGGCCCGCAGACTCATCTGTTCGGCATCGCCGGCATAAATTCCCGCCATCAGCGGTTCCAAAACCCGTTCATAGGCCTGCGCCCCAAACCGACGGCGCAGAAACGCAGCCAGTGATTCATCTCCGGACGAGGAGCCTGACGGAACAGCAAACTCGAGCCCCATGCGAGCGAGCCCTGTCCATGTGAGCAACCCACTCCGGAGAAACGGCCCCAGTTGTCTCGGAACAAATGAGAGTAGTCCCTCGGGCAAGTCGTGCAGCCGCCCCCCATACAGGACACTCGCCCGCTTTGCCGTCTCGTTGGTATTGATCAGTTGATCGGCAAGACCAAGCTTCATGCAGAGGTCAAGACCTGCCTGCTTTTGCGAAAGGAAGGAATCCGGACCGGCTTCGGTCACTATCTCGCCGATCCGATGCGTGACAATTTTTCCTCCCCACGAGGCCTCGGATTCGAGCAAAGTGCAATGAAGGGACAGACCGGCCTTGCCGGCTTGTTCCATCAGCGAAAAAGCGGTAGCCAGCCCGGAAATACCGCCCCCCACAATGACCACTGTGCGTAGTCGAGTCACGACGGAGTGCAGAGAGAGGATTCGTGTGCGGCCAAGACGTCGCGTAACGTCTCGAGCATCGCGGAAGAATCGTTCAACATCGCCATGCGCTCAAGATGCAGGCCTTTGCTGACTGCCAGTTGCTTGAGTTCAATGTCGATATCAAAGAGTGTTTCAACATGGTCGCAGATAAATCCGATAGGTGCCACCAGCACATGCTTGTGTCCGGCCTTCTGGATAGTCTCCAACATCGATTCGACCGTCGGCCCAAGCCACGGTTCGTTGGAGCGCCCCTGACTTTGATAGGCAAAATACGTGGGTTGGCTCCCCAAGGATCCGGTGACCGCCTCAACAGTCGCCTTCACCTCGTCCGGATACGGATCCTTCATGGCCACAATCCGTTCCGGCAAGCTATGGGCGGTAAATAATACCGGAACCGCTGCCCGCACCTCGGATGGAAACTTGTCGAGCGCTTGTCGAATATTTTCAATGATGGCAGCAACTAGTCGCGGATGTCGGTTCCAACTCCCGACATAGGTCACAGGAGTCTGGTCCTCTAACCCAGCACGAGCTTCCTCGACCTTTTTCCGGTAGGCCCCCGTGCTCAGCGACGATTGTTGCGGAGCCATACAGACCCCGATGATCTGCTCAGGAGATTCCTTCAGCAACTCGGCATAGGTGTCTTTGATGAAAGGATGCCAATGCCGCAAGCCGACATAGACCCGGTACTGACCTTCACCGGAGTCATTGAGTTGTCGCTCCAGCTTTTTAGCAACCTTCTGCGTAATTTCAACAGCCGGCGATTTCCCGCCCGTGGCGCGGTACCGCTCGCGAATTTCTTCGACGAGCTCTGGAGACGTCGGTCGACCACCCCGTACGTCACGCAAAAACGGTTCGACATTCTCCAAACAATCCGGCCCACCCATCGCCATGAGCAACACAGCCGTATGACGTCGTGTATCCGTCACCGTTCCTCGTTGTTCGCGAAATGCAAGTTCGACTTCCAAATTTTGAGTTGTGAGTTTTTCGTGTTGAGTTCAAATTCAAAATTCAACACTGACGACTCAAGACTAATCAGCCTTACCGTTGACTGAGTTTATGCACCATGTCGATCGTCGCAGCCACATGATCGACCGGTGTTGTCGGCAGGATCCCGTGACCGAGATTAAAGATGTGGCCAAGACGTCCGCCAGCTCGACGCAAGATGTCTTCGACACGACGTTCAATTTCATGGAGCGGCGCAAACAGAGCGAGCGGATCGAGGTTACCTTGCACCGCTCGGTCATGTCCGATCATGGTCCAGGCTTCATCGAGATGTACACGCCAGTCGACCCCGATGACATCCCCTCCCGCCTCGCGCATCTGACGCAAGATCGCCGTCGTGCCGGTGCCGAAATGAATCATCGGCACCCCTTCCCGCTTGAGCCCGTCGAAAATCCGCTGGACATGCGGCATCACATATTCGGCGTAGTCACCGGCAGAGAGACAGCCCACCCAACTATCGAAGAGCTGAATGGCCTGAGCTCCCGCCTTAATCTGCCGACGAAGATAGCCCGTGAGCACGCCCGCGAACTTATCCATGAGCCTGTGCCATGCGGTGGGGTCGCTATACATCATCTGTTTGGTGTGGAGATAATTTCGCGATCCTCCGCCTTCGATGGCATAACTCGCCAGGGTAAACGGCGCACCGGCAAATCCGATCAACGGCACCCGACCGTCAAGAGCGCGCCGCGTTTGTCTGATGGCTTCTGCTACATAGTCCAGCTCGTCACCATCGATCACATTGAGTCGATCCACCGCCGCTCGGTCGCGAACCGGATTGTGAATGACGGGCCCCTCCCCGGCCGCAAACTCAAGATTGAGACCCATCGGCTCCAACGGCAACAGAATATCGGCAAAAATAATGGCAGCATCCAAAGGAAATCGATCGATCGGTTGGAGCGTCACCTGCGCGGCCAATTCCGGCGTCTTGCACATCTCAAGAATCGAATGTTTCGCACGCAACGTCCGGTACTCAGACATATAGCGTCCGGCTTGGCGCATGAACCAGACCGGTGTACAATCGACAGGTTCACGACGACAGGCCTTGAGAAATCGATCATTCATCATTGGCGCATTCTAGAGAGACGGACGCGAGCCTGTCAAACCGATCCGTGGAAATTCCGTCCGCTCAAGAAGACTCGTATTGAGTGGACAGCTGATCCCATTCCAGTACAATCAACCCGGGCAGGGGCCATGCAATAAGTCGGGTTTCACTTTCCTGACGTTCTGTGTATAATGACGACCCAACCTATCCTGGGCGATCAATCAGCGTAATTCGGGACCCCGGCGCTCTGTTTCCCACCACAGTGAATTTGCCGATCCCCTGACCTAGAGGAGAACTGTATGTCCGACGTGCAAACGGTTAACCAGACTAAGCCTCATGATTTTTGGTACTCATTTCTTCGCTGGTTTGATTCTTGGGCAGGCCTTGAACACACCAAGACGGATGGGCCACCAAAGGTCGACTGGATTCGGAGTGTCCCCTTCATTGTGTTGCATCTCATGTGCTTGGGCGTGTTGTGGGTAGGCTGGAGTTGGACCGCAGTCGCCGTCACCGTGGCCTTCTACTACATCCGAATGTTTGCGATCACCGGGTGGTACCACCGCTATTTCTCGCATCGCACCTTCAAAACGTCTCGAACCGTCCAGTTCCTCTTTGCACTCCTAGGAGGCACCTGTACACAACGCGGCCCCTTATGGTGGGCGGGCCATCATCGTCATCACCACATCGCCTCTGATACACCCGAGGACGTGCACTCTCCGCGTCAGGGCGGATTTCTCTGGTCGCACATGGGTTGGATTATGTCGCAAACCTTTTATGCGCCACGGCTGAAAAGCATCACCGATTTTGCGAAGTTCCCAGAGCTCCGGTTTCTCGATCGATTTGATGTTCTCGTTCCGGTCTTGACCGGCTTCGGCATGTTCGGATTCGGCAAGCTGCTGGAAGCCTATGCGCCGGAACTCGGCACCAACGGCCCTCAGATGCTGATCTGGGGATATTTCATTTCCACTGTGGCCCTGTTTCACGGCACCTGCACGATCAATTCGCTGTCCCATGTCTATGGTTCACAACGCTATGAGACTGGCGACGATAGCCGGAACAATTTCTTCCTGGCCCTGATTACTATGGGAGAAGGTTGGCACAACAACCACCACTATTATCCCGCCTCCACGAGGCAAGGCTTCTATTGGTGGGAAATCGACATGACCTACTACTGTCTCAAAGGGCTAGAATGGTTGGGACTCGTCTGGGATATTCGTGAGGTACCCGCGTATGTACGGGAGGGAAAGAGTAAGCAGGACTCCGACCGCAGCGTCCTGAAGCAAAAGCTCAACGTAGCCATGAAGGCGGCGGAAATCCCCGCTCCGCAGCCCGTAAGCTCAACCTAACACCACGTCAGCAGGCTGCGGGAACACTCACGTTGACCTCTGAAGCTGTCATGAATATCGAGGTTGAAACGATGCATCGCCTTGCAGGGTGCGCAAAAAGGCCTGGCATCTCACCCGCACAGCCCCGACGCGCCAAGACGCGCCTTTCCACAGGCAAGACCGCAGCGAGCGAAGAGACGAATCGTAGACTGTTTTCACCCGCCCACTCATCGCCTGGATAAACAGGCGTTTACCCAGGCCGTACGGTGAGCCTCTGAGCGAGGCGAGAACGCCGCTGGCGGTTTGTTTCCGCATCCTGTTAGACCCACTCGCTTTCATCGTGGAGCCTTGGCTGAGCCGCAGCCTGATTGGCCAAGGCCTCCCGGATTCGCCAGCTCTCCTCGTCGATCATGCTTCGTTCTTCAGCTGGCACCACCCATGCGTCACCGGCACTCAGCTCAAAGCGATAATGCTGCCCTCGGAGAGAAAACCATTCGACATAGGGATGCGGCGCGAGATTCGGATGGGGATCAAGTGAGATAAGATTCACCGTTCCGACTTGAGGGTTCTCCATATCCCCGATGACGTGCCCAGCCATGTCATCGTCCTCAAATCGGCTGTTGCGGAACCGAATCACCTCTCCAGCGATATCCGCTTTGAAATTGCCGCGCAAATAGAGATCCACCGGTCCGATCACGGCAAACACCACCTGCCCAATCACGATGCCATCGGTGCGATTGTCCAAAAACCCTTCACGTACCCAACGTCCATTGCCGAATTTCTGTGCCATGACACACCTCCCTCGGCGCGATCAATTACCGAACGCTCCGATCACCACCGCCAATAATATCAATGCACTTCCTATCCATCCTTCCATATCCAAGCTTTCTCCTAGAAAGTACCAAGACAGCCAGGCAGCATAGGCTGGTTCTGATGCAAACAACAAGGCCACCTGTTGGGCCGGTACCATCCGTTGCGCCCACATTTGGACCGCAAACGCTCCAGTGGCCAGTATGCCAGTCACACCGAGCCCTGTCAGTAAGACCATCGTGGGGGAAAATACGTTTACATCAGCCCCTTCAATCCAAGGGGCCGGAATGAATAGAATGGTCATCGCGGCCATCTGCCACACGAGTAACGACGGGGCATCGTATTGTCGGGTGAATCGTTCGAGGCAAATGATGTGTCCCGCAAAGGCAACGGCGCACCCAAGCGTCATCAGATCCCCTACATTCATTGAGGCACTGGGTTTGACTAACAACCAGAGCCCCACCACTGCAATCGCAGTGGCGGCCATCACCCGACGATCGATCCGTAACAGCATCAACGGCACAAATATCACGTAGAGTGCCGTGAGAAATGCCGAATTGGATGCACTGGTATGTTGCAGCCCGACGGTTTGTAGTAGATACCCTAAAAAGAGAAATACAGTGGTGAGTGCGCTGGCGGCCAAGATGGCACGATCGCGATGGAGCTGATGTTGCCGAATCACGAACCACAGCACGATCAGCAGCGTTCCTAAAAAGAAGCGGAGGAAGAGAAAAGACAACGGAGGGATTTGCTCAAGCGCCGCCTTCGTAGCGGGAAATGTCGCACCCCAGATGACGGTAGTCAGTAAGAGTGCAAGCCTCGGCATGGATAAGACAATGCTGGGTTATAAGTACTGAGTATTCAGGCCAAGATTGACAGACTCAGCACTTCATTATCTTAGGGTTTGCAGAGCGGACACCGCCTCTGCTCAGTTGCCCCAGCCTGCTCCATTGCGCGAAGCGCCCGTTCCTTATCCGGATAGTCGAACCATCCCCCTTCCCAGAAATCACTGGACGTCGCCACGGACGGCACTTCCGAGCAGCGGTCCCGATGGATGGTCGCACGGTCAATCCCGCGAGCAATATGAACCCAATAGGTCATGCTAACTGGTCAGAGTAAGGAGTGAATGATAAGGAGCTTTCACAACTCGCTCGGGCCTTCACATCTTACTCCTAACCTCTTACCGGCTCAGGAGAGGAGCTGCCACTCATCCTTCTCGATGAAGACCTTCACGCCGGTCTGAAGTTTTTTGACATCATCTTTTTCGAAGAGCCTCATGTAGCGCTCGATTCGATCATCATCATCGATCCGTTCTTCTTGCATCATCCCGTTGTTACCTTTGTACCGTCGAATCAGCACTGACATTGAAACCCTCCTCTACAGCTAGCAGTTGAACAATGGAAGTTGTTAGAATAAACGGATCGTCATAGGCTGGTCAAGAGTACTGCAAGAGATGACGGTGCATCCTCTTGGTCCGCTTTCCCGATGGAACGTGGGAAAGAAAGAAAGGACGCTATCCTGTGCCACTCTACGAATACCGTTGTGGGCAATGTGAGAAACAATTCGAGACGACCCAAGCGGTCTATGCTAGGGTCGAGGACACGGAATGTCCCTTTTGCCATGCTCGCCAAGCGACGAGACTCCTCTCGTCCTTTTCATCAACCGTAACCGGCGATCGGAAACCAGGATTTACCGAACTGAAAGCGAAAGCCATGAATGAAGAGCGGATGCACCGCTTCGCCAAGCTGCCGCCGCTGAATGCCCAACGCACCATGCCGGCGCCCAACGTCTCCTCAGACTCAGATCCCACGTCGGGCACGAGCCCAAGCTCGGAATCATAGCGATGCATAGCCTCTTTCCGTTTGCCGCACTATCTCCAGCCGGTTGTGCACAACCGACTAGAAGGTCGAAGACTGTGAGACCGTTCCAACTGTGTCTGCTCCTTGGACTTGGGCTCAGCCTCGCGGTCCCTCCCACCATAAGCGTTGCGCAGGTAGCCGGCAGTTTGGTCATCGCCGGTAATGGACCGGAACAACGAACCATCGAAACATTGGCACGGGCATTCGAAAAAGCCAACCCTCGCGCCTACATCGACATCCTGTGGGACGAGGATTCCACACCCTTGCAGCTGGTCAAACAGAGCCAGGCTCAGATTGCCGTGACAGGAGCAGAAGATCCTACGC
>CAZOHW010000222.1:0-7099 GCA_964579525.1 uncultured Nitrospira sp. | reverse complement strand
CTAGTCATCTGTCGACGGCGTTAGTTGTAGGTATGCTCGTCTCTCGGCAAGCATATGCCTCCGGCGAGGAATCAGCATGGCGGGCAGATACCTTGCTCTGGTTATGACTACTTGCCATGGGGGAATGACAAGAGTATGGATGGGATATACCCAGAGGATTAGGGACGATTTTCCGATCCGGGCAGTGATTGCTGACTTGATTGTTTGATTTAGACCACATCATCAGTCCGCTTATCCCTGCTTCTTTCTTTTCATCGAAGGATCAGTTTGTGGCCTACTATATTGGCCTCTCCGGCTATTCATACAAAGCGTGGCGTGGGCCTGATCGTTTCTATCCTTCCGATATCAAACCCCTTGATTTCCTCCACTATTATGCCACGAGGTATCGGACCGTTGAACTCGACGGGGTGTGGTACCGGCTTCCGAGCGAGAAAACCGTCGAGGCATGGCTCACAAATACTCCTCCTCATTTTCTCTATGCCCCCAAGGTCCACCGAGAAATTACCCATATCCGTCGCCTCAAGCCGAAAGGGCTACCGATGTTGACGGCCATGCTGCAACGGCTCGAACCCCTTCACAAAGCAGGAAAGCTAGCCCCGCTCCTTATTCAACTGCCTCCCAATTTGAAACGCGATGACGGAAGACTGGAGGCATTTTTAGAATCCTTGCCGACGACCCACCGATGGGCCGTAGAATTTCGCCATGGGAGTTGGCAGGCTGATGAGATCGAGCGGATCCTGTGCAAACATTCAATTGCATGGGCGGCAGTGGAGACGGATGAGCAGGAAGCCGAGCACCGAGACACCGCTCAGTTTCGCTATGTTCGACTTCGCAAACAGGAATACGACCAGGCAGAACTCCGACGATGGGCTGAACGATTGCGGCGTGCTGCTCAACAAGGACAAGACTGTTTTGTCTACTGCAAACACGAGGACGAGGGCGCTCCTTGGATCTGGGCAGACGAACTGAACCGACTCTTGGAATCATAAACACTGTGGCTCGAAATAATCAGCCATCAGCCTGAGTTCTGCTGTGGAGGATCTCTTTGACCTATCTTGCGAAACCCTCGGTCTCGCCGATGTGGTCTATGATCGGGCCGCGCTGGTCGCGCTTCCGGAAACCATGCGGGAACGGTACACGGCCTATCTCAAAGCCCTTAGGGGATTCGCACCTCAACTCGTGATCGGTTATGAGTACGACCGGACCATCGTGCCAAGGCCGCCATTTTCCGTCACCCCGATAAAACGTCCCTGGAGGGCTCAAGAAGAGGAAGTGCCCCGCAACGGAACATGTCGAACGATTGAGTAACCGACAGAGCTAGCTCATCCGTTGTAATGTTCCGCGAGCTCCGTTAGTCTCCTTTTCAAGGACAACTTCTTTTCTCCACCATGTTCTATGTATTACCTCCGCACTGAAGCCGGACTGACCGGGAATCTAATTATTCTCCAGCAACATAGCCGCCTGCTCTCGAACGCGAGGATCCGGATCGGCTAACCCTCGATTCAAAACCCCCTTCACAGCATCTAGATCTTCCTGAGTCTGCTCATCTTTCGCCAGTTGATCGATCATCAAGCCCATTGCCTGTATGCGAAAGACTGGATTGGTATCCTGGGTGGCCATCGATGCAAGAGACTGAAGCGGCACCGGGTCAAGTGAGTACTTGAGGAGATTGAGCGCGGCCTCGCGCACCTCGGGAGCCCGATCCGACAGACCCTGGGCCACGATCGGGTTTACAGGCTCGTCAGTTTCTCGGCCGGCGATGCCGTTCAGCGCCGCCATTCTGGTTGCTGGATTTTGCGACTCTCTCAGCGACTGCTCCAACTCGAGGAGCTGGACATCAGTTCTGGCGGCTGGTGGCTTGGGGTCACTGGTGGTCGTGGAACGTGATGGGCTCTGGCTTGCCGAGGTTAGACCAGTGAGCTGCGTTCTAGATGATGCGCGTCCGACCACGGGCTCTTGAGGCACGGAGAGATCAACCGCGGCAATCACCTTCTGATCTCCTTCCTGTCGATACTGAACCGAATAGGACTTTCCCGATAGCACCTGCTGCAGCACCTCTTCAACCGGACGCTGGTACACCGAGATGGTGAGAGGCTCAGGCTTCATCGCCTCGGGTATAGTGAAGACAATATGTGTGCGTTGCCCAAGCTCCGTCAGCAGTGCTCCCAAGGGGGCCTGCTGAGTCTCGAGCGACACCAATCCCGCCATGGTAGTCACCGTAATTGTTGGTGCAGCGGCGAGCGGCGGTTTCTGCGTCTCCGAGTCCGGATTCCCACAGGACTGACTGGAAAACACCAGAAGCAGTATCCAAAGGTATCTGATGGGTATAACAAGTATTTGCATGGATGTGCGCCTCATATGCCTCTTTTCTCTGTTAGTTACATTGTACTTATGGCATACGTTGAATGCTCTTCAATTCCACTCTATCCAGTGGGAGCACCCTTTTATGAGCTCACGGTCGAGGTATCAGTCGTATGGGTCAGCCCGGGTGGCTCCTCTCGCGTGAACGAAAGGAGACCCCCCAGGACGATTCATGACGAATTACTACGACGTCTACCGAGCCGGTTCCACAGCAACTGAGTCATAATAGGTCCCAGTCCATCGAAACGTCGTAACATTCCCACGAATTTGCCACGGCTGGGCAAGTGCACTATAAATTCGGCAGCGGGCAAAGCCAGTATATCCTCCAAAAGCGGATATCTCGACGGAGTGTTGAGGATTCAGCGTAATGACGCCGGATGTTTTCAGAATGGTTCCATCCGACTTGTACAGATCAATCTGCAGATCCGTGATGGCAGCATTGCTGACATTCACTACATTACACGCCTGATACGTCTGACCGTTGTCGGCCCAGACAGGCCCGGTGGCTAACAACGTGGCATTGGCATTCGAGCTCAGTAAGCCTAAGCCCACAGCAAACCCAATGGCGAAAAGACCTTTCTTCAACCGCATGATCGCACCTCCTTTTAGTTATAATTGCGCCCACTCTTCACATTGCCGTTGCGTACGCATCTTCTGGTGTTGTGCCTAAGGCAATGTGCGTGCCACTCATGACCTCTACCAATTCCAGCATTGTTCAGAATTACATCAGTGCAAAATACTTCCATACGACCCGATAATACATCTATTTCTACACCCCCAGCACATCACTCACCACTGATGATTATTTATACGTATACGTATTCTGACGCAGACATTTATCCATTCCGATACACAAGGTATCCAAATAGATACTTGTAGCTGTTGTTATTAATGCATGGGTACATCGGGATGGCTTCCGATGAGTTGTTCCACCCATGTGGAGTAATTCCCACTAGCACCCCCACCAGTGTGGAAGTGTCGGCATCCGGCGGTGTGAGTTGTAGGTGCGAGTGGCCAGCTTTTTGGCTTTAGAAGAGCACAGGCAGAGGACAGGTCCTGTGGGCCTTTGCGACCGGCCCATGATCTATGGAGAAATTTACACGTTAAATCTAAAGTAGACGATGTCGGCTTCTTTGATGATGTAGTCTTTGCCTTCCAGGCGGAAGAGTCCCCTCTCCTTCACCTTGGCCTCCGACCCACAGGTCAGCAGATCGTCGTAGTGATAGACTTCGGCGCGGATGAAGCCGCGCTCCATGTCGGAATGGATCTTGCCCGCTGCTTGCGGCGCTTTGGTGTTTCTGGGAATCGGCCAGGCGCGGGACTCTGTCTCGCCGGCGGTAAAAAACGTCACCAAGTCCAGTAAGCTATAGGCTTCACGCGTCAGTCGGACGAGTCCTGATTCGGTCAATCCCATTTCGCTTAGGAAGTCTGCCCGTTCACCTTCCGGCAACGATGATAGTTCGGCCTCGAGCTGCCCACAGATGGTCACGACCCGGGCGCCACGTTTAGTCGCGAACTCCCGTACAGTCTGGACCATGACCTCGTCGGCATTCTTTCCTTCAGAGACATTGGCGACGAACAGCACAGGTTTTGCCGAAAGCAACTGGCATTCCGTGAGGATCGCTCGTTCCTCTACCGGGTATTCCCGATTACCCAACCACTCGCCCTTATCGAGCAGGCCGATGAGCTTGCTGAGGAACTCGACTTCAAAGGCCGCCTTCTTGTCTCCAGCCCGGACTTTCTTCTCGGTTTTCTGTTTCCGCCGATCCAACGTCTCCAGATCGGACAACATCAATTCAGTTTCAATCACCCCAATGTCGCGCAACGGATCGACACCGCCGCTGACATGCACCACATCGGTACCCTGAAAACAGCGTACCACATGCAGCAACGCGTCGACTTCACGAATATGGCCAAGGAACTGATTGCCGAGTCCTTCGCCTTTGCTGGCCCCTTCCACCAATCCGGCAATGTCCCGCACTTCCAACGTACTGTAGGTGGTTTTCTTCGAGGCGAAAATTTCAGTCAGTTTGATGAGCCGAGGGTCTGGCACCAGTGCCACACCGGTGTTCGGATCCACCGTGGCAAACGGATAGTTCGCCGCGAGCGCTCCTCCGCCAGTGAGTGCATTGAACACGGTTGTTTTACCAACGTTCGGAAGACCGATCATGCCACAACAGAGTCCCATAGATCTCCAGTTCTAAGTTTTGAGTGCTGAGTTTTTTGAACTCGACACTAATCATTCACAACTCACCACTTCTGTTTTCTTCACGGACATTGAACTGATTCATCGCGACTTCTGGTCCACGATGGATCACACACTCCAACGCATCGACGGCCCGTTCCAGGCAGGGCTCAAAAATAGCCAGTTCGTCTTTCGTGACCTGTTCCAATACATAGTCAGCAGAATCCTGACCCGGTGCAGGCCGGCCGACTCCAATCTTGAGTCTGATGAATTGTGGAGTTCCCAGCGCCTCAATAAGGGATTTGATCCCATTGTGCCCTCCATACCCGCCGGTCATTTTGATCCGTAACCGACCCGGCTCTAAATCGAGATCGTCATGTACGACGATGAGTTCACTGGGAGTGAGGGCAAACTCTCGCAGGAGACCTTTCACAGGAGGACCGGAGCAATTCATCCAGTCGAGGAGACCGGCCAACTCGATTAACTCTCGCCCGAGCCGCCCGGAACCCCGCTGAGTGGTACCACGTGGTGAGAGTCGGATCGACCATCGAGCAGCAGCCCGCTCGATGGCCCACATCCCGACGTTGTGACGGGTCTGGGCATAGACTTTCCCTGGATTGCCCAGTCCAACAAGCAGGCGCAACGTTACTTCTTCTTTTCAGCTTCTTTCTTCTCAGCCTTGGGAGCGGCTGCCGCGTCTTTCTTTTCCCCGCCCTTGGCGTCACCGGCAGGTGCTGCGGCACCGGCTTTGGCCGGCTCGGCCCCAGCCCCTTCAGCCCCAGCTTCCTTGCCTTTCGCCATGACTTCCGGTTCTCCCGCCTGGCCTGCACCGGTGGTAAGCAAGGCTTCAAGCTTGGCATCCGACATCGGCGCGGCCACGCTGACCACCATCTGTTCCGGATCGTCTAAGAACCGAATCCCTTCGCGCGCCGCTATCTCGCTTACATGAATACCACCGCCGATGGTCAAAGCTGAGGCATCGATCTCCACATGGTCCGGCAGCGCAGCCGGCAAACACTCGACGTGCACGTCACGCATATTGTGGTGCAACACGCCGCCTTCCTTCACCCCGGCGGGAATCCCGCCGATCACCTTAATCGGAACCCTGACACGGATCGGCTTGCTCATGGAGATTTCAAACAAATCGGCATGCAGCAGAGCCCCGCTCACCGGATCGACTTGATAGTCACGCAAGAGCGCGGTGCGATTCGATTTCGACTTCGCCCCATTCACGGTGAGTGAAATCAATGCCGTCGTGCCGGCATGAGACTTGAGAATTTTAATTACTTCGTCCGGGTTCGCGGTCAATAGCAAGCAGTCCCCCTGGCCATACAGCACCGCCGGAATCTTGCCCGCTCGTCTCATCGACCGTGCGGCGCCTTTGCCGGCTTGCTCTCTCACTGCTACCGTCAAATCGAATTTCATGATCGTCCTCCGTCTCCTCAACTTCTCGCGCAAGACCCAGGGTACTGGGCTAGGCAAATAATGAACTCACTGACTCATCTTCGTGAATCCGTCTGATGGCTTCCCCCAGCAACGGGGCCACAGACAACTGATACAACTTGGGGCAGACTCGCTCTTTCCCTCGTAATGGGATCGTGTTGGTCACCACCACCTGGGAGAGACACGAGCTCTGCAATCGCTCCAAAGCCGGCCCTGACAAGACCGCATGCGTACAAGCCGTGATCACATCTCGTGCACCATGGTCGATGCAGGCTTGGGCCCCTTGAACAATGGTTCCTGCTGTATCGATCATGTCATCGAGGAGTAGCACGCGCTTCCCTTGCACATCCCCAATGATATTCATGATTTGCGCCTGGTTTGGCCCTTCACGGCGTTTATCGATAATCGCCAGGTTAGCCTGCAGGCGTTTGGCAAACGCTCTGGCCCGCTCCACTCCACCCGCATCGGGCGAGACGACAACCAAATCTGCAATCTGCTTCTTCACGATGTAATCCAACAAGACCGGCAGCGCATACAAGTGATCGACCGGCACATTGAAAAATCCCTGGATTTGTCCGGCGTGAAGATCCATCGACAAGGCACGATCCGCGCCGGCAGTCGTCATTAAATCAGCCACTAATTTTGCTGTAATGGGAACACGCGGTTGATCCTTACGATCCTGACGCGCGTATCCAAAATAGGGAACGACGGCGGTAATGCGGTTGGCTGACGAACGTTTCAACGCATCGATAATGATCAAGAGCTCCATCAAGGAGTCATTGACCGGTTGGCAACAGGACTGCACGACGAAGACATCGGCGCCCCGCACATTCTCATCGATCTTGACTCGAATCTCTCCATCACTGAAAGAGGAGACCGTTGCCTCACCCAACTTTTGTCCAAGATAAGCACAGATCTCGTGGGCAAGCGACAGATTGGCATTGCCAGAGAAAATTTTGAGTTCTCTGTTCATGAAATCCACTCGAACGGCCTTCTCGTCTTGACTCTAACGTGCTGGATTCTCTAGCAGGATGCTTAAAAAGTCCCCCAGCGTCGTTCTCGCGTCGCTCAGAGGCTCAACATACGGCCCGGAGTATGCGTCGCCTCTTC
>CAZOHW010000221.1:0-7118 GCA_964579525.1 uncultured Nitrospira sp. | reverse complement strand
GTCTTTAGCCGTGCCGGTGAGCAGATCTTAAGCTACTTAGGAATATCGCAGCATGAGCGACTCACGGTAGGGATGGCACGGTAGTAGGTTAGTCGGGACTGAACACATTCATGACGTTGGGAGAGCTGCTTCAAGGGCTTGAGGGGCAAGTGAACATCCTTGATCGACGAGGAGACCTCGATGTGTCTGTGAGGAGCATTACTGATGATTCTCGAATGGTCTCGGCAGGCAGTCTGTTTGTGGCGGTCAAGGGTGAGCAGGTGGATGGACATCAATTCATCCCGTCGGCGATGAAGGGAGGGATGGCTGCGCTCGTCGCCCAGCAAACAGTGAAGGACGTCTCTATCCCCTACATACGAGTTGAGGACTCTCGAAAAGCGCTTGGCCTTCTCGGGGGACACTTTTATGGAAATCCCTCCTCTCGCATCCGAATGGTCGGTGTGACGGGAACGAATGGAAAAACGACCACAACCTATGTGTGTAAAGCATTATTGGAAGCAGTAGGGCGGAAGGTCGGCCTCATCGGAACGGTTGCATATCAGATCGGCAATACCACTATTCCAGCCGCGCACACGACTCCCGGTGCGCTCGAATTACAACAGCTGCTTGCCAGGATGGTGAAAGAAGGATGTACGACGGCCGTGATGGAAGTATCTTCCCATGCTCTGGCACAGGACCGCACGAGTGGATGTGAGTATGACGTGGCTGTGTTTTCCAATTTAACTCAGGACCATCTCGATTTTCATAAGACCATGGAAGAATACTTCCAGGCGAAGTTGCGGCTTTTTACCGGGTTGACCGGATCACGTAAACCGAATAAGCGCGCCGTCATCAATCTTGATGACTCCTATGGAGCCCGTATCGTCGCCTTGTGTCCTGCTCCTGTCTGGACCTACGGGCTCAGGGCAAATGCTGATCTGCGTGCAGAAGCTGTGCGTCTCTCCCTCCAGGGGACGACTTTTACTGCCGCAACTCCGTTTGGAACCTTCCCGATCGCGAGTCATCTCGTGGGCGAGCACAATGTATACAACCTATTAGCGGCTATTGGCGTCGCACTTCATGAGGGGGCAACTCCCGACGAAATTCAGTCTGCCGTAGCCCAGGTCACCAATGTCCCGGGTCGATTCGAGCGTGTCATGGCAGGGCAATCGTTTACGGTAGTCGTTGACTATGCCCATACCGAAGATGCCCTAGTCCGGCTGCTCACGGCGGCGCAGGTACTCAAAACGGGACGGATTATCACGGTGTTTGGGTGCGGCGGGGATCGTGATCGTGGGAAAAGACCGAAGATGGGGATGGCGGCCGTGCGCTCTAGCGATGTGGTGATTTTGACGTCTGACAATCCGAGAACCGAAGATCCGCATGTGATCCTCGAGCAAGTCGAAGTGGGTGTAATCGAAGGGTTGAGACAACGTCCTCATGTCCAGTACCGAAAAGTGCTGGATCGGCGAGAGGCGATCGGCGAAGCGATACGAGAAGCTCAACCAGGAGATATGGTGTTGATCGCCGGGAAAGGACATGAGGACTATCAAATCATCGGCACAAAGAAGTTTCATTTTGATGATCGTGAAGTGGCGCGCCAGGCAATCGAACGGTTCGGAACCTATGCCTAACTCAAAGGTATCGGTGGGTTGGCATCGGTAAGGATTTCGATGGCTCTGTTTACCGTCTTAGAATTAAAGGAAGTAATCGGTGCCAAAGTCTTGGCTGGTGACGGGTCTGGTTTGGGGAAGCAGCGCATTCGGGGTATCAGCCTCGATACCAGGGCTATTCATCGAGGCGACTTGTTTTTGGCCCTGAAAGGGGATCGGTTTGACGGGCATGACTTTGTCTCAACCGCTCTGTCGAGAGGATCCGTCGGCGCCATCGTTCGAGATTCGTTCGATACGGCCACATTGATTCTTAAGCGTGGCCCGCGCCAAAACGCGCCATGCATTCTTGGGGTTCCCGATCCACTCGTCGCCTACCAGCAGCTGGCTGCGTACCATCGCAGCCGGTTCAACATTCCAGTGATCGCGATCACAGGAAGCAACGGGAAGACGACGACGAAGGAAATGGTCGCAAGTGTATTGGCACAGCGAAGAAAAATTTTGAAGACCGAAGGGAATCTGAACAACCGTCTCGGGGTTCCGCAAACCTTGTTCCGTCTCAACAATCGTCACACCGGGGCGGTCATTGAGATGGGCGTGGATAATCTTGGGCAGACCACGAGGCTTTGCGAAATGGCCAAGCCGACTATCGGAGTCATCACGAATATCGGTCCCGATCATTTGGAGTTTTTTGGAAGTCTGGATGGATCGGCTCAGGCCAAGGCCGAGTTGCTCGAGATGCTGCCGCACGACGGAGCGGTGGTCCTCAACGCTGACGATTCCTATTACGAGTACCTTGCCGCACGGGCGCGATGTCGTGTGGTATCGTTCGGGTTTTCGTCCACGGCGGATGTGCGTGCGATCGATGTCCAATCCGATGGTCGCAACGGGACGATCTTCCGCTTGCAGCTTCCTGGAAAGACCCGCGGCACCAGCGTTCATATTCGAGTGCAGGGACAGCATAACGTTGCCAATGCGCTGGCTGCTGGGGCAGTAGGAGTTCTCCTTGATCTGCCTGGTTCTGTCATCGCGAAGGGGTTGTCTCGGTTCAGGCCAGCTGCGATGCGGTCACAGGTATCGGTGAGCCACGGCGTAAAAATCATCGTCGATTGTTACAATGCCAATCCAGCTTCCATGAAAGCGGCCGTCCAATTGTTGGCTCAAGCGGAGCCCGCTTGCAAGCGGGTGGCTGTGCTCGGAGATATGTTGGAACTCGGTCCTGACGCTGCTCGTCTACATGAGGAGGTTGGGGCCTTTGTCGCACAACAGGGGATTGACCAGCTGGTGGCCTGCGGCACATTGGGGCGAAGTCTTGCCCAAGGGGCCGTCCAGGCCGGACTGGCTCGATCAATGGTGCTCGAGGTGCCTCATGCCGCTGCCGCTGCTTCCGCAGTGAAGACGATCGTCAAGCCAGGAGATGTCGTGTTGGTCAAAGCATCGCGAGGTATGAAATTGGAGTTGGTGGTCGATACTTTGCAAAAAGCTGGGCGTGCCATAAGGAAAGCGTCGTAGGACAGTCAATTATGCTGTATGTCTGGCTCTATCCACTTCACACGGAATTCTCATTCCTCAACGTGTTTCGCTATCAGAGCTTTCGCATCATTTATGCCGCCGTGACGGCGTTCCTGATCGCGTTTATTTTGGCGCCATGGGTGATCCGAAAGCTCCAAGAAATCAAGTTAGGTCAACAGGTGCGGGACGATGGACCCAAGCGGCATTTGGCCAAAAGCGGGACGCCCACCATGGGGGGAGTCCTGATCATCTTTGCGGTCATGTCTTCGACACTCCTATGGGCCGACATCACTCAACCCCATATCTGGCTCGTACTGTTTGCGACGTTGGGCTTTTGTGCCATTGGGTTCGCCGACGACTATCTCAAATTCATCAAGGCTCAGTCGAAAGGGCTTTCCCCATCGCAGAAGTTTACCGCCCAACTGATCGTGGCGTTGATCGTGGCGCTGGTGCTCTATTCACTGCCCGGTTACAACACGAAGTTGAGCGTGCCGTTTTTTAAGAATTTCACGCCGGATTTGGGGTGGTTTTACATCGTCTTTGCCGTCCTGGTGATTGTTGGAAGTTCCAATGCCGTCAACCTCACCGATGGTCTCGATGGGCTGGCTGTCGGACCGGTCATGATTGCTGCGCTTGCCTATACTGTCGTCACCTATGTGACCGGTCATCGGTTGATGTCCGAGTATTTGTTAATCCCTCACATTGAAGGAGCGGGAGAGTTGGCAGTTTTTACTGCGGCTGTTCTGGGGTCGAGCCTTGGATTTCTGTGGTTTAATACCTATCCGGCCTCTGTCTTCATGGGGGACGTGGGGTCTCTCCCGCTCGGTGCCGCGCTTGGGGCAGTCGCTGTGATCAGCAAACATGAGCTGTTACTCCTGCTGGTCGGTGGCGTGTTCGTGATTGAGGCGGTGTCGGTCATTTTTCAGGTTCTCTCGTACAAGTCGCGCGGGAAACGCATATTTTTGATGGCGCCGATTCACCATCACTTTGAGATGAAGGGCTGGGAAGAACCAAAAGTAGTTGTGCGCCTGTGGATCATCGCTATTCTATTAGCGCTGCTGAGCTTGAGCACGCTTAAGCTCAGATGATGAGAAGGATGGCACAGGAAGTGTCTATACAGCTGAGTGGAACACGGGTCACGGTCGTTGGACTTGCGCGGAGCGGTGTCGCCGCGGTTCGCCTTCTACAGGAAGCAGGAGCACAGGTTACGGTTGCTGATCGCAAGGAACGAGCAGATCTGATTGGAGTGCTGAGCGGTTTGGAACAGTCACCTCTCCGTACCACGTTTGGTGCGGACTATGAGACGGCGTTGGATGCGGCTGAGTTGGTGGTGATTAGCCCGGGCGTGCCGTACCGCTTGCCGGCCCTTGAGCGTATCCGTAGCAAGGGTGTGAAGGTGGTCAGCGAGCTGGAGCTTGCTTCATGGTTTTTATCGGTTCCGATGCTGGCCCTGACTGGTACGAATGGAAAAAGCACCACAGTGACCTTGATCGGAAACATGCTGCGGCAAAGCGGACAACGTGCCTTCGTCGGCGGGAACCTTGGGACGCCGCTGAGTGAAGCCGCCCTGCATTCGTTGCAGGCGAGAAAGAAAGGCGATCCGTGCCCTTATGATCGTGTCGTGGTGGAAGTCTCCAGCTTTCAGCTCGAAACGGTGCAACAGTTTCACCCATGGATTGGTGCGATTCTCAACGTCACCGTGGACCACCAGGATCGATACGAGTCACTCGATGAATATATTGCCGCGAAGAATCGTCTGTTTGAGAATCAAACCTCTTCTGATTACGCACTCTTCAACCTGGATGATCTACGGGTGGCTCCGTTACGCAAGACGGTGAAGTCGCGCGCACTCGGCTTCACCAGGATGCAGCGGCTGCCTCAGGATGTGGCGGGGGGCACCTATCTCGACGGCGATCGCATGGTGACCACGGTGACCGGCCAGTCTCAAGAGGTCTGTCGGCGGAACGAGATCAAGATCATCGGCAACCATAATGTCGAAAATGCCATGGCTGCGGCAACCTTCGCATTGTTGAGCGGCTGTTCCCGTGAGGCCATTCGCCAGGTGCTCCACGATTTTCCAGGGCTTGAGCATGCGTTGGAAGTCGTTCGCGACCGGCGAGGCGTCCGGTTCGTCAATGACTCCAAAGGAACCAACGTGGACGCAACGCTCAAGGCATTGGAGAGTATCGAGCAACCGATATGGCTCATCGCCGGTGGCCGCGATAAAGGTGGGGACTTCTCTCGGCTGGCGCCTGTCATCCGTGAGCGGGTGAAGCGTCTCATGTTGATCGGCGAAGCTGCGCCTCTGATCGCGAAGGCGATGGAGGGGCATCAGGCGATTGGGCGGCACACAACATTGAAAGAGGCCGTTGAATTGGCAGCGGCACGGGCAGACGCCGGGGATGTGGTACTGCTCTCTCCGGCCTGCGCCAGTTTCGATATGTTCGCGGATTACCAGGATCGAGGCCGTCAATTTAAAGCGCTCGTGCACTCATTACCGGCCTAATCGACGACGAAGAAGAGGAGCATTGGCACAACGCGATGTCGCAAAGATCTGCAGGGACCTTGGCGCTGCCGTGGTCCACGACCAGCCCGAAGGCTGCAAAACGGGTTGCAGTGGATCATCTTTTATTGGCCATCACGATCACGCTGGTGTTCGTGGGGCTCGTGATGGTGTTCAGCGCGAGTGCCGTCGTGGCCGGGGAGAACAAGCGTTTGCACCACGACTCATGGTATTACCTCAAGCGCCAGCTGGTCTGGTTGACGTTCGGGCTCGCGCTGCTACACGTCGTATCCCAGATCGACTATATGTGGTGGAAACGACTGGCGATTCCGTTGCTTGGTGGTATGACAATGTTATTGGTGATGGTACTCATCCCTTCTTCGATCACGGAGCCAAGAAACGGAGCCAGGCGATGGATAGGCCTCGGGCCGATTGCGATCCAACCGGTCGAAATGATGAAGCTCATCGCCGTGATCTATCTGGCGACATATCTGACCAAAAAAGAGGACCGGCTCCACAGTTTCAGCGGCGGACCCCTCCCGGCGCTGATCGTGATCGGACTGCTCTGCGGATTGGTCGTGTTAGAGCCGGATTTGGGCACGGTGGTGGTGGTTGGTCTGGTGACGGCCTGTATGTTGTTTCTCGGTGGCGGGCGAGTGATCCATCTTCTCGGCCTCCTACCGGTCGCGCTGGTTATTGTCGCAGGGCTGATCTGGTCTTCTTCGTATCGATGGAGCAGACTGACCGCGTTTTTAGACCCAACGAAGGATCCTACTGGGGCAGGGTTCCAAATCGACCAATCACTGCTCGCATTCGGCAGCGGTGGACTGTTTGGAAATGGTCTGGGCGAAGGAAAACAGAAGCTCTACTTCCTTCCGGAAGCCCATACAGACTTTGTTCTGGCGCTGATCGGCGAAGAACTTGGGCTCGTCGGAACAGGCATCATCATCATCTTATTCGCCCTTTTTGCCATTCGTGGGTTTCAGATCGCCGCCCGGGCACGGGAGCCGTTTGGCCGCTACCTCGGCATGGGAATCACCTTGTTGGTCGCCGTTCAGGCGTTGATCAATGCCTGTGTGGTGACAGCCCTACTACCGACCAAGGGACTAACATTGCCGTTTGTGAGTTATGGAGGTTCTTCGTTGGTCATGAGCTTGATCGGCGTAGGGATTTTGCTGAACATCTCACGGGATCGACGAGCCGGACGAGAAGAGAGTGCGGAACGGGGCGGGTATGGCTGGGCGAGGCGATGATGACGATTGTCATCGCCGCAGGAGGAACAGGAGGGCATCTCTATCCGGCTGTGGCATTAGCACGGGAATTTCTGCGTCGTGACCCTTCGACCACCATTCTTTTTGTCGGTACCACACGAGGGGTCGAATCAAAGGTCCTGGCGCATGAAGGATTTGAATTGGCCTATATCACGGCTAAGCCAGTGATGGGTAAACAACTACTGGAGGTCGCAAAGGGATTGCTCTCTGTGCCGATTGGACTCTGGCAATCGTTGCGTATTC
>CAZOHW010000220.1:0-7152 GCA_964579525.1 uncultured Nitrospira sp. | reverse complement strand
TGCTCGCCGAACATAGTCCAGGTTTTCGGTTCCAATCTGTCTATAGAGCGGTGTCTTAGTGACCTGATAGGCCTCAACATACCCGCGGGCCAAGAGCGCATTGTCGTACAGCATTTTTTCAAAGTGGGGGACCAGCCATCGGGCATCGGTTGAATAGCGGGCGAACCCGCCGCCGATGTGGTCATAGATTCCACCAGCCGCCATCCTATCGAGCGTCGTTGTCACCATGGTGAGAACCTGCGGGTCGCTGGAGCGTCGATGACAACGGAGCAACAACGACAGTCCAGTGGCTGGAGGAAACTTCGGTGCTGATCCGAACCCACCGTGCACGTCGTCGAAGTCGTCTCGGAATTGATCGACGGCTTCAGTCAGGACCGAGTCGCTGACGGAGATCGGTGAAAGCTGGCGCCCAGCACCTTTCAATTTGTCCGTCATGTCGCGGGCCTGAGCCTGAACGCCCTTTGCATCAGTCGTCCAGTACTCGGCAATCTTCGTGAGGACGGTGCCGAAGCCAGGTCGCCCCCATCGGTCTTCTGGGGGAAAA
Organism: uncultured Nitrospira sp.; assembly: GCA_964579525.1. Lineage (GTDB taxonomy): Bacteria > Nitrospirota > Nitrospiria > Nitrospirales > Nitrospiraceae > Nitrospira_D. The sequence goes on along the minus strand of CAZOHW010000220.1, from coordinate 6,608 downwards.
TAAGTCCCGGCATAAAATGGTTCACGATCGGGAGTCAAAAAGACGGTCATCGGCCATCCGCCATGACCGTGGTTCATGGCGACTGTGGCGGCCATGTAGATTTCGTCTAAATCAGGACGTTCTTCTCGGTCGACCTTGATACAGACAAAGTGGCGATTCATGAGTTCGGCGATCGTCTCATTCTCAAAGGATTCGCGCTCCATCACGTGGCACCAGTGGCAGGCCGAGTAGCCGATCGACAGGAGGATCGGGCGATTATTGTCTTTTGCCTGCTGCAGGGCTTCCGGTCCCCAGGGGTACCAATCCACTGGGTTATAGGCATGTTGAAGGAGGTAGGGGCTTGTCTCGTGAATGAGACGATTAGGTGATCGGGTTGTAGGGCCGGACGACATAGCGGCCACCCTAGCATCTGGCTGAAACAGCGTCAACGGAGGCGGGTGAGAAATTGCCGGTGATGAAGAATCATTAGTATGCGTTCTCCCAAAGCCGTCTGTGATACTCTTGAATTGAGAAGGACATAGCATGACGGAAACCGGCCCCTACTCAAACTATCGGTTAACGGTTCGGATGGCGTTATCGAACACGCCCGGCGTGTTTGCTCGGGTGGCGTCACTGCTTGCTGAGGAACAGGCCAATCTGGGTGCGGTTGACATTGTGTCCGCGACGAAGACACTCATTGTTCGTGATATGACCTTTGATGTACACAGTGAGGAACATGGGGAGAAGGTGCTGGCTCGTCTCGCTCAATTGCCGGACGTGACCGTCATCTCCGCTTCCGATCGTATTTTCCTGCTGCATCTCGGCGGCAAGATTCGAGTAGAGAGCAAGTTCCCCCTCAGTACCAGGCATGTGTTGTCGATGGTCTATACGCCGGGCGTCGGCCGTGTCTCGCAGGCGATCGCCAAAGATAAATCCAAAGTCCATACCTTCACGAGCAAAAGTAATAGTGTGGCGGTGGTGACGGACGGGTCCGCGGTGTTGGGGTTAGGTAATCTCGGTCCCGAGGCGGCGCTCCCGGTCATGGAGGGGAAAGTAATGCTCTTCAAGGAGTTGGCTGGGATCGATGCCTGGCCGATTTGCATCAGTACGCAGGATCCAGAGGAAATTGTACGGGTGGTGCAGGGGATTTCTCCAGGTTTTGGCGGAATTAATTTAGAGGATATCAGCGCTCCCCGTTGTTTTGAGATCGAGCAACGGCTGAAACAGTCGCTCGATATTCCTGTGATGCATGACGATCAACATGGGACGGCGGTGGTTCTTCTGGCCGCATTGACGAATGCACTTCGGGTGACAGGGAAACGGCTCGAAGATGTCCGAGTCGTGGTCAATGGTCTCGGTGCGGCCGGGACCGCCTGTTGCCGCATGTTACTGGCTGCCGGTGTATCGCATCTGTTCGGTTGCGATAAGGAAGGGATCATCCTATACGGGGAAGCCGAGCAATTGCGCGCCTGCCGAACCGATCTTCGTGCCTGCCTGACACGGGACAATCCCAAAGGGACCTTGCGTGACGCCCTCAAGGGAGCCGATGTATTTATCGGGCTTTCCGTTGGCAACATTGTCATGGCTGAAGACCTTGATCTCATGGCTCCGGATCGAATTGTCTTCGCCTTGGCCAATCCGGATCCTGAAGTGCCGCATGACCTCGCGGTGACCCACTGTGCCGTCTTCGCGACTGGGCGCTCCGATTATCCCAACCAGATTAACAACGCACTGGCCTTCCCGGGAATATTTCGGGGGGCCCTCGATGTACAGGCCAGTGAGATCAACGAGACGATGAAATTGGCCGCAGCAGAAGCCATTGCTCGTGTGATTCCTGAGGGGGCGTTAAGCGAAGACTACATTATTCCCAGCGTGTTCGATAAAGAGGTCGTTCCGCGTGTGGCCCGAGCCGTCGCTACGGCGGCGAGAACAAGCGGTGTGGCCAGACGACGGGTGCGATCGGATGAGCATCCGCCCGTGTAAGTTATTGAGATCAAGGGCCTACCGACGCCTTCAGCCTGTAGACGGCACTGTGCTACAATCCTCTCGCTGAGAGGGGAAGGTGTTCATGCCGTTTTCAACCGCGAAGTACATGAAATTTCGTAGCGGAATGCAAAAACGCATTGGATCGCTCCGTTCGAAAACCGAGGATAGCTTGGACGTGGCCGTCGACACGATGATGGAAGAACGGGTCGATGGGTTCTTCCAGGTTGAGCAGGGGTTGGAAGAGATTATCAAGTCCCTGATGGAAATTGAGGAAGAATTAGAGGTCATTCGAGACCTCACCGGCGCGATGAGATTGGAGTCTCGATTGGAGTTTGTCGAAGATCGGTGGGATGAATTCGACAGCGAGATTCGAGAGCGGCCCAGACGACGGCGTAAACGGGTCAGTCTGGCGGATATGCTGAAAGCGGCCAGCGGTGGCGGCAATGCTTTAGAGAATCCCGGTGCCGTCAATAATGCAGTGGATGCCTATGCCATTATGGGGGTCGAGTTCGGGAGTTCCCTTGCCGATGTCACTGCGGCGTTCCGAACCAAGGCCAAGCAGCTGCATCCCGATGCCAACAACGGCGACCGCAGTTCGGAGCCAGAACTTCGACGGATGTTGGAAGCCTATCAATTTTTGAAAGAATACCTTAGTCTCAGCAATACCGAACCAATGAGACCGCCGGATCGACCCTATAACCCTTCTGAGTGATGCACCTGTGACGAGTTCCAGTCCTCTTCTTTACATTACCGGTGGCCAGGCTCTTAGCGAATTTTGTAAACTTCTACAGGACTGTCCTCGTTTGGCGTTGGACACGGAATTTGTCGGTGAAGAAAGTTTTGTTCCTAAATTGGAGCTTATTCAAGTCGCCACTGAGACGACAGCGGCCGTGATCGATTTTCCGGCCGTATCATCTGACGGAGCCCTTGATGAATTTTGGGGGATCGTCTGCAATCCAGCCATCGAGAAGGTCGTCCACGCCGGACGGCAAGATCTGGATCTCTTTGCCGTTCATGCCGGACAGATTCCTAAGCCGTTTTTCGATACCCAGATAGCCGCAGCCATGGTGGGGCTTGGGAGCCAAGTGGCCTATGCAAATCTTGTTCAACGTGTACACGGGAAGAAACTCGACAAGGCGCACACCTTTACGAATTGGAGTGTCCGTCCACTGTCTCAGGATCAGCTGATCTACGCGCTCGACGACGTCACGTTTTTGTTGGCGATTCATGAGCATCTCCAGACCCGTTTATCAAAGCTTGGCCGTCTGCAATGGGCTCACGAGGAGTTCTCCCGGTTGGAAGGTGCAGTCGGGGATGCGCGCCGGGAGCCGCAAGAGCGCTATCAACGTATTCGTGGATGGGACCAGCTCAAGCCACGATCGGCAGCGGTATTGCGGGAGCTGGCAGCCTGGAGAGAAGGGGCGGCGAAACGACGGAACGTCCCGCGCACTCGAGTCGTTCGGGATGAGGTGTTGCTCCAATTGGCTCGACACCCGCCGAAACACGTGCAGGAACTGCGCAAGGTCAGGGGGGTGCATGCATCAGAGGTTGATCGGAGCGGTGAGGAGCTGCTCGCGACGATTGAAGCCGCACTCGCGCTGCCTCCTACGGCATGGCCGGTCCTTCAGCGAGAACGAAGACCTGAACCGGAATCGAACGGGTTCGTCGAGCTTCTTCAATCGATCGTGAAGGCTCGTGCGTTGGAAGAAGAGATTGCGCCGACATTGCTGGCCACAACGGCAGATCTCCAAGAGCTGGTCGAAGCCAGGACAGATCGAGCCGCCTTGGACCTTTCCGTGTTGAAAGGATGGCGGCGGGTGCTGGTCGGGGAACTGTTGCTCCAGGTCTTGGATGGGACACTGGCTTGCGCAGTCGATCAGAAGACACGATCCATCCGACTCCTACAGGCCGATCCCTTGTCGAAGTTCTGAACCTTCCGTCTCAGTTCCGTATGGTGAGCCTCTGAGCGAGGCGAGAACGCCGCTGGCGGTCTTTTTCCGCATCCTGCTAGAGGAGCTTCTCGATCGATTCTGCCGGCCTTGCTAAAATGGCTCGGTCTCCTTTTTCGACGATCGGTCGTTGAATGAGATCGGGGTGTTTGACCATCAGGTCAAGTAACTCGTCATCGGAAAGCTGCTTCTTCGCAAGCCCTAGTTCCTGGTAGATTTCTTCCTTGGTGCGAAGCACATCCCGTGGGGACAACCCGGCCTTTTTCAGGAGAGTTTGGAGCTGGGATTTGGTGAACGATCGTTCGTAGTAATTGATGGCGGTGAAGGGCTTGCCGCTCTCTTTCAGCCGTTGAACCGCTTGTCGACATGTGGTGCACGTCGGTTTGTGATAGATCGTGATATCCGCCATAATGACTCCTTGGTGAAAAATGCCGGTCTTGACGATGTTTTTCAATCCGTGGTAGATCCCACTGAGATTTGTCGCGTCAATCAGGTTAATCGATGCCCTGGGTTGGAACCAGTTCGGCCGGCCAGTTTGCCTGTGCAACGGCCTCTCAACGAACACTAAAAGATCTTCGCATCAAGCGCAAGGGGCAACCAGTCTTTGTGCTCGGTCATGTATTGGGTCGTAAGGGACAAGAAGCCACCTTCGAGGCATTCAACGATCGACTTGCGGTCGTGAAGTTCAGTGATGAAGGCCTTGTCGGGTATGATCCACAAGAACTCCTGTTGCCGACCGAAATCGATGAGCAGGGCGTGCCATATTTCGAGATTCGCTCGTGCCAATCCTGCACGATGCTCTTTTCTCTGACGTTCCAGGAAAGCGATGCCGACCAAGAACCGGAACAATGCCCAGACTGTATAGCCTCATCAGTGTAGTCTCTCGCCCCCCCCAAAGGCCGTACTCCGGCACTTGAAGGGGACGTGAGCACGATGCAGGAGGGCTTTTTTCAACATCCTGGTACATCCTAGTCGACCAGCGGAGCCACGTCCAAGGCCTTTTTAAGCAGGCAATCACCTTCAATGCCCTGCAAAGTCATCGGGAGCATAGCTCCATCGATGGCTCGTACCGAGAGCACGCGGAATCCTTCCGGCGTTTTCTGTCCTTCTAGCTTGAGGGCATGACAGATCTCGAGCTGTCTCCATATGGGATTCGAAAGAATATGGTCGGAGGCCAACAGCACCGTGTCTGTGACCGATCCTTCGATCGCAATTTTGGCTGGGACCCGCGGCTTATTTTTGGGAATCTCACTGACGACGGCAAAGGCTATTAGGTCTCCCTCTGCCCTGACAGACAAGCTGGGCGGAAGATCGATCGTGGCACCCACCAGCATGCCTATCATGATGACGACTGTTCGATGCATGATCTTGCCCGGGTGCCTGTACAACGACATCTCATGCCGATGAAGTCAGTATGCCAAGCAGGATTTTTCATTGCAAGGATGTGGCGTTGCCATGGTAGGGTAATACGTGTGGTTTCTGATGCTCCGGAGTCTTTTCGTGAGGTCTCATCATGCCCCATGATTTTATGCCCGGATTGGCCGGTGTGCCGGCCGCAACATCGTCGATCAGCGATGTGGACGGTCAGCGTGGCATCCTTGAATATCGGGGCATTCGAGTCGAGACGCTCTGTGCGGAATCTTCCTACCTGGAAACAGCCTATCTGTTGCTCTTTGGACATCTTCCCTCGGCGTCAAAGCTGCAACAGTGGGTCACCGATGTCACTCATCATCGGCGCATCAAGTTTCGCATCATCGACTTACTGAAATGTTTGCCTGAGCAGGGGCATCCAATGGATGCGCTGCAGGCAGCCGTCGCGGCGCTCGGCATGTTTTATCCTGGCCGCAATGTCAAAGATATCGACAATAACTATTGGAGCGCCGTCCGGTTGGTCGCAAAGTTGCCAACCATCGTCGCGGCCTGGGCGAGGCTTCGTCATGGCGACGCCCCGATTCCGCCGCGAGACGATCTGGGATTCAGCGAAAACTTCTTTTATATGTTGACGGAGTCGGTTGCCCCTCCAGTATGGGCTGAAATTTTCGATGATTGCCTGATTCTGCACGCGGAGCACACCATGAACGCCTCGACCTTTACTGGGCTCGTAACGGCATCAACCTTAGCCGACCCCTACACAGTCGTGGCCTCGTCGATCGGTGCGTTGAAAGGGCCATTGCATGGGGGGGCGAATGAAGAAGTGGTCGTCATGCTCCGAGAAATTGGTTCGGCGGATCACGCGCGTCCGTACGTTGAGCGTGCGCTCCAGAATAAGAAAAAGCTGATGGGGTTCGGACATCGCGTCTATAAGGTCAAGGATCCTCGAGCAACGGTGCTGCAAGAACTCTGTCGACGGTTGTTTCAAGAATGTGGCAGCTCACCATTGTACGAAGTGGCCGTCGAGGTCGAACAGATGGCGGGAGAATCACTCAACAGTAAGGGCATTTATCCTAACGTCGATTTTTACTCCGGCATCGTCTATGACAAGATGGGCATCGACGTCGATCTCTTTACGCCGCTCTTCGCGATGGCGCGAGTATCGGGCTGGCTCGCCCATTGGTTGGAGCAGTTACGTGAGAATAAAATTTTTCGCCCTGATCAAATCTATGCCGGTGAGCATAACCGACCCTACGTTCCGCTGAGTCAGCGGTAATCCCTGTATTCTCAAGGCTCTTCAGGGCCTTGACTTCCATACCCATC
>CAZOHW010000219.1:0-7194 GCA_964579525.1 uncultured Nitrospira sp. | reverse complement strand
AGAAAATTGTGTCATAAAACGTTTCCATTATTTCGTTCAAACGGGATGACTTTCTCTCGGTGTTCGCACGTGGATCGCCGGGTGTTAGTCTCCATTCTGGACACATGGAGTGGGGGAAAGGGTTCGCACTGTTTCGATCGGTGAAGACTGCTATGTTGGTTCCGCCACTAGGTTCGCACCGGGTGCGTCTATCGGAAAAAATAATCTTGTAGGGTTAGGAACTGTCGTTGTAGGGGCGATTGAATGTAGACAATGCACTGCTCGCAGGCTCTCCGGCAAAGATGGTCAAAACCGATTATCACTGGCGGACATCCGACCCTGGTCTAACTGCGAATCAATGACCAAGGGTGTATGACGGCCACGTCTTTCTTAGGTGGCTCAGTTTCACGTGTGGTGTTGTATTTCCGGACGCACACCGACATGTTGTCGAGGGTGCCCATTTGGTTCGAATTGTACTACTTCTCCTGTCGATTCTGAGCGAGGGCATGCAAACCACGAGAGAGCTTATGTTGAGGTGGAGTGTCGACCGTGCGAGTTGTGATGTGATTGATCTCGGTCTTCAACCGCCGCTTGTGGTAGGGCGGTAGGTGATAGTGTCGAATGTTCTCGACAACAGCAGACTGATCCACGACATCTCGTGAGCCGACAAGTGGTAGGTATCTCCGAACGCCTTGCAATGATACAGCACGCATTCAACCGGGAGAATATTCGGAAGGTTGCGGCGCTCTCGTCGGGCACGATGGTGGCTCAGGTCATCGGGATGCTGGCTGCTCCGGTTCTGACGAGACTGTATGCACCCAGTGAGTTTGGAGCCTTTGCCATTTATGTGAATGGTGTGTTGCTCATTGCGACCATCTCCTCCCTGCGATACGAAACGACCATTGTGTTGGTCAAGCAGCACCGGACGGCTGTGCTGCTGGTTCTCGTGTCCGCGCTCATCGCCAGCATTCTCGCGCTGGGTCTGTGGGGGTTGATCATGGTGTTTGAGGATTCAATCCATGTGCTGGCGGGGTTAGGGGATGAGAGTCATCTGTTGTTGGCATTGCCGGTCAGTCTTATGTTGGTCGCGCTGTATAAGATCGCAAGTAATTGGAGTGTGCGGCACAAAGATTTTACCAATCTATCTCTTTCAAAACTGTGGCAGTCGTTACCGCAGATGGTAGGGCAAATTTCTTTTGGGCTTCTCCATTTTGGGGCGTGGGGACTGGTTATTGGTGAGATCATTGGACGCTTCCTTGGGTTTCTGACTCTTGCCTACAGAAGTCGAGCGGTTTTCGGCGTACGAGTACCGATGAGGCTGCAGCGCGTGTGGACACTGCTCGTGCACTATCGACACTATCCGTTATATTCAACGTGGTCCGCTTTGATCAATGAGGCCGGTTCCGTGGCTCCGGTATTTTTTCTCGCAACGCTCTACGGAGCTGGAACTGCTGGATTCTTTGCACTTGTGCAGCGTGTATTCGCTCTCCCGATAGACCTTGTCGGTCAGACGGCGCAGACATTCTATATAGCAGAAGTCTCAGCTGCGATTCGATCAAACCAAAAGACGTTGCAAGGTCTTTTCCTGAAAACGGTGTTCTTGCTTCTTGTGCTTGCCATTATTCCGATTGCCTTGTTGATCTGGTATGGCCCGGAATTGTTTGATGTGGTATTTGGGTATGAATGGTATACGGCCGGCGCCTATGCTCAGATAATGGCCGTCGCGTATGGTGGACGATTCATCGCCGGGCCCATCTCACAGACCATGTATATGTTAGGGAGGCAGCGGTTGATGTTGTTCATGGAGATCGCCCGTCTCATGAGCATTGTTGGCGTGTTTGCGGTTGGGTATCTGTTAACGCTGGGAGTAGAAACTGTTCTGTCTTGGTACGCGGCAGTCTTAGTGAGTTTTCAGGTATGGATGCTACTGGCGACCTGGAAACTCGTAAAACTGTGAGCCCATGATTCTCTATTCTGCATATCTGGCGTTGCTTTCCATCTTTCTGCTCAACGTCGGCCTGTATTTCGATTCGGCTTTTACGGCGATCGGCGTGGGAGTGGGCATAAGGACCGCTGTAATTCAGATTGCCACATTGCTGGTCGTCGGGGTCATTCTCATGATCTATCGAGTCGACAAGGCAGCATGGCGAGAGCTTTGGGCCAGCATGGCACTCTGGATGCCGTTTCTCCTGTATCTGGCGTTTCGAGTCGATAGTGCCAATCCATACTCGGAAACCAAATTTATGAAGATTGTCCTTATAGTATTCCTTTCTGTCCTGACAGTCACGATGACCTATTTTTCCGATCCGCGCAGATTCCTCCGGCTGCTGCCGATCGTCGTGATTGCCTTTAGTTTGCTGCTTGGGATCGAGGCATTGGTAAACCCACAACAGTTTATGTACCGCACTGTTATTGATCGGATGACGGTCGAGGGAATGAACCCGATTTGGTTGGCCCGGAGTTTCGCACTCGCTGGTGTGTGCCTCTTCTTGCTCCCGATGAAAAACGCCGCCGTGAAACTCATTGGCTTAGTCTTGGTGACCATCGGGATTCTTCCTACTGGGTCACGTGGTCCTCTGATTTCTTTAATGTTGATACTCGCGGTGTGGTTTGTGGTCAGCTCTGATAGGGCGGGAATTCGGTCGATCATCCTGGTGATGTCAGCTGGAGTGATTGGGCTTTCGGCATTGCTGTTTGCCGGCGATCGCATTGAGACGGTCGTCGATTCGTATTTTTCAAGAGGTCAACATCAAGGATTTGTAGAGGAGTCCGGGCGCCCAGAGCTCTTTGCTCGTGCAGTCAGTGATTTCATGTCGTCTCCTGTCGTTGGGGTCGGTTTGGGTGCATTCGGCCAGAGTGCTGTGCGCGGTTCGAATGTCCGTCCAAAGAACTCGTCGAATCAAGGTTTTTATCCGCATAATATGGTGATGGAACTCTTGTCCGAGCTGGGGATAATCGGGATAATTTTAGCGACCGTTGCCATGCGGCCTGGGAAGTGGTTACTTGATCTGAGAAATCCCTACTATTATCCATTTGCGTTATCCATGCTGTTTGCCATGACAAGTGGTGATGTGAATGCCAACATCGGTGTGTTTGTTTTAGGCACTGTAGCTCGTATCACATCCGATTATCCCATTATGGGCGAGTCACCGGAATATTCTGAATTGCTGGAGATGGACTCGACAACATGAGAGTTCTTTTCGTCTATTTAAACGAAGCCAATTCCGGTGTGTCGGCCAAGGCACAGAAAATCGAGAATGGTTTTAAAGATGCCGGATATGCTGTCACGGCCATTTATTTTTCCAGCGATTTTTCCAGCGCCCAAGGCAGGCTCGTCCGTACATATGAATGGATCAAGGTTAACTATGCCTTCCTGTCTTCGATTCTGACGGAGCGATACGATGTGATTTACATGCGCTACGCGTATTACTTTGGATTGATGTATCTGGCTGCTTGGCTTATGAGATGTCCGTTTCAAATCGAGGTCAATTCTAACGTTCAGGGTGAGCTGCTTGAACGTGGGCAAAACTTCCGGGCTCAATGCGACAGATGGACTTTAGGGTTGGCGTGTCGTACCGCGAAACGGGTGCATGCCGTGTCAAAACAGTTGGAGCGGATGTATCAGAGCTTATACCCAACAGCAGAGGTGGTTTTTAATCCGAACTTTGTCGTTTCGGAAGAGATGCCGTCCAATCGGATACTTGGCGAGAGCCGCATCACCAATCTCGTTTTTTTAGGAAATGTGGCTCAACCATGGCATGGCATCGACAAGTTCATCCAACGGGTTGTAGTGGGAAATCAGTGGTTTGCCTCACACTGCTGCTTGCATATCGTCGGGCAATGTACAGCTCAAATAGACGAGTTGATCACGACGCACTCCCTCCAGAATGCAGTCAAAACGCATGGGTTTCTGACGGGCGAGGCCAAGGCCCGGATTCTTCGGCAGATGGATATTGGCATCGGCTGTTTTGATCTCGGAGTGATTGGTTTGGCAGAAACCACATCCATCAAGAACGGGGAGTATCTGCATTCAGGGCTGGCACTCTTGTTAGGATACGAGGATCCAGCTTGCCCATCAGACCTTGGTTTCGTCGGCAAGCTGACGTTAGATGAGGATGACGTGTGGAAGACGTTTGAATCGTACATCGGACGGATTCGGGCCATGCCGGATCTCCGAATGCAGGCGCATGGATACGCAAGAACGCATCTGCTGGTGAAACACTACATTGACAAGATTATCGCCGAGTAGTGCTGTATGTGACCATCATTCAACCTCGAGCCTTGGTGAGGAGTTGAGTATGACTGTACGACTATCCACCGGCAAAGCGAGAGGAGCGAACATTGTTCATGTTGCTGTCAGGATTGTGGGGTTTATATGTATGATGTTCGCAATATCGTTGGGTTCAAGCCACGGGGTTCAGGCGAGCGAAGTTCAAGAGCAGCGCTATCTTTTCGACGAAGATTTCAACTGGATTACACCGGAACAACGAGGGAAATTCCTTGCTGATGTAAAGACGGCTGGGTTCAATGCGATTATTCCGGTAATCTGGCGCGGGAAAGGTGTGTTGTGGCCGTCCGCGCTTGCCCCGATGGATCCGGCCTGGAGTGGAAGTGCAGGGGCAAGTACGGATCCGTTGAAGGAATTGATCACTCAGGCGCATGAAATGGGGGTCAAAGTGATTCCCTGGTTCACGGTGGCCCATCGCCTCCGAGACTTTTTTCCTGAATTTCATGAGGTAGGCACGCCGGATCAAGCGTTCAACATCCATGATGAAGGATTCAGAAGATTTATCGTGAAACTGATGATGGAAGTTGTTGATCAATACGATGTGGACGGTATCAACCTGGACTATGTCCGAGCAAAAGGGATCTGTAAGACGCCCTCATGCCGGATTCACTATAACGACCACATGAAGCGAGACTTGTTACGGGATGCCGAGAGTATGTGGAAGAATGCAGAATCAGGCGATTCCTTGGCACGGTGGAATGCCGCCGCCGTGACGAAGATCATTGAAGAGTTTTCCGGGCAGGCGAGGGCTCGTCGGCCGAAATTGCCGATCAGTGTTGATTCACACCCGGTTGCGAAGTGGACATATTTAGAGGGAGCGAGCAGTATCGATTGGGCCAATAGGGGCCTGATCGACATGATTTTTGATATGCAGTACATGAAAGAAATCGATGTCGCTGCCGTGAATGCCGCAAAGTCTAAATTGGCGGATCCTGCTCGATACACATTGTTGGTCGGAAATTTTGAGGCCGCTTTTTTTAATAAGAATCGTGTATGGGCCCGTGATGCAGTACTGGTTACCGAACTGCTCAAAAAGTCTCGCCTATACAGTCAACAGGCAGGCGCGGTCGCCCTCTATGAGTATCGATTTTTGACTAGCGAGCAGATCCAAGCGATCAATCGGGGGCCGTTTTACTCGTCAGGCAAAGCCGACTCATTGCCTTCTACTCAAAAAAGTGTCATCCCTCCGTCAATCGTTCAATAGTCTCTTGGGTGACAGGGGTGTACTTTGTGAGAGATTCACGATGCGTTTGCATTCGACCAGGAAAACATGTCGGCGAAATTAGTGTGGATGGAGCTTGTGCGGGGCGTGGCTAATTCAATCGGTGTGATGTTTGTGGCCCCTGATATCCAGTCCCATGGCGGGATTGCAAAGGTCATAGAAAACTATCGACGAAGCAAGTTCTGGGAGAACTATCGATGCGCGCAATTTTCTACGTACCAAGATTGGAATTCCCCATACGCCCGAGTAGCCTATTCGCTATGGAGGTATCTGGTGTTTGTATGGACGCTTATGGTTTCTCGGCCTTCTGTTATAAGCGTGCACACAGCTGAGAAAACCAGCTATTACCGAAAATTGGGCTACATTATTCTGTCACGATTGTATGGCATTCCCGTTGTCGTGCATATCCATCCCGCCAGCTTTTTTGATTTTTTTCTGGAAGGGGGGGCATTCAGAAGGTTTCTTATCCTGAGGGGTCTGACTCAAAGCGTAATGTTGGTATTTCTTTCACGGCAATCGCTCAGTCAATTTCGCCCTCTATTGTCGCAGGCGAGAATGGCCATAATCCCCAATCCCGTTGATGTCGATGTATTTGCGCCTCTGAGTCGTCCCCCGGCGAAGGGGAACTATCGGATTCTCTTTGTGGGCTGGATCGTCAAAGAGAAAGGCGTCTACGATATCGTGGAGGTCATGCCAGAAGTTATTGCTCGATTTCCTCAAGCAGAGTTTCTTTTCGCGGGAAATAAAGAGGTTCAGCGACTCAGGGAACAGATCGAGGAGAGACAGCTCTCTCGGTATGCGAAGGTCTTGGGATGGGTGGATGGAAAAGAGAAAATGGAACTGTTCCGTACCTCTCGGTTGTTATTGTTGCCGAGTTATACAGAAGGCGTTCCCAATGTTCTCCTCGAGGCGATGGCCAGTGGGCTTCCGGCAATTACGTGCCCGGTTGGTGGCATTCCGAGCGTTTTTGTTGAAGGGGAGAACGGATATTTCGTATCACCGGGTGATATTAAGGGTTTAACCGCCCGGATCATTCAAATGTTGAGCGATGACGAGGGATGCGACGATGTTTCACATCGTACTGGTCAACGAGCACGAGAGCTCTATTCCATTGACGTGATCGGTCGGCAATTGGAGAGCCTCTATCGGGAATTCGTACATCTGTCTGGAAGAGAGGCTAACCCGAGAGGGTGACTAAGGCTAACCGAGCTAATCATGGGATCTTTATTAATGCACATGTTTCCCAACGCTCCGTTTCACAGAATCTGATGGTTGAGCTGCACGTGGTTGAGCTTTCCCAAAGCGGTAACGCGAGGGGTTTTCATCTCATCGACTAGGTCGAGATGTGGGTCTAAGGGTATATAGGAAGGTTAAGAGGGCATATTGCTATGTGTGGCATCCTCGGAGTGTTCGACCATCACAATGTTGCGGTGTCGGAGCAGGACCTTGTGTACATGCGCGATCGCATGAGACAGCGAGGTCCCGACGATGCCGGTCTGTTTGTGTATCAGGACTCAGGGCTGTTTGTCGGGTTGGGGCATCGCAGGCTGTCGATCATTGATCTGTCGCCCCTCGGCCAGCAGCCTATGGCGACTGCAGATGGTTCGCTGTGGATTGTGTTTAATGGGGAGATCTTCAACTACAAAGAATTGCGCGGTGTCTTGGCCGGCACAGGTCGGTATCAATTTCGATCGCACAGTGATAC
>CAZOHW010000218.1:0-7198 GCA_964579525.1 uncultured Nitrospira sp. | reverse complement strand
GTTAGGAACGGCAGTGGACGCCCATGAAGATGCACCACTACAAATCTTTGGAGAAGAGACACAAGAGGATCGAGAAAAAGACCTCGCAGATGCAGAACAAAAGAACTTGTGGGACGCGACCGAAGTGATTGATATGGACAAGGTCTAATTGCCATTCCGATTAGACATCGCAGATAACGAACCTCTTCAATCTCATTCATATCCGTACGGTTCACGTTGTTTCCGACCCGAATGCGAAGAAAGTCTGTGCAATGGTCTGTCAAACATCATTGACAGGGACTAGAGATTTAAGCGAATGCCAACACCCGTCCCGACAGAAACAGTTCCAGCCACTACCGAAGACACGCACAGTGGATCAGGGACCGGATTTGAGTCTCGCGTAGTCGTGTACAACTGCGACTGTCACACATACAAACAGGTCATCGACTTGTTTTGTCGGTGTATTCCCGGGATGACCTCAGCTAAAGCATTTGAGTTGGCTTGGCGCATCGACCACAACGGAGAAGCCATTGTCTATACCGGACCGACAGAACAAGCCGAGGATATCGCAGCAAAGCTTGCGGGAGGAGGGCTACGCGTCGTCGTACAGTAATGAGCCCCTTCCTTACTTCCGTTTGGAGGGGGCTTTTGTCATGGAAGGTTTTCCTTTACCTGCAATTTTCGACGGAGACAAACTCGGTTTTTTGTCGACCTTTGCCTTTAATTTTGCCCCCTTCCCTGCTGATTTCGACTTGCCGTTCTGTGATGCTTTCACTGGAACCATGTACGTAGAGGTTCGATTGACCTTGGCCAACTGATCCCCACTGAGCACACGAACTTGGTAGAGCTCAAACAGTTTTCCGATGGCTTTCGTATCGCCTCGCCTCGCGGCATTCAAGAGTTTACGGCGTTGATTCATCTCCTCTTCTTCAGTATGCGAAGCCGCGCGTCGTTCCATGCCCATCCTTTCTCATCAAAGGCTCGCAGGCCGATCGGGGTAGCAAGCCCAACACAAAGCCCCAAAATTGCTCAAGTATATCAGAACCATAAGGGATTTTGGAATATCCTATCTCGAGCTCATGATCGGTACGTCAACGCATAGAGACGGACCACGCAGTCTCGATTTCACTATTGAGTACCGGAATAGACCCCGGTATAAGTAATATCCATCATCATCTTCCTCAAGAGGAGCTCGACTATGGAACAGAGACAAGCACCTTCCACGATTACCGACGATCCCAACGCCCGCGACCTTCTCCGCCGAGCATTTGAATCGACAGCACGGTGGCCAAAAGATTTCAAAGGGTTTGCTGCTGACCTTACTGTGAATATCAATGGGAAAGAAACCTCCGGCTCGGTCATGGTGAAAGGACCTCGCGAGGTTTCAGTCCAGCTCGGTAACAGCGAGACTCAAAAGTGGGTGCAAGAACAGCTCGGGATGATCGCAGTCCATCGCGGACCGCGGAGCTTTGAGGAATCAGATGGAAAATATGCCCTCACGATGGAGGAAGATGGGCATCCGTTCGGAACCCAATTGCATATCCACGGGTCTAATTCCTTCTACCGTATCAAGGACAATCGCATTACCCAGATCAATCGTAAAATGGCCCATCCTGGTATGAATCCCTTTGCCTTTACGATTAACGTGGAAGAAAGCACGGTGACGCAAGACCAGAAGAACCTCACGACCAGATATACAGTTTATTACTACTCGCCGACCGACGGTAAACTGACCAATGTGGAAAGCTTCACCGATACCCATGTCCGCATCGGTGCTTCGGACCTTCCGGCAACCAGACGGATGATCACCTACGAGGACAATCAGGTGGTGGTGAAGAACCTCATCTTTGCAAACCATAAACTGCTGTAGCCATGGACCTACGAACGAATTTCCCTCGTAGCATGCGATTCAAACTGGTAGGGCATGTCCACCTCGCGCGCATGATCGACAAATGCCGGGCTGTGCTCGCCGGGACCGAAGGCGAGTATATCTATCCCTGCCCAATGGATGAGCGGCTGCTGGACTTTGTCGGGATCACCAGCGATCAATTCACCGCGGCGGTGAAGGCCAATCCCGGCGACGCCGGAGTCGCAACATGGTTCCAGCAGAAGGCCATGCCACACTCACCTGCTGAAGTGGAAGGATGGAATCAGAAGCTGCTAGCACGCGGACCGAGTTCTCCAGCCAGTGCGGCAAAATTTAAGAAATACCTCAACGCGATTGATCCCTCACGCACCGACATTACCGCATGGTCTGATTTGCAAGACCTGGAAGAAGGACGAGTTGTTCCGAAACGAGAGAATGGGGTATAGCTCGCCTCCAGTGGGTCACCTCTCCTTTTTCGCATGGGCAAATGCTTCCACTAACTCGTGGCGACGAAGCGATCCATTGATTGCTTTAGGTCCCATTGTTTCAATAAGTCACCGGTTGTCTGGAGCAGGTAAATCAAGGTACCGCATCCGCTTAAGTTCTCGTCGAGCAGAACTGACTGCTTCAATGATGAGACCACAGACCAAACTCAAAAATCCAATTTGAACTATACCAGCAGCCAGTATCGCAGTTGGAAATCGTGGAACAAGGCCAGTTTCCAGATATGTGACAAATATCGGGATGCCAAGTGCCAGCGCAATGGTGAATAAACACAGTGCGACGATCCCATAAAATTGGAACGGATGAAGCGCCCGATACATCATCACGATGGTCAGAAAAATTCGCATGCCATCACGGTAGGCTTTCAACTTACTCGTCGAACCTTGCGGACGTTCACCGTATGGCAACGGGATTTCAATGGTCGTGAGCTTAAGGTCAAGGGCGTGGATCGACAACTCTGTTTCCGTTTCAAATCCAGAGGATGAGGCTGGAAACGATTTCACAAATCGTCTGGACATCGCTCGATACCCAGATAAAATGTCCGTGAAGGCGTCGCCAAACAACATCGCGACGGTTTTATTAAAGAGCCGATTTCCAAAGCGGTGGCCAGGACGATACGCGCCCTCAACGGATTGGATACGAACCCCCACGACCATATCGGCATTGTTGCTGATAAGTGTTTGAATGAGAATACCCGCCGAACTCATATCGTAGGTGAGATCACCATCGGCAAGAAGGTAGATGTCGGCCTCAATGTCGGCAAACATTCGTCGCATCACATTGCCTTTTCCCTGGTAACGCTCTTGTCGCACAACTGCACCAGAATTTCTGGCAATCTCGGCGGTATGATCGCTAGAATTATTGTCATAGACATAAATCACCGCATTGGGTAGAACACGGTGAAATCCCATGATGACATCGCCGATAGTACGTTCTTCATTGAAACAGGGAAGCAGCACCGCAATGTGGGGTTTGCCGTGGATCAACGAATCCATGTTGGACATGTGTGTCTCAGTATGATGATCCGATGCATCGATCTGCATCTAAAAAGCCTTGAGCTAAAAGCCGAGGCCAAAGTTCTCTCTGGCTTTTATCAAACAGCCATCAAGTTTGGCAACGGGGATTCTGTCCAAGTCGAAGCAGAACTTGCGTGAGGCGGCTACTGCTCAATCCGGTATATATCAGCGCCAAAAGCTTGTCCTACGATAGAAGCTCTACCGCTGTTTGTTAACCGAGCAATAACCTCCCGCGTCCCTTGATCATCTACAACGATATATTGCGGTCGAGCATCTGTTACAACCGCTGCCATGGTTTTGTCCTGATCCATAACTGGTAGGGTGCCGAGCCCAGAAATTGTATGACGTTGGTAACGATATTGAAAGGTTAGACCAAGCCCAGACCTCTTCCACGCATCCATCCAATTGTCTCCTCCGATCCAGACCACTGCGTTGGATTCGATGGCCACGCCGGGTACAAATTGTGGGCGTGAAAATATCCCACCATATGTAAGAACCATCGTCGCGATCACCAAGGTGGCACCAACAACACCTGCGGTGCTTCTAGGAGAGGGCTTGAACGGGGGTGCTTCTTCACGCTCTAGCAAAGCAGCGAAAACCATGACACCGATCCATAAGGCGAGGATGGCAGGAGGAACTGAATAATACTGTGATTGAATGGGGTGCATGATGAAATACAAATCATTTGAAACCAATGTGATGCATGCGATGAGGAGGGGCAGCTGGAGGGGTAGCAGTTTTCTCTTTATTGCAACCATTGCGAGGGGCACAAACAACAAGATTGATAACCAGGTGAGAACACTATGCGTTCCAGAAAACAAATACCATCGGATTTGTGCCAGCAACGGTTCAACTGACGTGAGCGGTGGGGCTGTATCGGCCCCTCCGTACGCCGTGGTGAATGGCCCTCCTCCGTTTATGACATTGGCAGCAAGCGTCGGAATCGTTCCTACAATGAGCGCCAGACCAAACACCAAGGGGTGGACAAATGTAGCCCAGGTTCGAGTGCGGAGAAACTGAAGCGCGAAGCCAATCATATATCCGAATGCAAGCAGCACCGATGAAAGACGAATATCCGTCGCAATCCCCAGTAATAGGCCAGCAGAGGCCGCTATCAATACGCGCACGACGAAAGCCCTTTCGGCAAACATCTGGACTGTTAGGTATGCTACGGCGATACACAGTGGCATGGTAGGTGCGATTGAATAACTCGCCTTCGCTGGATTGACCATGAGATAGAGCGTAAGCGCACCGAATCCCGCGTACAAACCCACGGCTAACGGTACGCGGGCGGTTGCGATCAACCACATCAACATGAGAAAAATTGTCGTCGAGGAAACAATGTACAGGCCACTGGCTTGCACACCTTCAGGGAAGGCGCTGAGAAAAAACCCCGTACCGGGCGGATATTGCATGGACAATTTACCGGTAGCAGCAAGATAACCGTGGCAAGGAATATTGGATGACAGTTTTCTCTCAAGGCCCATGTTCTTAATGAGAGAAGCAGCATACCGCGCGGACGGATTGTCTGTATCAAGACCACCAACAACACCTAGCGAACGAAAAAGGTAGGCTTGTCGTAAATAGCAGATGTCGTCATAAACACCTCGATCTTCGACAAGCTTCGTGTGAGAATAGAGCACGGTCAGGTAAAGATAGGGAAATACAGCAAATGCCACTATCGTTACGATGACGGACGAATTCTTATCCCACTTATTGTCAGATTGCTTGAGCATCTAAAGATGTCAATGAGACGATCAATGCCCGGAATCCAGCATAAACATCTGTAAAAACCGGCTCATTGTACCCAATTCATAGCAAGCGGTCTAGAAATGATGTGGAGAGTGATAGAGAAAACTACGTTTAAATAGCGCGAATAAGTTGTTGTCGAACAAACTTGTGGAACTCGCCCCCACTTCTTGGTAAGATGCGCCGGGCGTTTGATGGTGACATGCCCCTATAATCCTCGCTCAGGAGTCCTGATCCTTCCTGGTCATGTGCCGAGGTAGCTCAGTTGGTAGAGCACAGCCCTGAAAAGGCTGGTGTCGACAGTTCGATTCTGTCCCTCGGCACCACATGCACCCTAACCACTTGAAATCGCAGTAGTCAGCGTCTTCACAGTCCTCTTGGGGTCGAGAATGGTACGACTTTCGACACCCTATGGGTACGATTTTCCTTCGCAACGGTCGCTATTATTCCCGACTCTTCGTCCCTGCTGATCTCCGTCTGTTCCTTCATCGGCGGGAAATCAAGAAAAGCCTTGGGACTTCCTACCGTGATGCTAAGATCCTCTCGGCACGGTGGGAGGGACGGCTTGCATACCTCTTCCATCACCTTCGCCAACATGGGGTAGCCATGACACTTGACCAAATCAAGAAGTTGGTACAGCACTACATCAACACATCCCTGGAAGAAGAGGAGGAAGCCTTACTCGCCTCAAATGGTCATGATGACGACGATCTACCACCCTACTCCGATTTCCTTGAGGAAGCCGTGAACCAGCTCCGGCGGAACGACTTTCGGCAGATCCAACATGAGGCCGACGAACTCCTGAAGACCCACAAGCGCACGCTTCCCAAGACCTCAGATGCTTATCGGCGGCTCTGTCGGGAACTGCTCAAGGCCAAGCAAGTTGTGTGGAAGGCCGTCATGGAACGGTCAGGAGGGAACTACTTCAGGGACACCTCAGCGGCCTACAGTATCCTGGGCCACTCCTCTACCCCTGACACTCCTTCTCCTGAGACCGTGCGGCTACTCTCAGAGACCTTCACGGATTACTTTAAACATTACGTTCACAGGGACAAGCGTACTAATCACGAGAAAACTATCCTCTTCCAACGCTTCGTCGAAAGTCTTGGAGGTGATCGGCCTATCCAAGAAGTGACCAAGGCCGACTGCATTCGGTTCCGGGATCAATACAGTCGCCTACCCAAGCGGCCAACGAACAACTTGAGAGGGAAGCCGATTGCCGTCATCCTCGAAGCCATGGAAGGGGCCACCTACCCCACTGTCACGAAGACGACAGTGAACCTGGCCCTTGACGATCTGCGACACTTCTTCTCGTGGGCACTCAAGCATGATGTGTACATGGGCAAGAACCCTGTTGAGGGTATTGCCTACGAAGGGACAAAAAAGCAATCCTATGAATACCTTGAAGATGCCGATCTCAAGGCCCTCTTCACGTCAACCGAGTTCAACGACCAACGAAATGGGGAGTACCCTGAACGGTACTGGCTCCTTTGGATACTGCTACATACTGGAGCACGACGAGAGGAGATTGCACAGCTCAGTGTCAACGATGTTCGGGCCTCGCAAGAGGAACACGGCATCTGGTTCTTTCATATCACCACCCACGAAGATGAAGGACGAACCGTCAAGAACAAACACAGCAAGCGACGGGTGCCGGTTCACTCCGCGCTGATCGCCTTAGGCTTCCTGGACTACCTCAAGCAGCGCAAAGGAGAAGGCCAACTCCTGTTCCCACCCTCGAAGAAGGTGAAACGCAAAGGTAAGGGAGGGAGACCAACGCCAGGCGATGCTGTGGGGAAGTGGTTTACCAGACTACGGAAACTGACTGGTGTGACAGGCAGGAAGCTCCTGCACTCCTTTCGCCATACCGTGGTAACGCGGCTCACCAGTGCTGGCGTTCCACAGGATATGAGGGAGATTCTCGTAGGTCATGCCTCATCGACCGTGCATGGGCAGGTGTACACCCATCGGGAACAGATCCCACTCAAGTTGCTTCAGGAGCACTTGGAGAAGTTGCAGTACCCGGAGGTGGTGTGAAGGACTGACCTCTCTCCCTGTTGATTCTATGGAGTAGCCCTACTAG
>CAZOHW010000217.1:0-7200 GCA_964579525.1 uncultured Nitrospira sp. | reverse complement strand
CGGCTAATGTGCAGCTGCCCTTGTACAATTTCACCCGCGCAGCCCCGCTCACGTCTTTCTGGGCCTCATCGATCGCCACCTGCAGCATTTCACGCTCGGGACTGAACCAGTACCCGTTATAGATCAAATCGGCGAACCGAGGGATCAAGCTGTCTCGGAAGTGGAGCACTTCCCGATCCATCGTCAAGGACTCGATACCGCGATGGGCCACGTGTAGAATCGTCCCTCCCGGTGTTTCGTAGACCCCTCGAGACTTCATTCCGACGTAGCGATTTTCAACAAGGTCGACCCGGCCAATTCCATGTGTTCCGCCCAGGGCGTTGAGATGGGCGAGGAGGGCCGCGGGGCTCATCTTTTTGCCGTCGACGGCCACCGGATTGCCGGCTCGATACTCGATCTCGACTTCCTGGGGCTTATTCGGCGCCTTCTCCGGAGCCACGGTCAATTGGAAAATTTCGTCCGGTGGGGACTCCCAGGGATCTTCGAGAATGCCGCCTTCATAGCTGATATGAAACAGGTTCGGATCCGTACTGTAGGGTTTGGCCTTGGTCGCGGTTACAGGGATACCGTGACGATCCGCGTATTCGATCAACTCGCGCCGAGAGCGCATGGTCCATTCCCGCCAGGGTGCAATGATTTTCAAGTTCGGCGCGAGCGCCATGTAGGTCAACTCAAACCGGACTTGGTCGTTGCCCTTGCCGGTTGCCCCATGCGACACCGCTTCGGCCCCTTCTTCCAGGGCGATTTCCGCTTGCCGCCGAGCGATCAGCGGCCGTGCGATGGACGTGCCGAGGAGATAGCAACCCTCGTACATCGCATTCCCACGCAGCATGGGAAATACATAGTCTCTGACGAACGTCTCACGTAGATCTTCAATATAGACTTTTTTGACCCCAAGCGCCTGGGCTTTCTTCTTGACGGACTTGAGATCTTCGCCTTGTCCCAGGTCGGCACAGAACGCGATGATTTCTGCCTGATAGGTTTCCTGCAGCCATTTGAGGATAACGGACGTATCCAGGCCTCCAGAATAGGCCAGAACGATTTTCTTAATCGGTGCTGATTTCATAGATCCTGATCCTACCTTCTCCGTTGCCGAGTGAGAAGTTGGGCCAAAATGGCTTTCTGCATGTGTAAGCGATTTTCCGCTTGGTCAATCACCACTGACTGAGGGCCGTCCAGCACCTCTGCCGTAATTTCTTCGCCGCGATGCGCGGGCAGGCAATGCATGACGATGGCGTCCGGCTTCGCTCGCTGCAGGAGCCGCTTATTGACCTGATAGGGGGCCAGTGCTCTGAGCCGCCTGGTCTGTTCGCGTTCACGGCCCATGCTGATCCAGACGTCTGTATACACCACATCGGCTTCCTTCGCCGCGACCTGTGGATTCTCCACGATCTCAATGGCGGCGCCGGAGGCTTCTGCTTCCATGCGGGCACGATCGACCACCAACTGATCGGGTTGGTAACTGGAGGGACAGCCGACTGCCACCCGCATCCCCATCTTGGCTCCTGCCTCGATGAGCGAGTTGGCGACGTTGTTGCCATCCCCGATGTAGGCGAGGCTGAGCCCTTTCAATCGCCCTTTGATTTCTTGAATGGTCAGGAGGTCAGACAGGGCCTGACAGGGGTGACTATGGTCTGTCAGCCCATTGATCACCGGCATGCTCGCTTCTGCTGCCCATTCCTCAACAGTGGCATGGTCGTAGGTTCGAATCACAATGCCGTCCAGATAACGAGACAGGACGCGTGCTGTGTCGGAAACAGTTTCTCCCCGGGAGAGTTGAATATCGCCCATCGGAAGCACCAAGGCATGGCCACCCAGTTGGCTCATCCCTGCCTCGAACGAGACACGGGTTCTGGTCGATGGTTTATGAAAGAGCAATCCGAGTGTTTTCCCGTCAAGCATCCGATGAGGAGTGGCCTGTCGCTGTTTGTTCTTGAGGGAGACGGCCAACCGCAATAGTTCGACGATCTGCTTTCGCGGCATCGTCGCAATATCCAACAGATCCTTGGCATAGGTTCCAGGACGCATCGTCTGGGTGGAGTGTCGCGCCATGACGGTCAATGCTGCGAGTCTTTTTCTGTGGTGTGTCGGCTCAAACTTGAACTCAGTACGTCGAGCAATTTATCGATTTCTTGCTGGGTGATGATCAAGGGCGGCACGAATCGGAGGACGCGCTCACCAGCGGCATTGATCAAAACCCCCCGAGCGAGGGCTTCAGCCACCAATGGTTTCACATCGATCTGCAATTCCATGCCTTGGAGTAGGCCAAGGCCACGCACGGCTCGCACGACTCGAAACCGTTCCTTGCAGTCCGCCAGACCCTTTGCCAAGTACTCACCCATCTGCATTGCGTGATCCAACACCTGCCCTTCCAGCAGTGTCCGGCAGACGGTCAAGGCCGCGGCACAGGCCAGTGGGTTTCCTCCGAATGTCGACGCATGGGCGCCAGGCGTAAATGCTGCCGCAACGGATTCCGTCGCAAGACAGGCTCCGATCGGAACGCCTCCGCCAAGGCCTTTGGCCAGCGTCATGATATCGGGGGTGACGCCGAGTTGCTCATACGCGAAGAGGGTACCGGTTCTGCCCATGCCGGTCTGGACTTCATCGAAGATCAAGAGGATATCCTTTTGCGTACAGAACTCGCGTAACTTCTTCAGATAGTCCCGCTCAGCTACGAAGACCCCGCCTTCCCCCTGAATCGGTTCCAGCATGACGGCCGCCGTGGTCTCGCTGGCCATGGACTCGATCGCATCGAAATCGTTGAACGGCGCGTAGGAAAATCCAGGCATCAAGGGTTCGAAGCCCTTCTGAACCTTTTCCTGTCCGGTGGCGGTGATCATGGCCAGTGTACGGCCATGAAATGAGTTCTTCATCGTGATAATGTCGAGCCGGTTTGTGCCATGCCGCTCATGGGCGTACCGCCGCGCCAGCTTGACTGCGGCTTCGTTCGCTTCTGCGCCACTGTTACAGAAGAACACGCGGTCGGCGAATGAATGGTCGACCAGCATTTTCGCCAACTTTACCTGAGGTTCCGTATAGTAGAGGTTGGACGTGTGAATGAGTTGCGCGGCCTGGCGCTGGATGGTGTGAACCAGATCCGGGTGTCCATGGCCCAATAGATTCACAGCGATGCCGCCGACAAAATCGATGTACTCCCGGCCCTCGAGATCGTAGACCTTCGATCCCCGTCCCCGCACGATTGAGATCGGCTGGCGGTTGTAGGTTCGCATGAGATATTTGTCGGCAGCGTCTTTGAGCTCTTCACTTAACATGGTGTCTATCCCGTTAGAAAAAAAGGAAAGTTAGCACAGGGCCAATAGGAAGAGCAATAACGTAGGATGTGGAGGAGGGGATCATATGACAGTGATGACTGGTGTCAGTGTCCGATGAACGAGCACGCCACGATAACCCCTCTGCTCGGGTCCTGAGTATGGTAAGCTGCAGCGTCATGACGGCTTGTGGTCAGTGTCATCAACAAAACCCGGACGACGCCAACTTCTGTCATCAGTGTGGGACCAAACTGGCTGAAGCCACGGCTGCAAGTGAGTCGGCGGCAGAGGCTCCTACGGCTCGGCCGATTCATGACGACGACACGCTCTGGCGCCAATTCATCGGCCCCAATGCCGATCACTACCTGACCGTCTTTAAGAAATTTTCGTCGGATGGGCAGCCCAAATTTGCCTTGTCCTGGAATTGGCCGGCGTTTCTCTATATTTCGTTCCTATGGTTCCTCTATCGAAAAATGTATCTGCATGCTTTTGTGTATGCGGTGGGACCCATGGTTTCAACATATCTCACCGGCGATTTCTCCGCGGGTATCGTCTGGAGCATCATGGCCGGCGCGACGTCCAACTATTTGTACTACTGGCATTGCCGGGAACATATCGGTCAAATTAAAAAGGCTGTGCAGATGGATCAGGCCACCCAAGAGGCGGTACTCAAAGAATCGGGTGGGGTGCAGCCCTATGTCATCTGGGTTGGGGTGCTGTTCTATATTATGTTTTTGGCTACGTTGGCAAAGATGGTTCAGGAAGGCCCTCCCGATTCTGATAAGTCACCTAATCGACCGGCTAAGCAGGCCGCGATGTTGAGAACACCTGGTCTTGACGACTCACGATATGAAGGAAGATCTAACCAGAGTGTTGGGTATTTGAATGAGGAGAATGGGTAATGGCTCGACTCGTCTTACTTCGTCATGGGGAATCGCAGTGGAATCTGGAAAACCGCTTCACCGGTTGGGTGGATGTGCCGCTCTCTCCCAAAGGGATTGAGGAGGCAAAGAGTGCAGGAGACAAGCTGCGTGAAGTAAAGTTCGACCGAGCCTTCACGTCCGTTCTCACCCGTGCGAACGAGACCCTGCGCATCGTGCTGGAAACAATTGGGCAGACCAATATTCCCGTTGAGAAGGATAAGGCCCTGAACGAACGAATGTATGGCGACCTGCAAGGGCTCAATAAGACCGAAACCGCCAAAAAGTACGGCGAGGCACAAGTAAAAATCTGGCGGAGAAGTTATGATGTGAAGCCGCCGGGTGGAGAGAGTCTGAAAGATACGGCAGAGCGGGCATTGCCTTATTATGAGAAAATGATCAAGCCGCATCTGCTGAAGGGGGAAACGATCATGATTGCTGCGCATGGCAATAGCTTGCGGGCACTCGTGATGGAGCTGGATCGCTTGTCCAAAGCTGAGGTGCTGGAGCTCAATATTCCGACCGGCGTGCCGCTACTTTATGAATTCGATGCGAGCGGCAAGGTGATCTCACACCGCTATTTGTGAGTGACCCGTGAGTCAATGTTGAGTTCCACTCAAAACGAAGAATTAAAAACTCAAAACTATAGAAGATTGTGTCGGGTTGGTAGGTTCTTACCCGATATTCTCCAGCAGCCTGCCGTACTCAGAAGCCGGCGTATAGTCGATCAACAACACGAGCAGCTTTTTGCGTTCCTCGGACGAGATGAGGCCCAGATCTTCGATGAGGCCAGCCGTCTCTGCACAAATACCCATAGGATTGATGCCTTCTTGATCAACCAGGCGGGCATAGTGTTCGCGCCGTTCAGTGAGCTCCGGTTGATAATCCGCCCAGGTGTCGGTCCCGAGTTGTCCCGACTCCCACCACTGGGTTTGAATCGCAGTGAACAGATCCTCTTTGATCGCGGCCTGGTACTTCGTCGGGATATGGGCATCGATGGCCGCCAGGATCCAATAGAGATTCAGTGACAACATTTCACGGGCAATCTGTTGAACAGCAGGTTCCAAAGCCTCAACCCCATATTCCGCAAGTTGAGAGGTGGTAATTGGCTGCGGCATGGTTTTAAATAATGCGGTTGCGGCTTCTGTGGGCGTCATGATCGTCCTCAAATAGGACGGCAGAATACTGTATGAAGTGTCCGACCTCAAGCGGCTTGGGATCAAACTGAGCCGGTGCCGGTGTGACTTAGAGGTTGAGCAGGATAGGTCGTGCTGGATTAGTGAGTGTGGACTTCTCATGGATGGAGTTAGATACAGTGAATCCAATGAGATTCACGGGTGGCGCTCTCATTCCATAAGCCTCAGCAAAATCCATTGGATGTGCGCTATTCCCATTGATTGCATGATGGCTCGTTCTTTGCATATGGATCGCAACTGGGAATAGATCCTCTGAACCGCCCAATGGGATGAAAGACCCAACAGGTCATCTATAGAATGCTGGGTGGATAGGTCCGATATGCCCCATTTGTAGGGGGCATCTTCACATAAGCTTGTGGTACTGTTGCCGACCATGATCAGGCAAGCTGGTTTCCTTTATCCTAGGTGATAATTATCATGAATCAGTCGATTCGACAGTCAACTGGCCGATATGCAAAGGAGTCTGTCTTAAGAGGCTATCGAGCGTCGAGCGATTTGCTCTTATCAGCCCTTCCGCAATTTCTTTCGAAACGTCTCTTTGCCCTGAGAAATTTCTACTACCTGGTGAAGCCCCTGGTGCCATGGAGCGTTCGTATGGCGCTACGCCGTCAGCTGGCGGCTCGTTTGAGAGAACACAGCGCCGCCTGTTGGCCGATTCTCAGATCTGCGGCACGTGTGCCGGACGCATGGCCCGGCTGGCCGGAGGGGAAACGGTTTGCATTTGTGTTGACGCACGATGTGGAGGGAGAAAAAGGGATCGCGCAATGCCGTCAATTGGCGGAAGTCGACAAAGCCTTCGGGTTTCGCTCGTCCTTCAATTTTGTCCCGGAAGGAGAATATCGCCTGTCGGATTCATTGCGCACTTTTCTGATCGACGAAGGGTTTGAAGTCGGGGTACATGATCTCCATCATGATGGGTCACTCTATCGATCTTCCGAGAGCTTCCATGACCAGGCAGTGCAGATCAATCAGTACCTGAAGGCCTGGGGCGCCGTGGGGTTTCGAGCCGGGTTCATGTTTCACAATCTAGAGTGGTTAAAGACCTTGGAGGTGTCCTATGACGCCTCCACGTTCGATACCGATCCGTTTGAACCGCAACCGGATGGGGCGGGGACGATCTTCCCATTTTGGGTCCACGCCAACGACTCCAAGGGCTATATTGAATTGCCGTACACCCTGCCGCAAGACTCGACTCTGTTTCTCTTATTGCAGGAAAACACGATCGATGTGTGGATCAAGAAACTGGAGTGGATTGTGGAACATGGCGGCATGGCCTTGGTCAACGTGCATCCGGACTACATCAATTTTCGTGGAAAAGGGCAGGCCAGGGAGTTTCCCGTGGAGTTGTACAAAGGTCTACTGGAGCATGTGGCGACTCGGTATGGTAAGAGCTGCTGGCATGCGCTGCCCCGAGACGTGGCTGCCTATGCGGCTCGATTCAAGCCGACGTTGAACACCTGAATTGCTCTGAGCCTTGGTTTCGCGCGCTATCCATCGACCGATCCTTGGAAAGATCTGCTGCAATCTCTCCTCATTGAACTCACTGGTCACTTTGGTCAGGCGTCCGCTGAACAGCCTGATGGGCCCACGGATTGAGCACAGTTGGCTATTTATTTTGACCGAGCCTTGGTATGAGGTCGATCAGCCATCGCCATCAAGGCTGCGGATCAGCACGGCTCTGCCATGGCGATCAAACCAGCATCGAATGTGATCTCCTACATGGGCTGGTCGGTTGATCCTGGTGTTTTCGTCATGGGGAACGCGGAGTTCATGTCCCTGGTCATCTCGGATGACGTAGGCACCACCTTCTAGCGC
>CAZOHW010000216.1:0-7257 GCA_964579525.1 uncultured Nitrospira sp. | reverse complement strand
CCAGGTGCACTACTTGTAAAAAATAATGGGGCTAGTTGTGTAGAACCGACTCCGCTCTTGTTCCATCCCTGAATACGTATGGCCGAGACCCATAGTAGTAGATCCCACCGTAGGGACCGTAATATGGATAATCCAATGTGCGAGTTGCATGGGCACTCCATAGGGTCATATCTCGGATTTCAATAGCCGGATATTCCTTTGACTCTTCTTCCAATACGGTGGGAACCGGTTGCTGTACCAGGCCGACGATCGTGACTTTGGTCCCTTCCGGTACGATTGCGGGGTCTACACTCTCACCTAGTCGGTCATAGGCCACAAAACGACCTTTGGATAAGACTCGTTCGCCCAGAGGAAGATAATCATCCGATAGCGGTAGTTGCAGAATTTCGAACCTCGTCATGTTCTTCAGTCTGATCGCCTGTAACACTTCCCCTCCCCACACGACGAGTTCCCCCTGATGGGACGCAGGATTCGATTTCACGACTTCGTAACTCGCCTGCGTGTTGACGCGATCTTTCAGCTCCTTAGGAATGACTTGATAGGTCTGACAAGCCATCAGGAACACGGCAACCATGATCGTTGCGGCGGCCAAGGATCGTCTATAACGCATGGGTGGTTCCTCATTGTTTGAGTAACACTCCTACCCTGTTCTCACTTGGTTCAAGAGTGAGACCAAAGTAAATTTCGTAGGTCTACCGTTTGCTGCTCGAATGGTCACGATCGGCTTCCTGTTCACTGCCCTCATAGCCTGGCGTTCGATCTTGTGGCGGCAGTGCGCCTCTCTTCGGTTCCTCTCTCACTTTGTTGATCTGATCCATGTATTGAGACACATCGGGTGATAGATCTTTTTGCAGAGTCGGATTCACCGATGGCCGTAGCTCGTTCTTCGTCGATTTGAGAATGAGTTTGTCTCCCTGCTGCATGAATTGGCTCCATTGCATGGGCCGCTGAAACTTGTCTTCTAATTCCAAGACCGCATATTCGATTTTGCCCGTCTTTTTGTCTTTCAGCAGTTTCGTTACAGTCCCCAAGGTTTCCCCTTGAGGGTTCTTTACCGTCTGATTAAGGCGCCCGCCCTTCGCATCGACCAACTCTCCTCGAGGAACTGGGACGACATCATATTCACCCACGGTACCACGCTGGTTATCTGTCATATCGACCGCTTGCTTGTCGATGCCGGATGGAGGCTGATTCATCTGTTGCCCTTCAGCAGGCGTCCTCGAGGAGTTTTTTCTTTGCTCCGAGCTGGAGCCCGTTTGAGCATAGACGAGTCCTCCTATGGCGATCACTCCCACGATCACAACGAATAGGATCTTCATGACTCCTCCTTTTGTCTGCAAGCGGTTCACTGTTTTACTACCCACATACGGCTATGTGCGTAGTCATTGTGCAAAGACGTAGTCGTTGTGCAAAGAGCGGAGTGCAAAGAGCGGACCGAGGGGCGGAGAATACGGTTCTGTGTGACTTTGGATATAGAGTGTCCCGTTCGTGAAGGACAAAATGTCTGACCATTCGGACAACTGGTCCATTGATTGGATAGTGCCTGCGCTGTCTTTCCGATCTGGTGTTCCATCAAACAGACCAGCCCAGACCAGCCATTAATCGGCAAGGCATCTCACTTGCACAAGCTACTGAAGGGACACAATTGGAACCAAGACCAGTCCATGAGGGAGGTGGGATGAAACCGGTGATGACCGATCCCACCTTGGAGCCCGCAGAATCTTCTCCGAGGACGATACGAACCAAGCGAGAACTCGTGTCGGCGGCGGACCGTCACCTCTGGGAGATTGCACCGATTCGGGACCTTCTATGGCTGGCGACAGGCATAGGAGTGTTGTGGGGAATCTATGCCTTACGTTCCGTGTTCGTCCCGATCTTTATTGCGGGTATCCTGGCCTATTTAGCCAATCCGCTGATTCGACGAGCTGAACGACGCTGGAAGGTAACTAGACCGCTGACCGTGTCGGTATTGCTTTTTCTCTTTTCTTTCATTGCGGCCGGCTTCTTGATTGGAGTCGGCCCCTTGATGTCGGACCAAGTTGGAACGCTGACCCAGAAGGTCCCTAGTTATATTGCCACATTGAGCAATCGATTCGGTGCTCTCGGAAGCTTCTCGAGCCATGTCGATGGAATCATCGAAAGCCTCAAAGCAGACCCGTTTTCGTTCGTTCGGCCTTTTCTGGTAGGGACCGGCCAGGCCTTCGGATTGTTGGGGACCATGATCGGAGCAACGCTCGACCTTGCTCTCGCCCTATTCCTGATTCCCCTGTATTTCTTTTTCATGGGCTGGCACTTCGACCGCATGCTGGCGACCCTATCCCGATTCATTCCGGTCAGCCGGCAGGAACGAACCTTCACCGTTTTGCGTCGCATGGACGCAGCGGTCAGTGGATTTTTTCACGAACGGCTACTGATCGCCGTCATCACAGGCACGATATACGCCATCGGTTGGGCGATCACCGACGTGCCGTACTGGTTCATCCTGGGAATCGGAATGGGATTCCTCTCGTTAATTCCCTATATCTCAGTCATTGGCTGGCCCTTGGCTGTGCTCTTCAAGTACCTCGACTCTCTGTCGGACGTCCCGCAGATGGACTGGCTTGCCATCTTCGTATGGCCCAGTGTGGCTTACGTAGTCGTGCAGTTCATCGAAAGCTGGATCCTGACGCCGTGGATCCAGCGTGGTTCTAGCGATATGAGCGCAATCACCCTGCTTATCGTCATGTTTATCGGAGGAGCTGTAGGCGGCTTGTTCGGGCTGGTATTTGCCATTCCCATAGCCGCCTGCATCAAAATTCTATTTGAAGAATTCGTCGTACCCAGTTGGACCCATTGGGCTGCCAGACAATGAGAAGAGATGAATGATCCGACTGATCTTCTGATCCAAAAGATTGTCGGCACATGGACAAGACAGTATGAACGACCTCCTGGCGGCGAGAAGTCAAATGGCGATGTCCCTCGCCTTTCACATCATCTTCGCGGCTATCGGAATTGCCATGCCGTTGATGATGACCATCGCAGAATGGTGCTGGATCCGCACGAAGGATCTCGACTATCTCATGTTGGCAAAGCGGTGGTCCAAGGGGGCTGCTATTTTGTTCGCGGTAGGGGCCATATCCGGCACGGTCCTGTCCTTCGAGCTTGGACTTCTTTGGCCGACCTTTATGGAGAAGGCTGGACCGATGGTCGGACCGTTGTTTGCCTTGGAAGGCTTCGCCTTTTTTACTGAAGCTATTTTTCTGGGGATTTATTTATATGGATGGACTCGACTGTCGCCCCTGGCGCACGTGATGACGGGAGCGGTTGTGACCGTGAGTGGAATCGCCTCCGCGATTGCGGTGACGGTCGCGAATGCATGGATGAATGCGCCAAGGGGATTCGACATGGCGGGTGGCGTAGTCCGCAACATTCGGCCGCTCGAAGTCATGACGAACCCCTATGCGCCGTACCAGACGGTGCATATGGTGCTCGCTGCGTTCGCCGCCACCGGGTTGCTTGTTGCTGGCATCCATGCGGCCATGCTCTTGTACCGGAAGCCGCATGGTTTCCATTGTCATGCGCTGAGGATTGCATTGGTGGTCGGCGGGATTCCGACACTGCTCCAACCGATCAGCGGAGATTTCCTGGCCAAGGCAGTGGCCGAATATCAGCCCACCAAGCTGGCCGCGATCGAAGCCCAGTTTCGAACGGAAGCCGGTGCCCCGTTTCGTCTCGGCGGCATTCCGGATGAACGCACCGAGACGGTACGTTTCGACCTGGAAATCCCCTCTCTCCTCAGCCTGTTGCTATATGGTGATCCATCCGCGACCGTTCAGGGCTTGGATCGGGTTCCCCATCTCGACTGGCCGCCAGTCGCAGTCGTTCACCTCGCGTTCCAAGTTATGGTGAGTGCTGGGATCATTATGA
Source organism: uncultured Nitrospira sp. (assembly GCA_964579525.1). Lineage (GTDB taxonomy): Bacteria > Nitrospirota > Nitrospiria > Nitrospirales > Nitrospiraceae > Nitrospira_D. The sequence continues at coordinate 3,351 of CAZOHW010000216.1, read as the reverse complement.
CTACGGTCGTACTTTGGGCCGCATGGCGCTGGAAGCAGGGCACGTTGTATCAAGACCGCCGGCTCTTGTGGACACTGACCTTGTCGACCCCTCTGGGCTTCCTTGCGATCGAGACCGGATGGATTGTGACCGAGGTCGGTCGTCAGCCGTGGATCATCCATGGAATACTCCGAACCAGCGAAGCGGTCACGCCGATGCCGGGTATCATGGTGCCCTTCGTGTTGTTCACACTGCTCTATGGCCTATTGATGCTTGTCGTGATCTGGACGATCTGGTGTCACATCGCGGCGACCGGTCGACCAAATGTCGGCGTATCGATTTTCGAAGCATCGGCATCTCGCGGAGGCATGACAAAATGATGTTGGAGTTGCTGCTTGGAGGAATTCTTCTCACATCACTCATTTTTTACGTGCTGACGGGCGGCGCTGATTACGGTGCCGGTATCTGGAGTATGCTGACACGAGGCGCGAGCGGCCATCGACAACGGGGATTGATCGACTCCGCCATTGCGCCGATCTGGGAAGCCAACCATGTCTGGCTCATTTTAGTGATCACCTTGTTATTTGCCGCGTTTCCCCGAGCCTACGCGGTGATCTCTACGACACTACACATCCCATTGACGGTCTTCTTGATCGGCGTCGTCCTGCGAGGATCAGCATTTGCCTTTCGCACCAACGATGTGGAACCGCGGAACGAGAAGGATTCGGCCCAAGTAGTTTGGGCGCGTGTATTTGCCTGGTCAAGCCTCCTCGCCTCATTCATGCTGGGCATGATCATTGGTGCCATTGCTTCGGGGCGATTGGCTGGACGGCCATCGACATATTACAGCACCTATGTGGCTCCATGGCTCGCGCCTTTCCCCTTACTCGTGGGCTGTTTCGCGGTAGCACTCTTTGCATACCTGGCGGCTATGTACTTGATTCTTGAAACGAACGATCGTCATCTGCAGGAAGATTTTCATACGCGGGCAGTATGGTCCGGGTTGGTGGTGGCAGTGCTCGAACTCGGGATTTTGATGCTTTCCCAAAAAGGAGCGCCGGAGATTTATGAAGGTTTGACGACGACAGTGGGAGGTCACCTCACTGTGGTTTTTACCAACGCAGTGACGTGGTTCAGTATGCTCGCATTGTGGAGACGTTGGTACCGCACGGCCCGCGTGACAGCGGCAATACAAGTCGCGCTCATCGTGTTCGGTTGGGCCATGTCCCAGTATCCCTACTTAATTGTCCCCGACGTGACCATTGCCGATGCCGCTGCGCCGGACGCGACCTTACAGATTCTGTTGTGGAGTCTCTTGGCGGGTGCTCTGTTGCTCTTTCCGTCTCTGTACTACCTCTACTGGATTTTTAAGTTTCATACATTGCCATCGCCGAACCAGGCCAAGGCTGATTCAGCAACCGATACGGCACCCGGGTTACGGACATCAAGCCAATAATGGGAACGTGCGCAAGGCCCGAACCTTGCCTGACTATCAATGAAATGAAAAAACGGACCGACAGACGGATCAATGTCCTGCGACGGGGGAGCCGGAGGCGCCTCATTGTCTCGATGCATAGAAAACGGCGGAATATGGTTCAGCTGACTCCGCGGGAACATGAAGTGCTACATTTAGTTTGGGAGGGGAATAACAATCGCGACATTGGGCAAAAACTTTGTATTTCTCCCCGTACGGTTGAAGTCCACCGGGCACAGCTGTTGAACAAGCTACACGTGAACAACACTGCACAATTGCTGCGAGCCGCACTCGAACAGCGCTTGATCATCATGTGAATAATACCTCCCAAGGAGAGATGAGCGTATTGCGTGATTCGCAACATCGGCAGCTTTTTTTCGCGGCACGTTAAGATAATACTCTTAACATTGCATTTGACGGGATGAAGACAGGCTGTCCACCATACGACACATTGTCCAAATGCATCGTTAATTTTTCTGCATTCAGACAGTTGAGTGAAACCCACTTAAGCCCCCGCTAATTAACGTCTCTCTCTGACAAGTCATTCCGCGTAGACAAACGGCGTGCGCTTTGCACTGCCAACTCACGCCACTATCGTACTGCAATGGAGGTAAAGGCTCGATGCAACCCAAGCACAAACGAACGATCACAGATGCCGATGAAGTGATTCGTCGATACTATGAGGATCAATCGCCAAGTGAAGCCGAGGGGTTTCACGATATGACGGAACTGGCAGCACCGACCAGCAAGCGCAAGGCGGATGATAGGGACACGAGTTCTACGGAATTGAATGCCGGAGACATTGATGCTTCACCGCAGGACATGGATGTCGGCACCGAGGCTCCCGGCGGTTCTAACCCGACTCCCGACCAGAATGTCGTCGATGAAATAGGAACCGCGGTCGGCATCACGTATCAGGGTAACGAACCACTGTTTGTCGGGAAAAAAGAGGAACAGCGAGACAGTGAGCGATGGGAGCTCAATCATGCTTCAGCGGATGATTACCAAGAACGCATGACGGAAGAGGCGGCGGTCCGAAAGATCGGGCGGCAAGCCATTACATCGAAAAAGCAGTCACGCACTCGATCGAATACGAGTTCCACCCAGGAGGATTCTATGCCGGAACAACAAACTAAGCGGCGCGCCCAAAAAGCCAAACAAGAGGGGAAAGCCGCCACCACGCAGGCTGGAGCCTTTGTGGCCGAAGAGATGCGACATAAGAAACGCGGTAAACATCCGGTGAAATCCCGTAAACAGGCGATCGCCATTGGGCTATCCAAGGCTCGTCGAAGCGGAGTGGATGTGCCCAAACGCACGACGAAGTCCACGCGGGCCTCTCGCAAAACCAAACGCCCACGAAACAGTCGTAAGACGACCGACTGACTCCATGGAACGACAACCACTCATCGCGTCACCACCTCGGACGATTGTCGTGCTGCGCGCTCTTCAATTGGGCGATTTGTTGTGTACCGTGCCGGCTTTTCGCGCGCTGAGAGCGGCGTTTCCTCACTCTCATATCGCCTTGGTCGGATTGCCGTGGGCACGCTCGTTCGTTGATCGGTTTACACAATACCTTGATGAGTTCATCGAGTTTCCCGGGTTCCCTGGAGTGCCCGAGCGACCGGTCTCTGTGGCGTCGGTGTTTGACTTCATGACCCACATCTACTCACGTCGATTCGACCTCCTCTTACAGATGCAGGGTAATGGTCGGCATACCAATCACCTCGCTGTACTGCTGAATGCGAGAATCATGGCCGGGTATTTTGAACCTGGAGACTATTGTCCGGACCAGCAGTGGTTTATGCCTTACCCGGAGGATCAGTCGGAAGTGCGCAGGCATTTGGCATTGATGAATTTTCTCGGTATTCCCTCGCAGGGCGAGGGCCTGGAGTTTCCAC
>CAZOHW010000215.1:0-7285 GCA_964579525.1 uncultured Nitrospira sp. | reverse complement strand
GGTGAGCTGCCGACTATCCAATGGTGCGTCGGTGGCAATGATAACGATGATCGAGCCTTCGCTTTGGCCTGGAATAAGGGCTTCAGATAGCTGAACAGGTGGTTCGTAGAGCTTGCCAACTGGGATGCCACCTACGATGAGTTCTTGCCTGCGACCATGGTTCGCGTTAACTAGCACGCCGACCGTATACCCACCCTCTTTCTCTGGTAATTTTCTTGATGATGTCCCAATACCACCCTTGAATCCATACGAGACCATGCCGGTTCCGGCGCCGACTGTGCCTTCCATTACCGATTCGCTGGTCGCGCCGTCGAGTGCAGCGATCACATCCTGTTCGGAGACGTGTCGGCCTTGTATATCATTCAAGCGCCCGTCGTCGCATTCGGCCACGACCGGGGTCAGCGTATCGTCGGTAATGCCGATCTCGGGATATCGCTGAATCATCCAGCTCACGACTCCATTTGCCACGCGTGGCACGTTCAGCGTATTGGTCAAAGCGATCGGGTATTCAAGAAAACCGGATTCAGCCACCCATGCCAGGCCGGTCATCTCCCCCGTACCGTTCAACACAAAGGCGCCGGCTGGTACTTTCTTGTGCCAGACATCGTCGCGTGGAATAATGACGGTGACACCGGTGCGAACAGGTCCCTGCCCAGGCCTTAACGCTCCTTCACCTGCGATCAATGTGGTCTGCCCGACTTTCACTCCAATCACATCAGTAATGGCATTGAATGGACCAGGTGGATACTGGCCAATGGCAATTCCCAATTCACGCAGGCGTTGACGTTCCTGCTTTGGCTCTGCCGCCGCGGCGGAGAGACAACTGGCCAGGAGCACCACGATGCAGGACAGCAGCACCACCCCTGTCAAGTGCCGAGAGCTAAATGTCATGCGTACTGCCCTGATGGGGGATTCGCACATCAACGGCCGGATGTTCTGCTTGGATTGCCGATCCCAGCGACAAGGCCTGCTTTTCTTCGCCATGCACGATGAAAATCTTGCTGGGCCGCGGATTGATGGCGCGCACATAGGCCAAAAGGTCATTCCGGTCTGCGTGGGCGGACAATCCGTTGAACTTCACGATCTGCGCCCGTCTCGGCGTCGGCACGCCGAAGATCGGCACTACATCCCATCCTTCAACGAGCTTGCGACCCAGCGTATGTTCCGCTTGAAAGCCGACAAACGCGATGATGTTCGCCTCGTCCTGAATAGCGTGTTTGAGATGATGAAGGATGCGGCCGCCTTCACACATGCCTGAGGAGGAAATAATGACACAGGGCCCACGCATGGCATTGAGGCGTTTGCTGTCTTCAGACGAGGAGATGAAACGGATGTAGCGTGAGGCGAAGACATCGCCCCCAGCGGAAAAGGTCTTCATGGTTTCGTCGTCATAACATTCCGGGTGTCGTTTGAACACCTCCGTGGCTTTGTCCGCCAACGGTGAATCGATGTAAATCGGGATGGGATCGATTCGGCCCTCCCCAACCAAATCCTTGATGCGCATGACCAACTCCTGGGTACGCCCCACGGCAAAGGCCGGCACGATAATCTTGCTCTTGTGCTTCCTGGCATGGTCAAGCAGGTCGAGTGCTTTGTTCTTCATCTCGTCGTTGGTCTGCTCGTGTAGGCGATCGCCATAGGTGGATTCCAGAATCAGGACATCGCAACTCGGCGGCGGTTCAGGGTCACGCAGGATCGGCATATTGGAACGGCCAAGGTCGCCGCTGAACAAGACCGTGGTGCTATTGCCGCGCACCGTATACTTCACGTGAACGGCGGCAGATCCCAAGATATGGCCGGCATCGTGAAAGGAGGCAGTCAGACGTGGTGCGATCTTCAGTTGATCGCCATACCGTACTCCCTCAAACCGCTTGACGATCTTGCGGACATCATCGCTATCGTAGATCGGCTGGACACAGGTCTTCCCACGTCTCCGCTCCTGTTTGTTGACGTACCGGCAGTCGTGTTCCTGCACACGGGCCGAATCTTCGAGCATGATGCCGGCCAAATCCGCAGAGGCCCTGGTCAGGTAGACCTTCCCTGAAAATCCCTGTCCCGGCAAGACCGGTAAGGCTCCTGAGTGGTCGATATGCGCATGCGAGAGGAGGACAGCGCCGAGCGATTTGGGGTCGAACCCCAAGTCCTGATTCCGCCGGACCGCTTCCTGACGACGGCCTTGAAACATGCCGCAATCCAACAGGAGCCGGAAGCCCGGAGCCTCCAGCATGTGACGACTTCCGGTCACCGACCGAGCCGCTCCATAGAATGAGAGTTTCATGGGGTGGGGACTCCATTATGCCGTGCGATGAGATCCCAGGCCTCTTGTGCCGTCTCGGCATAGTGAAAGAGGCCAAGGTCTGCCTGTACGATCAGTCCGTACTCCACGAGTAGTTGCCAGTTGATCACACGTTCCCAGAAATCACGTCCGACGAGGACCACTATCACGCTCTGAGATTTTCCAGTCTGCAGAAGCGTCAAGGTTTCAAATAATTCGTCCAGGGTCCCGAACCCTCCAGGGAACGCCACCAGGGCTTTGGCGCGGATCAGGAAGTGCATTTTTCTGATGGCGAAATAGCGAAACTGGAAACAGAGTCGCGGCGTGATGTAGGGGTTTGGATACTGCTCGTGGGGCAATGTAATGTTGAGCCCGATCGACTTGGCCTTTACATCGGCGGCACCCCGGTTGGCTGCCTCCATAATGCCGGGGCCACCACCCGTCACCATCACGTAATCGCAGCGACCATTGACCTGGCAGGTCGACGAGACCAACCGCCCAAATTCCCTCGCGACATCATAATATTTGGACAGTTCAAGCTGCCGTTTGGCGATAGCCGCCTGTTGGTGGAGCGTCCGATCGTGTGGAGCCCGTGCAGCTAGCTCTTCTGCTTGCCGCAGTGCTTGGATGGCAAGCGCCGGCTCGTGCAGCCTGGCACTGCCGAAGACCACGATGGTGGACTCGATATGTTCTTCTTTTTGGATGAGTTCGGGTTTGAGCAATTCCAGGCCGATTCGAATGGGCCGCAGTTCGTCTCGTTGGAGAAACTCCGTATCTCTATCCGCCGGGATATAGGAAGAGGACGGGTCCTCACTCGTTGGGCGCCGAGTGGGATCTGCGGTTCCTTGACTCATGGCGTGCCATTATAACGGGGGCATCGACAGGCGGCAATTCGTGAAAGGTCATTTCCACATCAGAAAGGCCAAAACTCCAAGAGGGCATGTTCCTCTGTGAGATCGAGCGCATAGGAGCGGACGATGAGTTGCCCGTCACAGATCACGACGAGTCGCTGGATATTGATCCCGGTGCCCGATAATCGTATTGGCGGAGAGATGGGGGAAATGATTTTAAAAAGGTGACCTAGATTAAGCGATGATGACCGCGTCGTACTCCATTTGAATTCCACCACGAGCTGATCTCCTACTGCGGTGATATCCTCCGGCGCCCCTATGTGACCCACAACGTGATGCAACGTCGTTTCACCGGGCCGGATAAAGGAAAGCCGATCTTGGGTGATGGGCTCATTGAAGTTCACCCTCTCGACGGTACAGGCTACGAGTGTCGTACAGAGTATCAAGAGAACGACAGACCGATAGTCCGACGAATGCATTGGTTAGCTATTTCCCCCAGGGGCGTAGTGTAAAATCTACCTCAGGAGTTCTCTTGCCATAAATCACCTCCTGGACAATACCTTGCTGATCGAAGAACACATACAGATTGTCGCTCCGGACATTGATGCTAATGATATTCAACAGAAGCAAGATCAGTCCTGGGGACTTCCCGTCATAGTAATAGTAGTGAAAGATTTCCTTGTCGTTTCCTACAATGATGCGATCTGGCGCGCCTAGTAATGTGACCACCGCGTCCTTTTTACTGATCCCTTTTTCAATCTGTTGGATACTGGCTTCGTCGAGGGGATTTCCCACCCTTCCACGGCTGACGATACAGCCCTGGAGAATCAGGGTCAGACCGAGGAAGAGCACCATCGTTTTTCGCAGCGCCATGAATTCTCCTCCTCTCAAGTGTGATGTGAGGCCCGACCGGGGAGTACGAAGTCCTGTTCAAATACGGTATAGGCAGATGGTGCGAGCCCCACACGCTGATAGACGGTTTGGGCTTGATGATTGCCTTGTTCCACGTACAATCTTACCCCGCAGACCTGTGCATCAGCCTGGGCGTTCCTCATGATATGGCGATGCATGGCCCGGAATACTCCTTGCCGGCGTTGCGTCGGCTCTACATACACACTTTGAATCCACCAAAACACTCCATTCCGCCAGTCGCTCCATTCGAAGGTGATCATAATTTGCCCGACCAGCTGATGGCTATTCGGATCCGGAAGCTCCGCGACGATGTAAAATCCACGTGCGGGGGTTGCCAGTAGGGCAAGAACTCCCTGCCGAAGCCTGACAAGCTCGAGCCGGCGGTTCTCGGTTTCCAGTGCCATCGCCGCATTGAATGCCACGATCCCGTCCACATCGTTGAGACCGGCCTGCCGAATCACCAGAGACTCGGTCATACAGGACCAGACTCCGGGGCTTTAATCCATCCTGCTCGCGGTGTATAGAAACCGGCGGAGAATTCCATCTTCATTGCCTCCTCAGGCGGAAGATTAAGTGGCTGCAAGGCCTGCTCCGGAATAAATGCGAGAAAGCCTGTGAATGGGTGAATGGCTGTCGGAACGAAGACCATGAAGAGCGTGGTGGTTGGTTCGACCTGAATGGCGCGTGGGGCAGGGCCCATTACAAATCCGAGCGCCCAGCAGCCCTGACGTGGGAAGGGAAAGGCGACGACTGTGCTGGTGCCAAACCGTGATCGAAAGTTCAGGATATCCGTCATGCCTTTCAAGGTCAGGTAAATGCTCTGGACAAGCGGAATCTGTTCGAGCCGTGCCTCCAGACGTCTAATCAGTCCTTCACCAATCGCATGATCGGCGACCATCCCGGTGAGAATGAGAAGGAGGACCAACAGCAAGAAGCCAAACCCGGGAATGGGGTTGGACATGTATCCCCCGACCAGATTGTCGAGGGTGGTAAAGAGAGTCGACAAAATAAGGAACGTGGCCCATGCAGGGACCAAAACGATGAGGCCTGTGATGCAGGTTCTCCAGAACGCCTTCACCATACACAAACCACCTACATGAATGACGAGGGATTAGTCCAGCAGAAACACAAAACCCCGCGGAATGTCTCTCGCCCGCTTGCCATCTTCCTCATGATGCATTACTCTATCGAAGGATTTGGGAAACCAAGTGAGGGGCGGTGGTGAGCATCGATAAAGATCTTTTAGCCATTCTGTGTTGCCCTGAAACAAAGCAGCCAGTTCGTTTGGCTGATCCGGCCCTGATTCAACGGATCAATGATGCTGTCACCAACGGTTCACTCAAAAACAAGGGCAAGAACCCCGTTTCGACTCGGCTCGACGGTGGCTTGATTCGTGAGGATCAACAAATTCTCTATCCTATCCGTGAAAATATTCCGGTCATGCTTATTGAGGAGGGGATACCCCTTGATCAACTTGCAGGCCAGATTTGACCGCTTGCTCCCTGCCAGTCGGTACTAATTCTCCTCTCATCCCCCTATGCATTGGCTGATCCAGCCGCAATCTCATTTCTCCTTGCAGGATGCGGAAAAAGACCGCCAGCGGCGTTCTTTCACACTTCGCAATTCGTGACGGTTCCAGAGGTCAACTTGGGTGTTTCCGCAGCCCGATAGACAACGAGTATTTACGGGCTAACGATCTGGACTCGTTTTTCAGGGTTGTCGGTCTTTGAACCGGTAGATGTCCCACAATGGGCACAGAGATACTCATACAGATTACCATTTGGAAGGACCAAGAGTAATCGCTCACGCGTAGGAGTCGCTACTTGACATCGCGGACAATAGAGCAGAGAGGCATTCAGAGATTTAAATTGGTCTTCCTGGCCTGATGAAGGGGCTTGCGCCTGTCTTCGAACAGCTCGTGGCATACTCGCAAGCCAAGGTGTTCCAGGTCTTCGTGGGGACTGTGTCATATGAGAATCTCGCTGCTTGCCTTGGCATGGGATCAGCTGGCAGCTCCTGATCGGCTGCCAAGGCTAGGCCGGTCATACGATGGTTGCTTCTCTTGCTCCGACCGAGAACACCTGGCGAGCAAGGAGCTACACGAATACCCCGGTTGTATCAGTCTTGTATCCACCGTCTATTTGGTTCTTAGACCGCAGTCTTCGCGGATTCAATCTCCGTCGCCGTGATGAGGCTAGAAAGATAATCTGCGACAAAATTCAGCGCTTCTTCACGTCCATCAGCGCGTCGCCCCTTTTCCCTTCGTTGAACGGAGAGTTCATGTTCAAGATCCGATTTCACCTCTCCGAGCACGCGTTGCAACGACGATGGGGTGAGATTCGCATCCATGTCCTCAAGTTCTTGGCAACGATCAAGAACCCAGTTCAGCCCTTCAATACGCCCAGCATAGTGTTCCTGTTCTGCCGTATCGATCCTCGCCATCGCCGTCGCAAAGGTTTGGGCTTCATAAATCAAATTATAAAAGCTACTGACTGCCCGCTGTAATGATGGATTCATGGCACTCCTTCATCGTTATGAACAGAAAACCAATTATACATGAGATTCCATGAGCAACAAGTAGTATTTTTCTTGCGTGTCACCAGTCATGTGAACATCCACGCCGATGGCCCCGTCACTAACCATCTAACCCGGAGATGCATCACGCCCAAACCATTCAATAGAAACGGTGGTCTTCTCCGGTGGCCATGTTACAATACCGACCGATCATGCAAGAACTTTCTCGGGACACCCCGCTGTATCGCGTGACGTTGTTTTTTGGGCCTGAACCGGTGGCGGGAGAAAACTTGGCGCAAGCCTGTGTCTTTAACGTCAAGAAGCGGAGCTGGAAGGCCGGCACCCAGATCGCGGTTGAAATCCATACCGACCAGCTTTCGGCACTGCGACAGGCAATTCAACTTGACCATCGACTCGAGAAGAATTTGGCAACACTTGATGCATGCGACCGTTCCCACTACGAGGAACGGATACCCGACCTCTTTGCGCAAGCCGTGTGTTGGTGTAAGCTGACTATCCGCCTGCAGGCCGGACTCAGCCAAGAGACTCAGCGAATGGGCCCTGATGAATGGAGGATCGAATTACATCAGGCAGTCACCGATCGCTCGGAGTGGATTGCGACCTACATCTTAGAAGAACTCGACCTTGCACAGAAGGCACTATAACCGCGATAGGCGGCTGATTCCGTCACAAGGGGTTTGCAATCGTTGGTGAATTTGTTATAAGGCATAGC
>CAZOHW010000214.1:0-7306 GCA_964579525.1 uncultured Nitrospira sp. | reverse complement strand
TCCAAGGTGTCGAGAGTTCATGGACCTAAAGATAGTTTTTTAACAGTCTGCTAGAAGGCTACGAACAAAGGCGACCTCCTATGGCCAAGCTTCAGGATCTGGCGCGCACCAAAAAAATGATCGCGACGTTTATGAAGGCGTCTGCGCCTTTGGAGGCGTATTTACAAGAAGGGGGCGAACTTACGGACTCAGATTTGAGTTCAATCGAGTTAACCATAACCGGATTGGTAACGTTTCTTGAAACATGGAAGAGAAAGCATACAACGTTGAAACTCTCTTCCGGCATCCCTCCAGTTGGTCCCTCCTATCGGAAACCTTCGCGCAAACCTCGTGGGCCAAGGCAAGGGAGAGCTCGAAAATGAGCGTAATGAGGGTATGAAGGCCCTATTCTTCGCCATCTTCACATTACTCTCAGCCACGCCGCCTGTATTTGCACTCGTTACGGTAGAGGGGTGCGAAAGCTATCACGTCATACTATACCAACCGGAAGAAGTCCTGCAGGCTCGCGTCAGTGGCGTAGCGGAACTCGCCAATTACATCGAACAACTTCGGGCCGTCTGCACCGAATTCTTCACCACAGTTACGACACCTGAGACCCTGCACATTGTTGTGGCGGTCCGCCCGGCAAAGCGTGCTCGGGTTTGGTTGGTGTCGTCCGCTCAGTCTGTACCGGATACCCAGCGTGAACCGTTGAAAAAGCAACTTGAAGCCATCCCACCGTGCGAGGTCCATGATGGTCCAATAGCTTTTGCTATCTCCACCAAGCTCGCCGGAGGCCACGGTCAGTCTCACCATGGAGACAAGGTACCGATGCCGAGAGAGTGGCAGGAGGCCGTAACTGCAGCTGGCAAGGAGAAGCTCCGACTTCCCGACGGTGTTCTGGACGTCATTTGGCCTGACAAGCAATAAATCTACACGTATAAGATGAAGTCGCCAAACTTGAGAAACCGAAGAGATTAGGAGTTGGATGGAACTCGGCTCAAGAGATAAGTCCGCGCTTCTTACCTATCCCCAACTCCTGGGAATGAGGGATAGGGGGGGAATTCAAGAAGCGCGATTAATCGGTCATCTCAGAAATACGATCGGCTGATTCGACTCCCCGCTAACATTGCGGCCTCCACACAGTCATGATCCGAGCGTGGTCGTTCCTACAACACCGACTCCTGCTGGACAGCTGATGAGGAATGGCCCGGAATCCATCGGGCAAGGACGACTCGCATCTCTTCGAGCGTCACCGGCTTAGCGAGATAATCGTCCATGCCGGCCTTCCAACACTTTTCACGGTCCCCTGGCATGGCGTTCGCGGTGATCGCGATGATGGGGAGCCGGTGGCTTCCGCGTGCCCCTTCCTCTTTTCGGATCATCGCCGTGGCCTCCCATCCATCCATCTCGGGCATTTGGCAATCCATCAAGACCAAGGCATATCTGATTCGAGTGACCGCGTCGACCGCTTCGAGCCCGTTGGCCACGACATCAGCTCGGTAACCGAGTTTCTCCAACTGAATCACCGTGATTTTCTGGTTCATAATATTGTCCTCGGCCACGAGGATGCGGGCGCGCGCCGTCCTGGCGGCTTCCTTGATGACATGACGGGTCACTAACACGTCACGTGGGCGACTCGTGGCCCCCACCTCCAGCCCGTCACGGGAGGAATGGGCTGGCCTGTCCACAATCATGGTTAGACAGTCATATAAGTCTGCGCGATGGACGGGCTTGGTCAGGTAGGCGGCAATCCCCACCTCTTTCGCTTGTTCGGCCTGCCCTCGCATACCCATTGAGGTGAGTAAGACCAAGGGGGTGGCCGTCAGCTGGGGATCAGATTTGATCGTCTGCGCCAGCTCCAGTCCGTTCATGCGAGGCATCTGCAAATCGAGAATCGCCACATTAAAGGGATCCCCCTGGGCCGCCGCACCTTTCAGCAGGGCGAGGGCTTCATATCCATCTGAGGCAGTGACGCTCTGGAGGCCCCAGTGGAACGCATATTGTTCCAGGATGCGTCGGTTGGTGGCATTGTCATCCACAATGCAGACTCGCCGGCCCGCGAGAGACCCTCTTGGCAATGGTGTCACGCGCGTCTGTTGCTCGGTCAACCACACAGTAAATCGGAAGGTGCTTCCTTGACCCAACGTACTCTCTAGTCCGATTTGTCCGCCCATCTGTTCCACGAGCTGTTTGCAAATGGCCAGACCCAATCCGGTACCGCCAAACTGGCGCGTGGTCGAGGTGTCCGCCTGGGTAAACGGCTTGAACAGACGCTCCTGCACCTCATGGGCAATGCCGATCCCCGTGTCGACCACGGCAAATTCGATCAGGGTGCGCTCGGCGTTCCTCGAGCTCCGTGTCACATGTATCATCACTTCCCCTTGTTGGGTGAACTTGACCGCATTGCCAATAAGATTGATCAGGATTTGATGCAATCGGCCGGGGTCCCCCCGTAACGCCGTGGGTACTTCTGCATGCAGGAGACAGCCTAATTCCAGGCCCTTGCGCTGTGCCGGTTTGGCAAAGAGATCCAGCGCCTCTTCGACTGTGGTCCGGAGATCAAAATCGATCGTCTCAAACGTTAATCTGCCCGCTTCGAATTTCGAAAAGTCAAGAATGTCGTTAATGATGTCGAGTAGGCCTTCGCTGGACCGCTGCACATCCTCGGCGTATTCCTGTTGCTCCGGAGTCAGGGGAGTATCGAGCAAGAGTCCGTTACACCCCATGATGCCGTTGAGGGGAGTACGAATTTCATGACTCATGACGGCGAGGAAGGCAGATTTGGCTTGTGTGGCGGCCTGCGCCTCGACTAACGCCCGGTCGAGGTCGCGGTTCTTCTGCTCCAGCTCCTGCGCATAGGCGGTCACTTGGGCTTCGCTCTCGCGGAGCGCGTCTGTTCGCTCATGCAATCGCGCTTCGGTATGCCGACGCTCGGCCACTTCTTTTTCCAGCTCCCGGTTTGCCGCGGAGAGATCGCTCGTTCGTGCGGACACTTTCTGTTCCAATGCGTCATGCGCGTCACGTACGGCGGCCTCGGCCCGTTTCTGTTCTGAAATACTCGCCGCCAGCGCCAAGCTCATGACGCCGATAAGCGCCAGAAAGGATTGCAAGACCAGGAGGGACTCATTCGGCGATTCTCTGGTAAAGGGACCGGAGCCCTTCAGCGTGCCCCAAATGGCGATTCCTGAAAGGAGGAACGTCGCGGTGACGGTGTCACGTTCACTGAAGCGGGCAGCGACCCAGACAAGGCTCGCGACGACCAGAAACACGAGGGGATAGTTCTTGATGGTCCCGGGAACCACATCGGTGAATAAGGTTAGGCCCATCCCGAGGAGCACGACCATCGAGAGAGCCGCTTCACCCGCCTGGTCACGATTCCATTGCATCTGTGGACGTTGTGACCACAGGACGAGGGTGGGCGCCACGAGGAGGTTCCCTGCGACATTACCCAGCCACCAGGTCATCCAAATCGATGGGTAATTGATCCAGCTGGCATGGCCGCCCGCAGCAAGACTGGTCACGCCGAAAGTGGCACTGATGGCGGTGCTGATCAATCCGGCAAGCGCCGCGAACTTCAACACTCCCTGTGCAGAGCAAAAGGCATGCTGACCGTGGGCATATCGGTTCATTAAATATGCACCAACGAGTCCTTCAAGCGTGTTGCCCGTCGCGATCCCAAGAGATGTCAGGATCGAACCAAAGGTGAGTTGGTTGGCCAGGAACGCGCCAAGGAAAATACCGGGCCAGACCCGATAGCCCAAGATTAGGAACGCGGCCAACGCCATCCCTGTGGGTGGCCACACCGCCGTGGCGCTAGGGTGAACAAGCGCCAACATCAGACCGAGTTTGGCCGCAACGACATAGCCAGTGGCCAGAGCCAGGACGATCCCCATAAAGTGGAGACGGCTCGGCTTGGCCCTCATTGGATCAGACTCCTCAAGAGAGGAGCGAAGGGGAGGTCTACTGGCGAGGACGTCGAGCGCAGGCTCGGCCGGCGCCCCACATGTTCCGGACAAGTATCATGAACGGAGCGGGAACATTCCCCGGGGAGATCAGGAGAGACAACTGTGCGGGAAACCACCGTGGAGCAACACCGATCACTCGATTGTGCCTGGCCCGAGATAGGGGGCATCACCCAAGCCTCAGTTACGTCAGGCAACTGGGATTTTTGGCTTTGCGGACGCATAAACCCGTCCTCGGGTACAGAGATCTAGAGTATAAAATTAGGTATACTAAAAAATGGTACGACTTGTAAATGATTTTGCCTGAGCAGGGTTTCCCCTGGTTTTGGTCAGCCGGCGCACATCAAGCAGCGTCAGTTTGATTAGATCCAAAAGCAAAAGAGCGCATTCACGTTACGCCTTAATTGTACGAGACACACTATAAGCAGAAAGGCGGAGCAGGAGAACAATCGTACTCGTCATAGATGGCTCGGCTTACGCACAGAGGACAGCGAGATTTGGTCTGGAGATCAAGATTCCTCGGTAATACCGCATCGCGCTTCTTCTACATGATGGAGCCATCTGATTCGATTCTGGAGGGGACAAGCCGTCTGAGTTCGGAATTACCCGCAATCCATTCATAGAGTTCAGGGGAAACTGGGGTTAAATTTTCGTGGCTGCGGGATTCTGCACCGTGGTTGCTCTGGTCGGTATCTTTTGATATTAAGGAATTGCGGTGGCGGCATGGTACCATGTCGAACAACCATGAAATCAGAACAAGGAAAGCCAGAAACGAATTCCGCACAGGGCAACGATGAGCCGGACAGCATCGGCCCGATCGTGCTCAAACGGTTGAGGACTAGCCCTCTCAGAAAGCTTCCACGAAAAGGCGAGCGTGTCGATGGACTCTCAATCTCCTTGCGGTTTGAAGTCAGACGACCGCCTTCGAAGTATTGTCAGCATGCTTCGAATGATGCCCCTTCGAAATTTGAAACAGCATACACACTCTTCAGACAGCGGTATCCCAAGAGTGTTCCTATCGCGGGTCGGCAAAGCCCGAAAAACTGCACACCCATTGAGTACGCCGAATGGGCCATTTGGAAGGCGAGAGAGCGATGGCGTGACGCGACCTGGGATAACTGGTTTTTGGGTTTCTACGAAAAACTGATCACTTCCGAGGCCCTCAACGAAGTCTGTCACGATCGATGCAAATCCGTCGACGCCGCATACGCCCTGTTGGGGCTACTCCTGCGTGAAGCCGACCGTTTCGAGCATGAAAAAAGGACCGGAGTACTAGGGGAGGAAAATCTCCTTGAGAAACAGCGGAGGGAAGGCCTATGGCGAAAGGCGGATCGCGATGCAAAAAAGTTGCTGAAGATTCAAGATCTAGTGAAGGACTTGAGGTTCGACTACGCCTTAGAGGTGAATCGAGACGGCACACCAGGCACTGATCATCAACATCATCGGAAGACACTCGCCGAAATTGTCGACGGCTTCTTGAGTGCCTTTGTGGAAGAAACGGAGTTCAGGGAACTCTCCCACCCCGGGGCCGCTAAGAGCGGACGAGGGCGGCCCAAACTTGGTCTGACCTCGAAGGATATGTTCTGTGCCCTGGTGGACCACTTCGTCAAAAAGGCGTTCAGAGGGAAAGACCATATTCGACAAGCCATCATTATCGTTAAAACTTTTGCGCCAGGTCTGTTGAGGGACGAAGACTCAGACCCCGTGGATGAAGCCAATGCGTTCGGTAAACAGCTCGATGCTTTTCTGAAGAAAAAAGGTGCGATCGAAGAATTCGAGAGGCTCGTAACCATCTATAAAACAGACCACTCCTTCCCGGCCCTCATGCGCATCTTCCAGCTCTGATACATCTTAGAAGAATTCCCTGCGTTCTACCCATCCCAACTATCCCATTATCGATCCATCACATCTCATCCTACTCAGTCACGCCTGACTTAAGTGTGTAACTTGTGAATAATCGAGCTTCTGCTTGTCAGACAAGATGACGGCAAAAGTTCCATGGATTGGAAGTGGTGGCGAAGGGAGGATTTAGTTCTAAACTCCTAAGATTCGGGTGAAGTTGAAGTGAGTCATGCTGCTCCGCTCGTCCTGTTATCATCTACCGTCTTAGTCCGAAAGCGGAGTTAGCTGACCAGATAGCTCTTCTCTATTATGGGGTTTTCTCTGCCGCACTTGACGGATTGTGTCGCTGACGATACTGAATGCCGTGCCCTTCGAAAGATAGGCGGAAGCACCAACCTCATACATCAGCTTTTCCAACTTTGAGTCCTCATGCATCGATAGGCCTATCACAGCAATGTCCGGGAACCGGTCCTTGATAAAGCGGGTGGCTTCCACGCCGTTGAGCTTCGGCATGTTAAGATCCATCAGGATGACGTCTGGATGAATGGAGGCGGCGAGGTCCACTGCCATTGCGCCGTCTACTGCTTCGGCGGCGACCTCGAACCCCGGTTCGCTTTCGAGCATGCTGCGCAGGCCTTGTCGCGTGATCTTATGATCGTCTACCAAGAGAATACGAATCTGATCACGATGAACTTCCGAGGTACCGGGCGCGGCTGTAATGGCGGTTCGGTCCACCTGATGTTCGGCTGGCGTCATGACCATTGAGTGGGTCTGCAAGGGCAACAGAATCGTCACG
Organism: uncultured Nitrospira sp.; assembly: GCA_964579525.1. Lineage (GTDB taxonomy): Bacteria > Nitrospirota > Nitrospiria > Nitrospirales > Nitrospiraceae > Nitrospira_D. The sequence continues at coordinate 724 of CAZOHW010000214.1, read as the reverse complement.
CGAGTCCCGCGTCCGGACATGGACGAAACTCGGATGTGTCCGTCGATCGAACGCAGTTGCTCATGTAGGTTGAATAGACCGAAGCCTCCCTCATGGGTTGGTACCTTCGTGGCTTCCGTTTGAAAACCAGCGCCGCTGTCCTTGACTTGAATGGCGAGGTAGTTGCCGATCCGACGGAGCCGCACCCTTGCTTCGGAGACATGAGCGTGCTTCAACACATTGAAGAGCAGCTCATGGAGCGACTGATACGCGACGCGCAATACGTCAGCATCTAACAAATTCCGCTTGCCGTCGTCCACTACGCGAATGGCCAGTCCATGGCGCTCTAATTTTACCTTCACCCATTGGACTGCCGTAATTAGATCTCCGTCGCCACCGAGCGTCGGCGGCAGTAGATCACTCATCAATTGCCGCGTGACCGTCATCGCTTCGTTGAGCAGATCCGTGACCGGCGCGATGTCTGCCGCGAGTGGAGGCGTCGTGGTGCGCGACAGGGCCACCAGCTTCATCTGGCAGAGAGCGAGCGTCTGCGCCAGATTGTCGTGCAGCTCGCTCGCGAGCCGTTGACGAGCCATCTCGTCTGCCTTGCATAGCTGAGCTGCGAGTGACTGAAGACGCCCTTGATACTGGAGCAGCTCTTTGGTCCGCTGCTTGCGTTCGGTAATGTCCATAAAGGTGAAGACGAAGTCGGTCGTGCGGCTGTCTTCCGTGAGGGGAAAAGCGG
>CAZOHW010000213.1:0-7359 GCA_964579525.1 uncultured Nitrospira sp. | reverse complement strand
AGATCCACCTCGTCCCCTCGCGCAGCCGTTCGCTTTCCCGTAGAGTTCCGCCATCAGTGATCCCATCGGAGTGCCGCGTATCAGCGCATGGCCGTGCTCGCGATAGGTGCCGACAATCGCGTCCTCCGGCGTGAAACATGGCATGGCGCCGGCCGCAACCGCCTCCTCGCCGATATAGAGGTGAAGGAAGCCGCGAATCTTACCCAGGCTATAGAGTTCCGCGCATTTCTCTTCAAACCGTCGGACGCGGAGCATCTGACGGAGTAATTCAAAGGCATGGTTTCGATCGATCGGCTGTGTCATGAGCTGGTCTCCAGTGTCGACGTATCGCCTTCGGGTAAACCAAGCTCTCTGGCTTTCAATAGCCTTCGCATGATCTTGCCGCTACGTGTCTTCGGCAATGTCGGCAGAAACGTAATCTCTTTTGGGGCCACGACGGCTCCCAGGCGCGCACGTGCAAAGCCCAGCAACTCACGTCGTAGTTCGTCACTGGGTTCGTAGCCATCCTTGAGTGAAACGAAGGCTTTCACGACCTCCATTGCCACCGGATCTGGTTTGCCGATCACGCCAGCCTCCGCTACGGCCTTGTGTTCGATCAAGACGCTTTCCACTTCGAATGGCCCGATGAGGTGGCCAGAGGTCTTAATCACATCATCCGCCCGACCAACAAACCAGAAATAGCCGTCCCCATCGCGCTTCGCGAGATCGCCCGTGAGATACCAGCCCCCCACGAAACATTTCTGATACCGCTCTGGTTCGTTCCAATATCCGCGGAACATGGACGGCCAACCAGGTTTTAACGCCAATTCCCCCTGGACATTTGGTTCCTCGACGACCTCGACGCCCGTATCGGTCCTTCGGACGACTGCTGCTTCGATGCCGGGAAGAGGGCGACCCATCGAACCGGGGCGGATGTCCATCGCTGCATAGTTGGCGATCATGATGCCGCCGGTTTCGGTCTGCCACCAGTTGTCGTGGAATGGGCGGCCAAATGCCTCTCGTCCCCACATGACCGCCTCAGGATTGAGGGGCTCGCCTACACTCGCGAGGAAACGAAGGCGACGGAGATCGTACTTGCGGATCAGATCCATACCGCCTTTCATCATCATGCGAATGGCGGTTGGGGCGGTATACCAGATCGAGATTTGCTGATCCTGCAGAGTGCGGTACCAGCGCTCAGCATCGAACTCCGCTTCGTCCACGATACTAGTGATGCCGTTCGTCAATGGTGCAATGATGCCATATGATGTTCCCGTGACCCAACCTGGATCCGCCGTGCACCAGAACCGATCCTCCTGGTGGAAATCTAGAACATACTTGCCGGTCATATGGTGAGCAACCACGGCCTGATGCACGTGTATTGCGCCCTTCGGCGTGCCAGTCGTTCCGCTCGTAAAGTGGAGCAGCGCCCTATCTTCCTGGTCTGTGGGACCGATCGTGAAGTCTGGACTTGCCTGCCGCATGAGGACACCCAAGTCCTGCGTGCCACCAATGGCGGTGGCTTGATGATCTTCCCCGATGAGCAAAACATGTTCGAGGCTGGGTACTGCCGAGCGGATCGCTGCAATCTTCCGCTGATAAAGTGTGCTGGTGGTCACCAGCACCTTCGATTGGCCGATGGTCAGCCGTGCCCGGATCGGTTCGGGACCGAATGCAGAAAACAGAGGGCAGAATACGCTACGGTTCTTCAAGGTTCCGAGCGCGGCGATGTAGAGCTCCGGAATGCGTCCGGCCAATACGAAGACACGATCGCCTTTGCCGACGCCCAGCTGTTTCAGCACATTGGCAAAACGATTCGTCAGCTCGTTCAGCCGGCCGTAGGAATAATCTTCGACCTTTCCGTTCTTGCCCAGCCATCGGATCGCCAGATGAGCGGCGCGAGCTCCGTTCGCGTGGCGAACAACTGCTTCGTGCGCAATGTTGAGACCCTGATTATGGGGAAGTCCCTGCAAATCCTGCCGGGCCGTTTCCCAAGAAAAGTGCGAACGGATGGCTCCATAGTTGTGGAGATGTGGAACCGTCTCCCACTCTCGACGGGATTTGATGATCGGTGTCCATGCCATATTGTTTTGTATTAGCTGGTGAGGTCGGCTGGTGCCATGGACCTGATGTAGGACAGCACATCCAACATCTGCTGATCCGTCAATTTTCCTCGGAAGCCGTGCATAGGGCTGAACAACACCCCATTTGAAATTGCGACAAGCAATTCCCAATCGGTCTTAGACCGACTCTTTTGAGAGTGAAGATTGGCCGGATGGACGACTAGGTCCATGCTGTCGGGGCCGTTTCCGTCGAGTTTCGTCCCATGACAACGGAGACACTGTTGCTCATACACGGTTTGTCCGGCTTTCGCATCCCCTCGGATCACCTGGGCCAAGGCCACCGAAGCCGAAATGGAAACGAGCATCAGGCCAAGGAATAGTGCGATCTTCATCTTCGATCCTTTCACCGAAGGACCAGGACAGGACAGGTCACGTGATGCACGACGGCGTGGGACACGCTCCCTAAGAGGAAACGGGAAATGCCCTTGCGTCCATGGGAGGTCACGACCACCAAATCCATATCCTTCGCCTCCTGTTCGATGACGGTTGTGGGATTACCCTGGACGACTTTTGTGGTGACCGTGTATTGAGAGCGTAGGAGCTTACTCGCGGTCGATCGCACGAGCTCCTCCGCATACCGCTCCGCACCCTCCCACCAGGTTTGGACACCCAATGTGTCATAGGGGTCGTTCACTCCGATTGGGACAATGGCGTGAAGCACACGAAGTTCTGCCAGGTCCGCGAATGGATGGTGCAGCACCCATTTCACGATTCGATCGGCGTCGTCCCGATCCTCGATGGCGATGAGCACTCGCTGAACCTTCCGTGCCGCTCCTTTCACGATCAACGTTGGCCGGGAGCTGTGCAGGAGCACTCGGTGAGACACGCTGCCAAGCACCACTTCCGACAGACGACTTCGTCCCCGGGCTCCAATCACGACCAGATCGGCCGAGAGGTTGTTCGCACTATCGAGGATGAGCTGAGCGGGACTCCCGATTTCATTCACTTTCCTGAGCGATGTGACTTCGGCCGGAACCACGGCGGCGGCGCGCTCCAAGACTTGGCGACCTGAGTCGACCATCGCGTTTCGGAACTCATCGTACCCTTGCACGTCGCCCGCTTGAGCCACAACCGGATGTTCCAAAATCCCCAAATCGACGCCGTGGACCAGTGTGACATCGCGTGGATGATACAGTTGACACGTTTGGGTGACAGCGGTGAATGCTTGATCCGACCAATCAACGCCGATGACGACTCTCATGCCATGACCTTTCTATCCGAACGTTAAAACAGCGGATGTGGTGCGGTACCGAACGGCAGCACGCGCGGTGATTCACCCACGTTGCCGCGGATACGCCATGTCTCCCCTTCGAGGACGAGATAATGCACTTCCTCATACCAGCTGTCGATGGGGACAGAGAGCCCACTGGTTTTTGACCTGGCCCACAGATGGCCGGTACAGGTCACCTCCAGTATCGCATCACGACCAGACCCGATCTTGGTCATCTTCGTGAAGAGATGGGTGCTTGCAATCTCCTGGTACTCATCAAAGAGGTCTAGCCAGATCCTCCGGATGTTGTCTTTCTTGAGCCCATGGTAGTTGTACTGGGGAGAGTAGAGAGTCATGACCTTGTCGAGGTCATGAGATTTGATAGCGTCTTCAGCCTCTTCAAAGGAACGGACGACCGCGTGTACCGTCTCCTCGTCGACCTCGACCACCGAACCGGATGAAACGACGACTTTTGCCTCTGCTGCTCCGATGCCCGTGAGGAAGACGATGGTGGCAAGGAGATGGGTGATGGTCGATGCCGTTCTGTCTGGTAGCTTCAAGCCAGCCTCCTTCTTCGAGCCGATTCAGGAGCGAGAACCCGTTTGAACATCTCGTGTCCAGGTGACGCGCACAAAATCTTCGTCTTGGTCGTAATGTAGCTCTAACTCGCCGTGATAGGCATGTTTCAATGCTTCGCCGATGCGCCTCGGCAAATGGCTATCGGTAGTGGAAATGACAAGGCCCTCTGCATTGGATTCGATCGACATGATTCGAGAGAGGGGGTGTTCCTTCTTTTCGATCGTCTCCGTATTCTTTACCAAGCCGATCACCTGATCATGTTGCTCGTCTTTGAAACTCCCTTTTAGGGTGACAAAACCTTTGGGATATTTGTCGCGGACCCGCATGCAGGCGGGGCAGATGATCTCGTCGGCATCCGACGGCTGCGCCCCCCAGGTCCACCGTCCCTTGTGAAATACGGCGCCGCATTCGGTACAACTGGTCGGTTCTTTGAGTTTCCCATGCAGCTTATAGGTGTCATGCTCATACTCTTGGACGGTCCGATCGTGTCGAGCTCCCAGGCTAGCGGATGTCTTCGTTCTGACTGTCATACTTACTCCCTTTATTTATTGCGGCGGTGAGGCTGTTGAAGGGTGTGCCCGTTCCTTCCACTCCAACAGCGATTCATCCGCCAAGTTTAGATACTCCACCACGTCGTGATCGCTGACCTGCGCAAAGTCGATATAGTGGTTGCCCACGGCCCAGAACGGATCTGGGGTGGCAAGGACGACCAACTCATCCACCTGCCGGCGAGCTTCTTGGATGATCTCCACCGGCCCAACCGGCATAGCACCGATCAGGCGGCGCGGTTTCAGGCGCTTGATTGACTGGACGGATGCGAAAAACGTAGATCCGGTGGCGATCCCATCATCCACGAGCAGAACGATGCGATCGGTCAGCGTGAGGAGGTGCCGGCCTTGGCGATAGAGAACTTGCCGTCTTGCGATCTCCCGTTGTTGGACGTGAACGACCTCCTCAAGGTCCGTGGGAGATAGAGCATAAGTCGCCATCGCGTCTGGGTTCAGATAAACCGTGCCTGTTTCCCCCACCGCGCCCATCGCGAATTCAGGGTTGTCTGGCGCGCCTAGCTTTCGGGTGATGAAGACGTCCAGAGGAAGATGGAGTCCCAGGCTCAGCTGGTAACCGACTACTACACCACCGCGTGGGAGCGCTAGGATGAGCGCTGCCGGGTCCTCACGGTACTGGATGAGTCGATCAACCAGCCTACGACCGGCCTCTTCGCGATTCCTAAATGTCACACGAACCTCTGTTTGTCTGGTTGTTCTTGTTGATCTCGTTTGTTTGGTTCAACCGAATAAACAAGATCAACCAACAAAACCTTCAACCTATGCAAGGCCGCTTGTCACACCAATCCCGATCAGAAAAAGCGCCATGAAGAGCAGGATGAGCATGAGGAGCAGATGATGATGCGATCCGGAATCCTTTTCATCCCAATGGACTTCCCAAGGAATTTCTAGGTAGCGAGGATGGCGAAACATGGTGTCCTCCTTTCCGAACAAGGCTAGGGTCAAGGTCGAATCAGGGTCAGCCGATTGTTCTTGCCCCTAGCCTTACCCAGAGCTTCGACCTCTCTTATGACACCTTCACTTCAATTGCTTTGGGCTTGGCCTTCTCTGATTTCGGAAGATGCACTTTCAATACGCCATCCTTGTACTCGGCATTGACCTTAGAGCCGTCGGCATCTTCAGGAAGGGTAAAGCTCCGCAGAAAGCTGCCGTAGGCCCGCTCGACTCGATGATATTTCTTGCCTTTCTCTTCCTTCGCATATGTCCGTTCGCCGCTGATCGCTAAGACGTCGTCGTGCACATTGATCTTGATCTCTTCCTTCTTCATCTCGGGGAGCTCTGCCTTGATGACGTACTCCTTGTCGTCTTCCGAGATATCCACGAGCGGCGACCATTCTGCGACCGTGATGGCCTCCTTCTTATCCCCTGTCGTAGGAACCGGGGTGCGACCGAAGAAGCTCGAGAGTCGTTTTTCCATCTCTTCCATTTCCTTGAATGGATTCCATCTCGTCGTCGGTTCCCATCGTATCAGTCCACTCATGACCATGACCTCCTTCTGTGATTTGGTAAGGGTAGCGTCCTCTCTGTTTGGATTTGTGCATTGACGGTGCCAAGAATCGACGGGACGAAAATATTGGGCCGTCTCCTCGCAAATGCGGTGAGTTAGAGGGCTATGGACTTTCAGTCACGCGAAGAAGGAGCGATGGAGCTGGTGCATTATGGGACAGTGACTTTCAAAGGGCTGTCGCCTCTTTCGACATTGATTGAATGGTATGTCGGCTCCGCAAAAACGAGAACCGCGGCTTGATGGTATTTCGACCTTGGTTGAGTGGGCTTCTGCCCTTGTTGGGTTGTTATGTTCAGTATTCCGGACGCAAGTATGGACATCGAGTATGGGTCCTGCAAGCCGAGACCATCTGTAGCAGGTTTTACAGACTCATCAGGTACGGGTAGGCCAATGAGATGCGCGATCGAGCCCATCTACTCCGGTTGGCGGTCAGGCGAAAGGTTCAGAGCAAGATGCCGGTGCATAATGCCGACGTGGCGGCGGTTTTTGAGGAGATAGCGGACCTTCTCGAGATCGAAGGATCCAACCCATTCCGCATCCGCGCCTATCGCAATGCGGCTCGCACAATTCGCGATCTCCCTCATGAGGTCGGCGCGATGCTCGATGAAGGAGAGGATCTAACGGAACTGCCCGGTATCGGCGAAGATCTCGCGACCAAGATCAAGGAGGTCGTCGAAACCGGTACGGCCGCGGCGCTCGAAGAGCATCGTAAGAACGTTCCTAAGACCCTCACGGAATTGCTTCGAATTCCTGGTATCGGGCCGAAACGAGTGAAAGCGCTCTATCGCGATCTCGGCATCCGGACGCTCGACCAACTGCAGAAGGCCGCGCAGGACGGGCGGGTGAAATCGATCCAAGGGTTTGGAGAAAAAACCGAACGATATATTCTGGATCAGCTGAAAAAACGAGCCGGGGAGGAGAAGCGTTTCCAACTAGCGGTCGCCACTCAATACGCAGAAGCTTTGGTCGCCCACTTGAGAGGATCTCCCGATGTGAAGCAGATTGTGGTCGCGGGAAGCTATCGACGGGCCAAGGAGACGATCGGGGATCTCGATATCCTCATTACTGCGCCTCCTGGCAGCCCTGTAATGGATCGATTCCTGTCGTATCCGGAAGTCGAAGAGGTTCTGGCACATGGGACCACCAAAGCGAGCGTCCGGCTTGCCTGCAAGTTGCAAGTGGACGTGCGGGTCGTTCCCGAGGAGAGTTATGGCGCGGCCCTCCAGTATTTCACCGGCAGCAAGACGCACAGCGTGGAATTGCGTCAATTGGCACAGCAGCGGGGACTCAAGCTCAACGAATATGGTCTGTTCAAGGGCGATCGAGCAGTGGCAGGAGCCACCGAAGAATCGATCTATGCTGCAGTCGGGCTGTCCTGGATTCCACCGGAGCTAC
>CAZOHW010000212.1:0-7380 GCA_964579525.1 uncultured Nitrospira sp. | reverse complement strand
GTGTTCGTCATGAACACGATTATAGTCTATAAATGGGCGTTACAGTCCACTAGCACAGAGAAGCCAAGACCGTACGTGAGAGTGATATAGGAGAACGCTTATGAGACTGCAGCGCAAGATTATCCAAATTATTCCAGCCCACGGCTGGAATGCCGTGTACGCGGTTCGTCCCGAACAGAACAAGAATGATCCGGTCTGGGTTTCTGCATTGGCTTGTTGGGCTCTCGTACAAGAAGGTGCTGATCGATATGTCGTGGGCCTCGATCTCACGCTGTCCTTCTGCGATAGCGGGGATAATTTTCTTGGGTACTTACCGCTCGGTCAGGAGCCAGCGGAGTGGAAAGAAAAAGCGCTCAGAAATTTGCAAGATCCCAAAGACCGCTCATGCAGTAAATAGAACGCATTCCATTTGCAGGCCAAAACACCAGAGCCTACGTGTGGTTGGCAAGGGTCTAACTGAACGAAAGGAGGACAGTCGTGACAATTCGAGTTTCAAAAATGGTCACGATCTGCATTGCGGCGGGAGCAATCAGTGGGTGTCTCTTCTGGCAAGGCCCACTCTTATCCGCGCCGTCCAGTACGGATGACTTCGCCGCGCGTCACAATAAGGCAGGAATTCAAGCGTACAAACAGCAGCAATGGAATCGCGCCCAACAGCATTTTGAGGAGGCGATTGCAATTGCGCCGTCGCTCGCCGAAGCGCACTACAACCTCGGCATGGTCTTATACAGACAAGCGAAAGATGCCGAGGCAAAGCCTCACTTTGTAAAAGCAGCGGCCTTGGCGCCCGACAACGACGTGATTCAGAGCGCACCACCCTTCGAGAAAGTTCAGGTACCATTCCGGTCTAGCGCACCCTATAATGCTGGACCATCCGACGGACATGGTCATCGTCACTGATGAGACGACCCAGTGTGCCTAATTCCTCGCTGAAGAATACGGTGTCATATAGAGTCGTGCCAGCTTCGTATGCAATACTTTCTAGTCGAGCTCTCTATGTGCTACGTAGAGAGGCGTGAAAATCTCAGCACCGGGAAATGAGATTACTGATCAGTTCACTAAATAGTGCGTAGTATGCTATACTTCCTGGCATGCGGACAGCACCGGATGCCCGAACATTGGGAGCGGCGGCACAGCAGCTGTTGCGCCCGTCAGGTTGTGCGAGCCGTACGCGGGGGGATGACACAGACGGCGGCGGCCCGGACCTATGGCGCCAGTCTGCGAGCAGTGAATAACTGGGTGCGGCTTGACCGACGAGGAGGACTGCGAGCCCTGACGCTCAAGCGTCGGGGGCGGCAGGTCGGTGGAGGGCTGCTGAACGAGAAGCGGGCCGCACGCATTCGGGCGTTGATCGTGGGGCGGATGCCGGATCAGCTGAAGTTGCCGTTTTATCTGTGGACCCGGGCGGCCGTGGCGGCACTCATCCGCCGGGCGTACGACCTCGAGCTGTCGCTCGTCACGGTCGGGCGCTATCTCAAGGCCTGGGGGATGAGCCCGCAGAAACCGGTACGACGGGCCTACGAGCGCAAGGACGCGACCATCACGCGCTGGCTGAGGCAGGAGTATCCGGCGCTGGCCCAGCAGGCGAAACGTGAACGGGCCATCCTATATTGGGGAGACGAGATGGGGCTCCGCAGCGATCATGTGACAGGCCGCAGCTATGCGCCGGTGGGGCAGACTCCCGTTACTCGGGCAACCGGTCAGCGCTTTGGCTGCAATATGGTCTCGGCCATCACTAACAAGGGGGCACTCGCCTTCATGGTCTTTCAGGGGAAGTTTCGAGCTCCCGTCTTTGTACCGTTCCTGACACGGCTACTGAAGTCGGTCAGCAGCCGGCTCTATCTCATTGTGGATGGGCATCCTGTGCATCGCGCTGCCGTCGTGACACGGTTTGTCGCCCGACACGCCACACGACTTCGGCTGATCCGGTTGCCCGGCTACTGCCCCGAACTCAATCCGGATGAACTCTTGAATCAGGATGTCAAAACCCATGGGCTGGGCAAGAGCCGTCCGGTGAACCGGACCGAACTCGTGAAGACCGTGCGCAGCCATCTGCATCGGCGGCAGAAACAGCCACAGGTGATCAAAAACTTCTTTCAAGAGACACATGTGCGCTATGCCGCTTGAAACAGTACGCACTATTTGATGGTCGGCTCAGTAACTTCGTGCCTGCAAGGCCAGGTAGCCGGCTAGGCCGAACGCCTAGAACCACATGCGCACGCCAGCGACGAATCGAACCTGATAGGGGTCTCCGCCTTCCTGTCGGACTAGGGTGGCGGTCTCGCCGATGCTTCTATCCAGTGAAATACCGATGTAGGGTGCGAACTCGCGTCGGATCTCATAGCGCAGCCGAACGCCGAATTCTAGGTTGTTCAGTCCGGAACCCGTCGTAAACTTCTCCACTCGTTGGATCGCCACATTGGTTTCAAATCGACCTTGGAGAATCAGCCGCTGGGTCAAAAGGAGGTCTTTGGTGAGCGAAAGACGCCCGGATACTTTACCGTTTTGATCGATGAAGATCGCGGCCTCCACTTCATAGTTGTAAGGCACGAGCCCTTGGATTCCGATCGTCGCGAACCCGCGCGTCACGTTGCCCCTGCGGAAGGACTGCGTTTCAACTCGTGGCCCGATTTGAAAATCGTAATACTTCCGGATAAACTGTCCGTAGAGTAATTGAAAGTCCACGTCGTAATCTGCCTTGAAGGCAGAATCCCGCTGCCCTTCACTTTTGAACCACATGCGGTTGTAGTCTCCGCCGTACCAGCCTTCGATGTCCCACCGGTAGTCGTTCGAACTATTCCCTCCATCGGTTCGAGGCCGGTATTCCAGCACATCGAAGAGGGTAAACAGATGGTTCTCCTGATCATCGACCGGATTGGGCCAGCCCTGTTGCGGGGATAAATTCCCCAGGGTGCGCTCCCGTTCAGCAACTTGACCGAGTATCGATGGCCTATCCGGCGCGGGAGAAGCCGAGGGTACCATGGGTGTGGTCATCGTCCCAAGCGCCATGACTCTTAGGGGAACCGTGTCTACACGGAGCGTAGTTTCCGCCATGACCATTGTTGCGCTCATCCCCGAGCTCAGCAAACACGCCGCTGTGGTTGAGAAGATGGCTCGTCGTGGTCCCTTCATGACGACCGTCCTGGCTCATTGTCCGGGACCACTTCCAAGACGCGGAACATGCCCGCCTCCATATGCAGGAGCAGGTGGCAGTGAAAGGCCCAAGGCCCGCAGGCGTCGGCGCTGATGGCGACAGATAGCCGTTCGGCAGGTTTCACAATCACCGTATGCTTCCGTGGTAAGTAGGCCCCCGCGCCGTTTTCTAAGTGCATCCACATCCCATACAGGTGGAAGAGGTGATCCATCATGGTGTTGTTCACGAATGTCAGTCGGAGCCGCTCACCGTAGCGGAAGGGAATCGGCTCCGGCGCATCCGAATACTTCTTGCCGGCGATTATGTTAAACTAGACACCAGGCATAACTGTATTCTAGGTCTTCCATGGTCTCTTTTCGACGATAAATGCAACGAACTCGCATATACCATATTCGCTCTTATCAGTACGGGATGCAGCGTTTTAATATGGCATAAAGGCCGAAGCGTCTTTGATTGGTGCATCCCTTTTTTTAATCGAGCCAAACATCCGATGATATCTCTAGTTGTTTGGGTTTTAACTGGCGCAGCGCTTGGAGGGGTGATAGGAGGATTGGCGTGGTCATGGCATGTATTCTCAAATCGAAATATAGAGGCATCTAATTCATCCTCAACCCCTCAAGGCAATCAATCCGCTGATGAAAAATCCACAGCCAAAGATGTGCTTCGTCAGGGAGCCGATCATTCTACTTCGGATAACGATCCGATTATAGAGGTAAGTTATGACTTAAACTTAGCCGGTTGTAGTGCTCCCCATTTATCAATGGGCCACGAACTGAGTGCTGTGGCTGAGATGTTGTTGTCCGACCTGACAGGGCGTCCGATACCCGAGCGCCGAATGCAAATAGCTTGTATTGTACCAGTCGACCCACGCCGCCAGGGCGCGTTCCAATTCTAGGGAGCTCGTCCACTCACGGAGCCAGAGCAGTTCTTCCTTCAGTGTCCGCATGAGCCGTTCGGTGTCGGCATTCCCTTTCGGGTTACTATAACTCGTGAACGCCTGCGTAATGCCGAGCGTCGCACAGGTCTTCATAAAGGCGACTGACGTGGGCTGACACCCATTGTCGCTCATCAGCGACAGTCCTTGACCCTGAACCCCTACCGGGAAGTGGCGCTGCACCGCTTGCTCTAGCGCCAGGAGCCAGTGCATGCTCTTGGCTTGCAGCCCGGCATAGTTGACCCGCCCCGCGAATATAGGCCGAACCAGATCTGAGGAATTGGCCTGCGCGTGATCGGTTTGAGCCGCTGATGCGGCGATGCGAACCTAGCATAGCTCACGTGAGTGTCTCCAGCAATTCGGGGGAGGCAGGGCCTCGCTGGGTCATTGCTGACCAATCTGCGGCGAAGGCGGCTGGTGTCTCGTCCTGTAGCGAGCTGTGAGGCCGTTGATGGTTATAATCCTCCCGCCAGCGCGTCAATTTCTCGCGGACATCCTCCAGCGTGAAGAAGACTTCCACGTTCAAGCACTCATCGCGGAGCCGCCCATTGAAGCTCTCGATAAAGCCTTTCTCGACTGGCTTGCCGGGCCGAATAAAGTCCAACTGAATCCCGTGGCGATAGGCCCAGGCATCCATGACGCGACTCGCGAATTCGCTGCCGTAGTATAAGCGGAACGAGCACCATCCGGAGTTCAGATCTCCCACTAGAATGCAGGTGGCAACTCACTCTAGGAGGAGGGCATCCCATGATTGCGAATTCCGTCAGCACTCAGCCGTGTACCGTCGTGGCCATTAATGTCGCGAAGCAGGTCCATGAAGTCCTGGTGGAGCCACCAACCGGACACCGGCAGCGATGGCGGATCAGGAACTGCCAGCCGGATTATGAGGCCTTCCGCGACCGACTACGCGCGATGGAGACGCCGGTCCTCATTGGGTTTGAAGCCACCGGTAATTACCATCGTCCCCTGGCTTATTATTTGGGCCAATGTGGCTTCGAGCTGCGCCTGATTTCCTCACTCACCGTGGCGCGCACACGGGATGCCCTCGACAACTCTTGGGATAAGAACGATCCGAAGGATACACAAGTCGTGCTCCACTTGCTCAAAACCGGGGTGTTTCAGCGATATCACGATCCGCTCGTGCACGGCACAAACGATCTCCAAGAACTCGCTCAGACGCACGATCATATCTCGCTGCGGAAGGTCCAAGTCCAGCACAGCATGATGACGCATGACCTCCTGTTGTATTTCCCAGAGGCCGAACGCTCCGACACGAACTCTCGGGCGCAATAGTTTACGCAGGTGCTGCACCGGTTTCCCTGTCCTGCCGCGATCACGTGCTACTCACCAGAGGCGTTTGAGCACGAGGCGTGGACGGTGGTCGGTCGCAAAGTCAATAAACGTGGCTTCCTCGCCGACCTCTACACTACGGCCGCTCACAGCATCGGACTCGCGGTGGCAGAAGACTCCGAGGCCATCCAGATGTTCCGCGTGATGTTGGCGGAACATCAGCACCTGTGCGCCATCCGAACCACGATTGAGCACCAGGCCGACCAGGTGCTGCCGTCCCATCCCGACCCTCAACGGCTGCGCACCTTACCGGGAGTGGGACCGATTCTCGCGCTCACGATTTTGGCGGAAGCCAGTTCCGTGGGATGAGCCGGCTCTCGAAGCATGGCCATGCGCGGCTCCGCTATGCCTTCTGGATGGCCTCGAATGGGGCGGTCCGGATGCGGCAGAATACGTTTCGCGACAAGTATGCGCGGTATATCAAGGCCGATCCTCTGAATCCGGATCGGAAACGCAAAGCCCTCTGCGCCGTGGCTGCGAAGGTGGCACGCGTGGCGCATGGCCTGATCAAGACAGGAACCGAGTATCGGCCGTATTTTGAGGCACTCCCTCCCAGTGGAGCACTCCGTTCGCGTGGGCCGTCGAGGCAGATGCTGACCTCGTAGATCATGCTTGGAGCTTCCACTGGGGCTGCCTGTTGTGTGGAGTAGGTCAAGGTCTGAACAAGGATCTTGTATCACGATGGTCAACAGCGCCTCACCTCACGTGGAAGACCATTGGGAGTGTCTGCCAACCAGTAGAGTCGAGCCGTTCAGACGGCATAGAGGAGATCTGTCCTCGAAGCGTGGTTGACTTCCGCATATAGTACGTTGTCTACGGTGATCATCTTGGGGTACCCCCACTGCTTCGCCACTCGCTCGAGCGCTGCGACCACCTTGGTCCCGGTCAGCGTGAAATCTGGCTCGATGATTTGACTGTGCCGACTCTAGTTATCCACGACCGTGAGGGCGCGAAACCGCCGGCCATCGAGCAACGTGTCAGCGACAAAATCCATACTCCAGCGCTCATTCACCTGACTTGGTCGCGGTGGCACAATCCGCAGATAGCTTGCCCGCTTTCGATGAGGCGTGAGTCGCACGGTTAATCCTTCTTCCCGATAGAGCCGATGCACCCGCTTGCGGTTCATCCGCCAGCCTTCTCGTCGCAGCATGACATGATGTGCAGCCGGAGATACCCGAAGCGGGGACGGGCTTGAGCCAGCTCTCTCAGCCGTATGCGAATCGCCGTATTGTCCCGCCCATGATGCCGGTCATACCACGATGCCCGATTCAATCGCAGCAGCCCACAGGCTCGTCGGACCCCAATGGGATGCTGCCCCAGCAGCTCCCGGACGAGGGCCCGTTGGCGTGTGGGCTTCAGGACTTTTTTGCGAGCACCTCTTGGAGAATGACCTTGTCGAGGGGCAGATCGGCCACCAGCTGTTTGAGCTTACGGCTCTCTTCCTCCAGCTGTCGCAGCCGCCGAATCTCGGCGATCGACATCTGGCCATATTGCTTGCGCCAGACATAGTACGTCGCTTCGCTGATCCCGAGCGCCCGCGTGACTTCGAGAATCGGTGCTCCGGCCTCCACCTGCCGTAAGGCCGTCGCAATCTGTGCCTCCGAAAACTTGCTCTTCTTCATGCCCTCCTCCTTCCATTGGAGGGCTGCACGCTAGCAGACTTTTCCAGTTTTGGCTGGTCTCGTTTTGTGGGAGGACGTCACCGATATGGCGAGCATAGTTAAGCGCATCCTTGTGGCTCTTGAACGGGAGTCGAGAAGAATCAAGTTCTTTCCGTAGGTTGCCCCTTTTATACTTCATGGCAATATCTTATACAGTAATGGGTAATTGCCAAACAAATTATGGAGTGCAGCGACGATTCAGCCTGGTGCGGCGGCATCACTGTGCTGAGCAAGCCTGAAAGATTTCCTCACATTCATCCCCATATTTTTCAGCTTCTTCC
>CAZOHW010000211.1:0-7384 GCA_964579525.1 uncultured Nitrospira sp. | reverse complement strand
GCTGAGGGCAATGGGGGCGCACATTGAAGAGCGAGCTGACGGGATGATCATTCAGGGATTGGGGCGGGCTGTGGAGAATGGCCGCCTAACGGCTTCTGTCCAAGCGCGGAGTCATGGCGATCATCGTGTAGCCATGTCCTTGGCCATCGGAGGACTGACGGCGGAGAAGAGTATGACAATTGCGGACACAGATTGTGTGGAGACCTCATTCCCCTGTTTTGAACGGACATTAAGCGAGTCATTGGATGTATCAGTCTGAGTACTGTTCAGAGGTTGAACAGCAATCTGTGGTTGGTACGCGTCTGCGAGGGCGAGGGATTGAGTGATTATTGCGATTGATGGACCGGCAGGGGTTGGGAAGAGTACCGTAGCCAAGATGCTGGCTGCTCGTCTAGGATACCTCTATCTCGATACCGGTGCGCTCTATCGGGCCGTTGCGTTGAAAGTGTTGCGCTCTGGGATTCATCCGACTGACAAGGAGCGAATCGTAAAGATGCTCCCGACAACCTCTATTCGGATGCAGTTTCATCACAGAGTGATGCAGGTTTTAGTTGACGGTGTCGATGTAACCGGCCAATTGCGAACTCCCGAGGTCACTGAAGCGGCTTCGGTCGTATCGGCAATTCCAGCTGTCCGAGAGTGGCTCTTACCGGTCCAACAGCAAATCGGCCAAGGAGGGTCGGTTGTTGCAGAAGGGCGAGATATTGGGACACGAGTATTTCCACGTGCTCCGTTTAAGTTTTTTCTGGATGCGGATACGGCCATTCGAGTCGAACGACGACATCGCGAACTGGTGGCCGCAGGGCGTGGCGAGGCGATAGAATCAACCTCTCGAGATTTATCGGACCGAGATCGAAGAGATCGGACCCGCACGGTCGATCCCTTGGTTCCGGCAATTGATGCGCGATCGATCGATACCTCCATGCTCAGCCCTGAGCAGGTAGTGGAGCAGATGATTGCGGTGGTGTCAATCGCGTCGTGAGTGGGATCCTCTACGGTTGCTTGTGGGTGCTGACACGGGTTATTGGTTGGATCTGTTTTCGATATCGGGTTGAAGGACAGGTTCCCCGATCAGGCGGGCTCCTGATTGCCGCGAACCATGCCAGCTACCTTGACATCCCGCTCCTCGGTTGTGGGATGAATCGAAGAGCCTGGTATTTGGGACGGAACGATTTGTTTCCGATCCCAGTGTTGAACGGCATCTTACAGTCGTTAGGCTGGATTCCTGTTCGGCTTGGCCGCCTCGACCGAGAGGCATTTGGGAAAGCGATTAACCTGATCCGAGCCGGCAAGGTTGTGGTCATTTTCCCTGAAGGGGGCAGGACCCAAGATGGGCATCTGCGACCGCCCAAAGCTGGTATCGGGGTCATTGTGTCCCAGACCGGCTGTCCGGTCGTTCCGGCCTATTTGAAAGGAACCTTCGATGTGTTGCCGCCAGGGGCTTCCTGGCCTCGGTGGAGCCGGGTAACGGTTCGATTTGGCGCTCCTCTTGTCTTTGAAACGGGAACGCAGAAAGAAAAGGTGGAAACCAAGCAGTTTTATCAACAGGTCAGTCGAACGGTGATCGAACAGATAGCGGTTTTGGGGCAAGTCCCGGTTCCAGGGATGAAGGCCGATCAGGAACATGAATCATCGTCAAAACTGACCGCCGGCGTTCGCAACGCTGAGTGAGCCCGGCGATTTTATCATCAGCACCCGACGAATAGTCGGAAGAGGTAGGACGTGCATATGGGTATGGTATCCAATGGTAGTGACGCACAGTTAGACCGCAACGCCTTGGCGGCGTTGTATGAGGAAACGTTTCGCAATCTCCAGGAAGGGACGATTACCGAGGGACGCGTGGTAGCGCTTACCAAAGACAAGGTCGTCGTTGATATCGGCTACAAATCAGAAGGGATGATTCCCGGTGATCAGTTTTCGTCGGAAGAACTACACAACATCAAGGTCGGCGACCGGCTCCAGGTCTATATCGAAGAATGTGAGGATGCTGACGGCAACCTCGTGCTTTCCAAAGAAAAAGCCGACAAGATGAAGATTTGGGAAGAATTAGAGAAGCTCCACAAAGAGGAGAAGAGCATCGAAGGCAAGATCGTCTCCCGTATTAAAGGCGGGATGATGGTTGACATCGGAGTCAAAGCATTTTTGCCCGGCTCTCAGATCGATCTGCATCCCGTTCGTGACCTCGATGGGTTGGTCGGAAAAACGTTTCCATTGAAAATCATCAAGATCAACCATCGACGAGGCAATGTCGTGGTCTCTCGCCGCGTGCTGTTGGAGGAAACGCGAGATAAGAAGCGGCAGACGACTCTGGCTACGCTCAAGGAAGGCCAACTGATTCAAGGGACGGTCAAGAACATCACGGACTACGGCTCGTTCATCGACCTTGGCGGTATCGATGGATTGCTGCACATCACGGATATGTCGTGGGGGCGTGTCGGGCACCCGTCGGAACTCTTCACGGTGGGCGACAAGGTCGAAGTGACAGTCCTGAAGTATGACCGGGAAACGGGGCGTATCTCACTAGGATTGAAGCAAAAGAGCGCCGATCCTTGGACCAATGTAGCCGGGAAGTATCCCATTGGTACCCGCGTTCAAGGCCGGGTAGTCAGTCTGACGGACTATGGAGCGTTTGTCGAACTGGAGCCTGGTGTCGAAGGACTTGTGCACGTCTCGGAGATGTCGTGGACCCACGAAGTGCGGCATCCGTCCCGAGTCGTGGCGGTCGGTGATCAAGTTGAAGCCGCCGTGCTCAATGTGGATCCGGCGAGTCGGAAGATTTCTTTGGGCATGAAGCAAACTGCCCCCAATCCCTGGGACATGATTGAGAGCAAGTACCCCATTGGAACACGGATTGAAGGGAAGGTGAAGAGTCTGACGGATTTTGGCGCCTTCGTTGGACTTGAAGAAGGGATTGATGGGTTGATCCATATCTCGGACATGTCATGGACCAAGCATATCAAGCATCCCTCCGAGCTCTTTAAAAAAGGACAGAAAGTTGAAGCCGTGGTGCTGCGTATCGACAAAGAGAAGGAGCGTCTTTCGCTGGGCTATAAGCAATTAACCCGCGACCCATGGGATGAGACCATTCCGGCACGATATCATGTGGGTGACTCGGTCACCGGTAAGGTGAGTAAGGTGGCCGATTTCGGTATCTTCATTGAACTGGATGGAGGTGTCGAAGGGTTGATTCACATCAGTGAATCCGGAGTTGACCAAAGCGTCAAGCTTGAAGAGAAGTTTAAGTTGCAAGATGATGTCACTGCCAACATCATCAAAGTGGATCGAGAAGAACGCAAGATCGCGCTCAGCCTCCGCGATCATCAGCTTGGCATGGAACGTAAACAAGTCGACGACTATCATTCTGCTCAAGGCGTACTCGATCAAAGTCTCGGTCGGGCCGCCAAACAAAGTCGGAAACGATCACAGTCGGAAGACTGACGATGAGCCGATCGGTTTCGAGGATCGGATAGGGTAAGGGGCGATGGAAGAGGAAGTGATCCACATCGAACGCCCGTCAAAACGGCACCTGCTCCGAAAGATCTTCATGATCCTGGGAGCGGTGGTGCTGTTGTTAACCCTGGTGAATCTGTTCTTCCCGGATCTCGAATTTTCGACCGAGGATCGTATCGCATTGGTTCGAGTGGAGGGCGTGATTCTTGATGCGCAAACCACCATCGGAGAACTGAAGCGATTCAGCGAGAACCCCTCTATCAAGGCGATTGTTCTACGGATCGATAGCCCTGGTGGAGGAGTGGTTCCTTCGCAAGAGATTCATGATGCGGTGAAGCGGATTCGAAGTAAGAATAACAAGGCGGTGATTGCATCGATGGGAAGTGTAGCGGCCTCTGGAGGATATTACATTGCCGCAGCAACGGATCGGATAGTGGCCAATCCCGGAACCTTGACCGGTAGCATCGGGGTCATTATGGAAACGGCCAATGTGGAAGGATTGCTCCAGAAGATTGGTGTCGAGGGAGTCGTCATTAAGAGCGGGAAATACAAAGATGTTGGTTCTCCGCTCCGCAAGATGACCGAGGAGGAGCGAGGGCTGATGCAAGCGGTGATGGATGATGTGCATAAGCAGTTTATCGAGGCCGTCGCAGAAGGCCGTTCGATCGAGTGGCCGGTGGCTCAGGCGCTTGCTGACGGGCGCGTGTTTACCGGACGCCAAGCGAAAGCGGCGAAACTCGTCGATGAGCTAGGGGATCTGGAAGATGCCATTCAGTTGGCGGCCGAAGTTGCGGGAATCGAAGGAGAACCGAAGGTGGTCGAGCCACGCCGTCGATTTTCCTTGAGAGAATTATTGGATTCAAAATTGTCCATGGTATTTCCGAAGCTCAATGTTGAGGCGGGTGTGAGTCTCAAATACCTCATGGCATTCTAACTGAGGTACGGGGGAAGGGTGGTAATCGTCGGATCGAAGGGAGGATGACTATGACCAAGGCACAGATCATCGAACGGGTGTCGGAACAAGTGCCGACGCTGACCAAACGGCAGGCAGAAGTGGTCGTCAATACGATCTTCGATTGTGTCAGGGACTCACTCAAAAACGGCGATAAAACTGAAATTCGGGGGTTTGGGAGTTTCCGCCTCCGTGCCAGACGCATGAAAGAAGGACGAAATCCCAAGACCGGTGAAACGGTGGCGGTTCCGGCTAAGCGCGTTCCGTTTTTTAAAGCCGGGAAAGAGCTGAAGGAAATGCTCAATCACTGATCAGTACATGCAAGGACTGTTGCCCATGTCTACACCAGAATCCGTACAGCTTATGCCGACAGACATTCAGTGGACCGAAGGCGCACTGAAGCGAATGGATCGCGCCCCAGTGTTTTTGCGTGGGATGGTCCGCCGGCTCGCGGAAAAGAAGGCCTGTGAACTTGGGTATCGAGTGATTACCGAAGAGATTCTGGATCAATTTAAGAGTCAGATGATGGGGCGGATGGGCGGTGAAGCCGGAATGGAAGCCGCCGCTGAGGAGATGGCGGGTGGCGGGTTCCCATGGACTGCTGCTGCCAAGGAACGGTTAAATACGGTCCCTGAATTTATGCGTGCCATGATCAGGCAAATTACCGAAGAGATTGCAAAGGAGCGAGGGCATCTGGAAGTCAATGTCGAACTCTTCGAGAAGGTTGAAGCACTTGGCGATCCGCAAGATTCCAGCGGACCGCCAGTAGCGTGGACGGACGATGCGGTTGCGCTGCTTCAGGAAAAACTGAAAGATTCTCCACCCATCGCGCTGGAGTTTGTGACGGATATGCTGAAGCGAGATAGTGAGGACTTAGCCAGAAGTCGGGGGATGGTCAAAATCGATGCCGATACTCTCCGTGAATTGTGGGATGCTCCAGCGGAGCGTGTAGCCTGGACCGACGAAGCTTGGACGCGTCTTCAAACAGCTCCGGACTTTGTGCGTAGTGGTATCCGAAAAGCGGCGGAGCGGCGAGCTCGCAAACTGGGTTTGCCGGAGATTGATTCCGACCACCTGACGGTGTTCCGCAATCAAGCCATGATGAAAGCCGTGAAACGCATCCGCTCCTTTGGGTATCAGGAATTAACGTTCGATGCGTTTGAAACCGCGCTCCAAAAAACCAAACGTTTGCAAGGCAATGAGCAGGCGGAAAAACGTCTTCAAGAAATCCGCGGCCACTTCGCCGATCCTTCAACGAAGAAGCCAGACGGAGGCACGTTAGGAGCCGAGCTGATGGATCGGTTTCGAAGGTACCTTAAGGGCGAAGGCACGCTCTAAGCCCGTCTAGATTTCCTGTCCGTCAAGACCCTACCATGACAGGGCCAGCCTCGCTGGTTCATCCTTGAAGACCGTCCGAGGAGAGTGAAGTGAGCATCCATTCTGCAAGGCTGCTTATGTGGAGGTGTTTTCGGATAGAGAAGCCATAGGGCCGCATTTTTAGTGCACATCCAAAGAAACAGCCGGATCGCTGCCATGGTTTTTCCCATGACTGCCGATCCGGCGCGGCGGACCTTAATAACCTGTCGGGAGGTTCCCTTTAGTGTGCCTGGACTTGCTGGGGCCAGAACTTATGTCTGATCTGTGGAAGTGGTTCGTTATCGAAATTCGGAATATCGTACAGGCAGCGGTCAATTGTCTCGACTTCTTCTTGAGTGAGAGCCAGCGTCACCTTTTTCTTCCAGAACTGGTCAAGCGCAAAATAATCACCTGATTGAGGCTTCTGGGCTAATAACTCCTGCATTTTGTGAAAGCCAGGGGTATCCACGCCAGGAACACGCCCCTTGTTTCGGCTATGACACCACATCAACACTTCGGCGATGCCATACATCGTAATATCAATGTTCACCATGTTGCTCATGACGATCCTCCTAAAAAAATAGCAGAGCATCATAACGTAAGCACAGGATGAAATTCAAAGGTGATGTTTGGGCGGAGCAAGATTGCGGGGCGAAAGAAGGTCTTTGTATACTGGGCCCTCCTAATTTATGGCTAGGTGGATATGGTTCTGTTGAGTATTCGTAGAGGAGGTTGGGTGAGCGCTTCAATCCCTATGAAACCGTGTATGATTCGGGCAGTGCTTATTCCGACGGTGATGTGTCTCTTCTTGCTAAGCGGTTTGTTCGCTTGTTCTAAAACCGAACCGTACAACCCACCGGATCTGTTTTATTATTTTGCCAGTTATAAGGTGGGAAAAAATCCCACGACCATTACTCCAGGCGACCTCAATCATGACTCGTTCACGGATTTGATCACCACCAACATCTCCAGCAATAGCCTTTCGATTCTCTTGGGCAATGGTGACGGTACGTTTAAAGATCAGGTCCAGCTCCATGTCTGTCAGGAACCCCGTTCGCTTGTGATGGGTGAATTCAATGAAGATGGACATCTGGATGTGGCGTTGGCTTGTTCGGGCGGCGACGAGATTGCCATTTTGCTCGGCCACGGGGACGGGAAGTTTGAAGAAGGACCACATTATCCGGTCCATCGCACTCCGATCGGGCTCGCTGCCGATGATGTGAATGGGGATCATCATACCGATCTCGTCGTCGCCTTGCGGAACGATAAGGTGAAAGTCTTTCTGGGGAAGGGGACCGGAGAGTTTCGGCATGGTGTTCAGTACGAACACGGAGACACGCCCACATCCGTGGCTTTGTCTGATCTCAATCGTGATGGGAAGCCTGATCTCGTTGTGACGAATGGAGGGCCCATGTCGAACGCTGTCTCCATTTGGGTCGGCAATGGAGACGGCTCATTTCGTGATCCCAAAGACTATCCTACAGGGCATCGCCCCTTAGGCGTGAGCTTTGGAGACTTTAATAACGACCACAACATCGATTTGCTGGTGATTAATGGAGAAAAGGACAGCTTTACTACGTTCCTCGGGAATGGGAATGCGACGTTCAGCCCAGGGAAAGATTCAGG
>CAZOHW010000210.1:0-7399 GCA_964579525.1 uncultured Nitrospira sp. | reverse complement strand
TGGCAGCCGTTCGTGGATACAAATTGATCCTCGTCATGCCGGAAAGCATGAGTATGGAACGGGCCAGCCTGTTATCATCCTACGGTGCACAGCTGGTGCTGACCCCGGCCTGGGAAGGGATGAAAGGCTCCATTAAAGAAGCGGAAAGTATCTTGGCCCAAAACCCGTCGTACTTTATGCCCGATCAGTTTTCGAATGGGGCAAATCCGGCGATGCATCGCATGACGACAGCCCCTGAGATTTGGGATGCACTCGACGGAAAGATCGATGCGTTTGTGGCCGCAGTGGGAACCGGTGGAACAATTACGGGATGTGGTGAAGTCTTCAAGGAAAAGAACCCTCAGGTCAAGGTGGTTGCCGTCGAACCGGCCACGTCGCCGGTCCTGTCCGGCGGTGATCCCGGACCGCATAAAATTCAAGGGATCGGAGCAGGCTTTATTCCCAAGGTGCTCAATCGAAAGATTCTCGACCGCGTCATTACCGTGACGGATGATGAGGCTTATCAGACCGCCAAGCAGCTCTCGAAAAAAGAAGGACTCTTGGTCGGCATTTCTGCCGGTGCTAATGTATTTGCCGCCCAGAAAATCGCCGATGAACTGGGCCCAGGCAAGAACGTCGTCACCATTCTGTGCGACACCGGTGAGCGCTACATCAGTATCGAAAAGTATTTCAACATCTAGCGTGAGGAGTGAGTGGTAAGGGGTAAGGCGAGAGAGCACTTGGAGCATTCTGGATCATTCCACACCTCACACCTTACTACTTACCCCTAACCGATTTTCGAGATGGAATTCACCGAAGAACAAATCAATCGCTACAGTCGGCATATTCTCTTGCCTGAGGTCGGCGGCAAAGGGCAGAAGAAGATTGCCAAGGCTCGCATTCTTCTCGTCGGTGCGGGAGGGTTGGGCTCCCCTGCTGCATTGTACCTGGCTGCGGCAGGAGTCGGAACGATTGGATTGATCGACAGCGATGTGGTCGACCTGACAAATCTCCAACGACAAATTCTTCACCATACGCCTGATGTCGGACGACCGAAAGTCTTGTCTGGAAAAGAAAAGATTCTCGCCCTGAATCCTGACGTGTCCGTGTCGATGTACGAAGAACGGCTCACGGCCGGCAATGCCCTCAAGATCTTCGGCGACTATGATGTCGTGATCGACGGCGTTGATAATTTTCCGGCAAAGTTCTTGATCAACGACGCCTCCTTCTTCACGGGGAAACCATTGGTCCATGGTGGCATCCTTCGATTCGATGGACGTGTGACCACGATTATCCCGAAGAAATCGGCCTGCTATCGATGCATCTTTAAAACGCCTCCTCCGCCTGGCCTGGTCGCTTCCTGCCAAGAAGCCGGTGTCATTGGAGTGCTCGCAGGAGTTATCGGAACAATCCAAGCGACGGAGGCACTCAAACTCGTGTTGGGTATCGGACGGCCGCTCACCGACCGCCTCCTCGACTTCGACGCACGGAAAACTCAATTTCGAGAAATCAAAGTTCGCCGCAACCCCAATTGCGCGCTGTGTGGAGAACATCCAACGATTACAGAGCTATTCGACGATGGGGATCCCTATGCCGGATGTGCGGTACGTCCGCATAGTGTTTAAGAAGGTGGTGCGACCATGAGTAAAATGAAGGCGTTAGTCTGCCGAGAGTGTGGCAAGGAATATCCGACGAAAGCGATTCACGTCTGTGAAATGTGTTTTGGGCCACTCGAAGTGAAGTACAACTACGATGAGATCAAACAGGCGATCTCTCGGAAGAAGATCGAGAGTGGGCCGCACAGTATGTGGCGGTATCTTGACCTACTGCCGGTCGAAGGCACGAACTTCGTGGGACCGCATGCCGGCTATACCCCACTGGTTCGCGCGAAAAACTTGGGTGCATACCTCGGACTCGACGAGCTTTACATTAAGAACGACACGGTCAATCACCCGACTCTGTCGTTTAAAGATCGCGTCGTCTCCGTCGCCTTGACACGTGCGCGTGAGCTTGGGTTTGAAACCGTTGCCTGTGCCTCAACTGGCAACCTGGCCAACTCTGTCTCCGCCCATGCAGCCGCTGCCAATCTCCATTGCTATGTCTTTATCCCCGGCGATCTTGAAGCAGCCAAGGTGTTGGGGAACTTGATCTACAAGCCTCATGTGGTGGAGGTCGAAGGAAATTACGATGACGTCAATCGCCTCTGCAGCGAAATTGCAGGTGAGCATGGTTGGGCGTTTGTGAATATCAATATTCGCCCCTACTATGCCGAAGGCTCAAAAACGCTGGCGTTTGAAACCGTTGAACAATTGGGATGGAAGACCCCTGATCAAGTCGTGATTCCCATGGCCTCCGGATCGTTGCTCACGAAGATCTGGAAAGGGCTGCATGAAATGAAGTACGTGGGACTCATCGATGACGTGCGCACGAAAATCAATGGCGCTCAGGCGGAAGGCTGCTCCCCGATTTCGACAGCCTTTAAAGCCGGCCGTGATTTCTTCAAGCCAGTCAAACCAAAGACCATCGCCAAGTCGCTGGCGATCGGAAACCCAGCGGACGGCTATTACGCGCTGAAGGCCACAGCCGAGAGCACAGGTGCCATGGACATGGTGACCGACGAAGAAGTGGTAGAAGGCATCCAGCTGCTGGCTCAAACCGAAGGCATTTTTGCGGAAACAGCAGGTGGTGTCACGATCGGTGTCCTCAAGAAGCTGGTCAAGCAAGGGATCATCAAGAAGAACGAGGTGACTGTCGCCTACATCACAGGCAACGGATTGAAGACTCAGGAGGCCGTCATTGATGCCGTCGGACGGCCGACCCGTATTCAACCGAGCCTGGTGGCATTCGAGAAAACCTTTAAGCTTGGGAAAAATGGTGGTGGTGACGCATGATTAAAGTACGTATTCCAACTCCTCTGAGACCATTGACAAAAAATCAAGGCGAAGTCGACGTAGCGGCTGGTTCCATTACGGACTTGGTCAACACATTGGAAACATCCTATCCTGGTATCAAGGCGCGTCTCTGCGACGACAGCGGTGAACTGCGTCGGTTCGTCAATATTTACGTGAATGAAGAAGACATCCGATTTCTCAAGGGCAAGGACACCGCATTGAAAACCGGCGACGAAGTCTCGATCGTACCAGCGATCGCGGGAGGCTAGCCATGTCACACTTGCGATTCCATATTCGTTTTCCGGAAGATAAGATTCGGCAACCCATTATCTATCAGATCGGGCGAGAATATAATGTTGTGACCGATGTCAGGCGCGCAGATGTTCGGGATACCACGGGGTGGGCGGATGTTGAACTCTCGGGCGAGACGGCAGAAATTGAGCGCGCGATCGAAGGCCTTCGCAAGAAGGGTTGTGTCGTCGATCCGATTGAACTCAACGTAGTAGAATAATGATAGGTGAATGGTAAAGAGTGAGTCGTAAGGGGTAAGGCGACGGTGTACGAGGGAACTGGAATGTCTGTACACACTTTACCCCTTTACCCCTCACACCTAACGGAATCGAATAATGGATCTCTCTGAATCAGAAATACAACGCTACAGCCGCCACATCATTCTTCAGGATGTCGGTGGCAAAGGTCAACTCAAGCTGAAGCGAGCGAAGGTTCTGCTTATTGGTGCAGGTGGCCTCGGCTCTCCGGCTGGTCTCTATCTCGCGGCGGCAGGTATCGGCACGATCGGTCTTGTTGATGGCGATGTGGTCGATCTCTCGAATCTTCAACGCCAGATCATGCACTCGACCGCCACACTTGGGCAGCCAAAAGTTGAATCAGGCAAGAAGACGTTATCGGCCATTAATTCAGAAATTATCATCAATGCCTACCACCAACTGGTCGATGCGGACAATATTATTCCGCTCATTTCCCAGTATGACATCGTGCTTGATGGCTCAGATAATTTCACGACACGATTCCTAGTGAACGACGCCTGTTTCTTCTCCAAGAAAACGCTCATCTCTGCCAGCATGTTTCGATTTGAGGGGCAACTGACGGCGATCAAGCCGCACCAAGGCTATCCCTGCTATCGGTGTCTCTATCCGGAACCTCCTCCGGCTGGACTGGTCCCCAATTGTCAGGAGGCCGGTGTCCTCGGTGTCTTGGCTGGCACAATGGGAGTTCTCCAGGCATCTGAAGCAATTAAAGAAATCCTCGGTATCGGTGAAACGATCGCAGATAAGCTGGTAATTTACGACGCGCTCGAGATGAAGTTCAGAAAAGTCGGTCGCCCCAAAGACCCAGCTTGTCCTTTGTGCGGTCCCAATCCGAAGATCAAAGATTTGAACATGGACTACACGGTCAGCTGCACGATTTAAATACGGGAAGGCTAAGGATCAGGTTCAGACCAAAAGAAAGAGTAAGGCATCCCTGCTTGACCCTCGACCTTAACCTCAACCTAGAGCGTAGAGTGGCAGACCTCATCATTCCTCGACAGATCCTAGACGACATCATTGCCCATGCGAAGGAACTGACTCCGTACGAATGTTGCGGGCTCTTAGCTGGGACCAACGGCGTTGTCAGCCGGCTCTATCGCATTAAGAATATCGTCGCGATGGAGGGCGCGCAGAACCTCTCGTCGTTTGATTCAGCCAAGGCTGCACATCTTGAACGGCTCTCTCCTGAAGAACGAGCGGAGATTGCCTTCGTGATGGATATGCAGGACTTCTCAACGGCCAAGAAGGACATGCGCAGCAACGGACTCGATCTCCAAGTCGTCTACCATTCCCACCCACATGATCCGGCCCGCCCCTCGGTCACTGACATCAAAATCGCGACCGACTACCAAGAGATTTGGCCCAAGATCAATCTACCCCTTCCTGCTTATCTTCTGGTCTCGCTCATGAATGCAGAACCGGATGTGAAGACCTACTGGATTAAATCCGGTCGCGTCACTCCTGCCGACGTCGTCATCCCCTAACCTGAATTTTCCAATTCACATCCATCTCGGAATATACTAATGTTCCTCTAGCACTTAATTGAGGAGCATGGCGTATGAAGGTATTGCAATACAGCCTCTTGCTGTTCTTATGGCTGCTCACCTTGGTAGCAGTACCAGCCTTTGCCGAGGATCGTAGTTTTTACAGTCCCGTGATCCATATCGACAAGGAGAAGGGTCAGATCCTCATCTCAACAAGTGCCGCCGTGTTTTATATTGAGGTGCCTGAAGCTGCGAAGCCCCATATGGAGAAACTACCTATTTCCGGCCTCGTGGATTTTCTCGTGGAGATGCGAGGTGAGGACAAACTACCACTGATCAAAACCTGGAAGGTCAAATCCGGCGAATCGACTTGTATGTACTTCAATGGGAAGGAGTGCAAATAAAGGGAAGAGGTTATCCGTTTACGTTCCCCCGTCATGATTCATATACATCGCGCCTGTGTCCAACCGTGAGAACTAAAATCACCAGTTCCTTATTTTTGATCTTGTACAGAATCCGCCAGTCTCCAACTCTGTACGACCAGCGATCACTCAACAGGCCTGTTAGACGCTTACCAAGTTCTGGATTTTCAGAAAGTCTAATGATCGCCTTTCCAATACGACTCTTGACTGTCTTATCCAGCTTATCAATTCGACGCGCAGCCTCTTCTGTGTAGAGAACACGATGCGTCACTTAAAAACATCCTCGTGCTCAACCAAACGTTGAGCCCTTTCATCCTCCTCTGCTTTCAGGAGAGAGAGCATCAGCTTCTTGTCAGCTAGAATCTCCAGCGTCTCAAGTTCTTCAGGAGACAAGAGGACGGCCGAGGCTGCCCCATTTCGAGTGATGATGATTCGCCCTCGTTTCTTCTTGCGAAGCGATGCAACCATTTCAGGCAAGTGAGCTCTCACATAGGATACAGATACAACTTTCGTCATGGCAGTACCTCCTGCACCAGAGTGTACTGAATTATGTACATTGAGTCTAGCTTGTTCTCTCAACGTGAATGCGATGCATGAAGGAACCGCAGCCCAACCAAGAATGGTTAATGAGGGAGCACGAAAAACCACCGTGGATTAAAATCTGGAAGGTCAAATCAGGCGAGCCGACATGTATATACTTCAATGGGAAGGAGTATAGGACCGATAGATTGCGCCGTTCGTCTACCGAGGTGAATATACTTCACACACTGAAACACATCTTCGTGCTCAACTACACGCCGAGTCTGTTCAGCCTCATGTTTGGGAGGAAACGATTCCTCCGATAGCAGGAGTGAATCATTGAGTTCGCTTGAGAGCCCGGTATTCCTTGCCCGCACTAAGCAGTAAACTGGTAGTGTGTTTTACCCAATCGATTCGCGATTTCTTCCAGGTTTCCCACCCGTCGGGTAAGTGCTTGTCCATAAACATGGCCTTTAGGTCCTGTACGGCGACCGCAGGCTCTCCCTCAACATTCTTTGCGCCGGGTTTGTTGGCAAGGAAGGCGAAGAGCAGGCCAAACTCCCCGGCGGATCCGACAAGATTGTCTTCACCAGCAAGCTTGGTGAATTTCTCCTCAGTCTCACGATGAGCCGTACTGGCAGCTTCATCGGAACCAAACAGCTTGCTCATCAAGGCTGAACCGGTAGTTTCCACGAATTCGACTAAGTCACTCGCTAGCAGAGCAGCGGTATTTTTCCCAAACACCTTGGATTTTGGATCCTTGAGCAGATTTTCCGCGATGAAGCGTCCTACGTCGGACCGTTTGACCCAACCATCCAGGGCTCGGCTTGTGAGTCGAGCAAAATCCGCCTCACTCAATCTTCCTGAACCTGGTCTCTCAGGATCACCTTGGAGAATGCCACTGTGGCCTGGATGAGACCCCTGTGAGCCAGGGAACTCTAGTGAAAACAAGCCACTCGGTACAGACTTGTCCAGTCTGCCGGAGTCACTCTTCATGAACGCATGATTGCCGCTCGCAAACAGCACAAGCAAGTCCCCAAGATCCCCACCTCCGGTATTGCCCAGCCTTCTCACATCTTCGATACTGGCAAGCGGGTCCTTTGCGTCGTTTCGCACAGGGAGTTTTCCCTGGGCTATGGCGCTACCGATAAAGGGGCAAGTAGCCTTTCTCTCTACCAGTAAGCCTATTTCCTCGTCGCTCAGTTCAATGAGTCTGTTGGGGTCGTCGCTCATGGAGACTCCTCCCAAATGTGCGATGCTAGATTGGCTCAAGTATTAGTCCTAAATGGCATTTCAATCAAGCCCTGCTCTTTTCAGAATGTCACAGTTTTTACGGCTCAGTGATTTACATCAACAAGGTGAAGAGTCAGAATCTCATCTTGACCAATGCTGCGGTGTTTTATATCGAGGTGCCTGAGGCTGCGAGGCCGCATATGGAAAAACTGCCTATTTCCGGCTTCCCAGCCTGTTCAAGCTCAATGGATTTCAGCCAGAATAAGTCAAATGAGCCACAACGTCAAAGCTTCGCGCCGACCGCTTGCGGCCCATCCCTGTTG